>CAMBGF010000042.1 GCA_945866135.1 Bifidobacterium breve
CCCCAGAGTTCACCAGTTCGCATTAATCCGGTCTGCACTTCATCAGCGATGTAAAGTGCGTCATATTTTTCACACAAAAGTTTGACTGCCTCTAAATAGCCAGGATTTGGTAACGGGAATCCGTAGGTCGCCGGAATAGTTTCCATAATTACTGCGGCAACGTCGCGGCCACGCAATGCGTCTTCCATTGCTGCTAAGTCATTAAACGGAACATGTGGAAATTCTTCGGGGCGATCCGAGAGAAATAATTTCGAAAATCTGTCATCGCCAGTTCCAACAGCCAAACCTGTATGGCCGTGATACGCCTTAATGATTGAGACGATTTTTCGCTTCTGCGTGGCATGTCGTGCTGATTTAAGCGCAATGTCGATTGCTTCGCCGCCGCCAGAGCCGTAAATAACTTTGCTTAAGCCCGCTGGTGCTGACTTTATTAATGCTTCAGCTAATGCAGTGCGAGCCAGAGCTGGGAAGTGATGATTTCCAATATCAAAATGTTGCATAGCCATGGTTACGGCTTGCACAACTTCTGGATTGCGGTGTCCAAGATTGTAAGTTCCACCGTTTAGATGAGCATCAATAAGCCGCTTGCCTGACATGTCGTAAATAAAATATTCTTCTCGTCTATCAATTACCAACGGAATTCCAGCATCAATCCAAAATTGGGTTTTGCCTGGATTCCAAAATTCTTTCGACTTGGCAATCATTTGCTCTTTTGAGTCATATGAAAAAAGACCGTAGTCGAATTCGGGTGCGCCAACCTGTTCTTGTGTCATCAGGTGAAAACCTCCTTGAATCAAACAACTAGTGCGGTGTAACTTAACTGTGTCCCCATACTGGCATAAATTAGACCAAATGACCATACCTTTTAGTGCCTTTTGGTTGCGTATTGGTTAAAGATCAAATATGCCTATAAATCAGGGAATAATGAGAAAATTTAGTGAATTTAGGTCCTTAATGTACGTATTTCATACCAAATTTCCAAAAATTTTTACCAAATAATTCGAAAAAGTTGGGCAATTTGAATGTTTTGGATGCAAGTTTCTGGCAAAGTCGTGGAAAGCGTGTGATTCAGGTCACCACTGGGAGAAGTGAGCAGCGTTGGGATTTTCCCACCGCCCTAACGAAAGGGTCGAACGTATGTCGACAAATACCGAAAGCCAAAAGGGCCTTCGTAAAGGTGCCATCGGCTTAACTGCTGTTCTGTTTATGGCGGTAGCTAACGCTGCCCCAATTACAGCTATGAGCTTCAACGTTCCGGTTGGTGCTGGTTACGGTAACGGAATTGGTGTTCCAGCTGGTTTCCTATTCGCAACAATCGTGCTATCCATTTTTGCTATCGGCTTTTCCGCCATGGCAAAACGCATCACAACAGCTGGTGCGTTCTATGGATTCATTTCCCAGGGACTCGGTCAAGTTTGGGGTATGGCAGCAGGTTTACTTGCTACCGTTTCGTACATTCTTTTCGAAGGCACCTTAATCGGTGGCTTCTCATTCTTTGCCGCAAACACTCTAAACAGCATGGCTGGCATTGAAGTTAGCTGGCTGATTATTGCGATTGCCGGAATGCTACTCATTTGGGTTTTGACCTACTTCGATATCACAGTTGCCGCAACGATACTTGGCGTGACTCTTGTTGCTGAAGTTTTGTTACTTCTTGCTTTCGGTATCAGTGTGCTTGTAAAGGGCGGCCCTGACGGTTTCATGGTCGCTGAGACTATTTCTCCAATGGCGGGCTTTGCAAATCTCGAAGCTGGCGCTTTTGGAACTAGCGTCGCCGCTGGTACCGCAGCACTTGGTATTTTCTTTGCCTTCTGGTCTTGGATTGGATTTGAAACCACAGCTGCATACGGCGAGGAATCAAAAGATCCTAAGCATGTAGTGCCACGCGCAACCATGATCGCTGTTATCGGACTTGGTGTGTTCTACACATTCATTTCTTGGATGGCTGTTGTGGCAAATGGTGCGAAGACCACTGTCGAAGTTTCCGCTGGATCAACTGGAAACCCAGTTGACTTGTGGTTGATCCCAGTACAGGAAAACCTTGGCTCACTTTCATCAAGTTTCTACCGGGTCTTGCTAGTAATTGGATCATTTGCATGTGCGATGGCATTCCACAATGCTGCCTCACGATATGTGTTTGCACTTGGTCGCGAACTTCCATTTGCTGGCCTTCGCAATCGCCTGTCTAGCACCCATCCAACGCATCAATCTCCAGCGGTGGCATCATCTGTTGTTACTGTAATCAACATTGTGATGGTGCTGTTGTTTGCAACCTACTCGACTGCCTGGACCTCAGATCCATCAGTTGAGGGAGCAACTTCAGATCCAACTCTGTTGCCTTACGTAGTTATCTACACAGTTCCTTCATTAGTTGGAACTGCGTTCATTCTGGTAGTCCAAGTTATTTGTTCATTTGCAGTAATTGGTTACTTCTGGGGCAAGAAGAAGCACAAGGGTAATGTTCTAACAACGCTTGTTGCTCCACTTGTTGGCGCAGCTGGCATGATCTATGCGCTATCACTGCTATTTGCTGCAGTTGGCTCTGGCTTCGCAGCAGGTAACCAGTCAAATTCACTAATGGTTAAGTATTTGCCACATGAAGTGTTTGGAACTTTGCTAATTGGGTTGCTTTATGCCCTTTGGGTTAAGTCCAAGCATCCAGATATCTACGCCGAAATTGGTCGTTCGAATTTGGAAGAAGCGCACGAACGCGCCTAACGTACAACTAAGAAACTGGGTGTCAGCTTGCTGGCACCCAGTTTCTTTTTCAAAGACTTCTCAAAGCACGACCAATTACTTGACTAAATCGACAAGAATAAAGACATGACTTTTGATATTTGCAATTGGGCGCCAGATGAAGACGCCGATCCCACAACACATACTTTTACTTTTGGTGGCCGGGAAGGTGTCGTAAGCATTAAACCGGGCGCATTCATTGATTCGTGGTCATTTGATTGTTTCGGTGGCCAAGTTAAATCGGCCAGCGACATGTCTACTCAAGTGTGTGATCCACGATTTTTAAATCCGCAGACTGGTCCGTTTTATGTTGAAGGCGCAGAGCCTGGCGACACTCTTGCTGTTCACTTTGTATCTATTGAACCCCGCGAGGCTTGGGGAGTTAGCACAACCGTGCCGTTTTTTGGCGCTCTAACTTCGACGGCAACAACTGCTACGTTGCAACCGGCTCTGCTTGAGCGAACTTGGATTTATGAACTTGACTTGAAAGAACGTCTTGTTAGGTACGCAGCTGCCGATACAAAATTCACTGCAGCACTGCCACTTGATCCGATGCACGGCACAGTCGGGGTAGCGCCCGCACTGGGCGAAGTTCGATCCTCACTGACACCTGGTGATTGGGGCGGCAACATGGATACCCCGGAAATGCGGGCAGGTGTTACTTGCTACCTCGGGGTAAATGTTGAAGGCGCACTATTTTCATTTGGAGATGGGCATGCTCGCCAAGGTGAAGGCGAAACTTGTGGCGTTGCAGTCGAAACCGCAATGGACACTGTGATGATTGTCGATTTAATAAAAAATACGCCTACTCCGTGGCCACGAATTGAATCAGATGACTTCATAATTACGACCGGTTCCACAAAACCACTTGAAGATGCCTTTCGAATTGCGCATTCCCAAATGGTGCACTGGGTCAGCGAGTTAACGGGTCAGTCGACGCTAGATAGCTACCAGTTTGTTGCGCAGACGGCTTTAACTCCGGTAGCAAATGTGGTTGATACCAATTACACGATGGTTGCGAAAGTTTCGAAAGAGTATTTGGGTAGTGTGAACGTAATGCAGGGTATGCATCAAAAAATGCGCGCCCGCGCTGCCCAGTGGCACGACTATAAGAAAGGCAAGTAATGCCAAGAGTTGAGCGTATGGAAATTGATTTAGCACTTGCGTTATTGATGACTGATAGTGCTAAAGCTAAAGCCGTTGAAATTGGGGCGCCGATGTCAATTGCCGTACTAGACGCTGGCGCGAACTTATTAAGTTTTAATCGGATGGACGGAGCCGAACTTGCCGGCCCAAATTTGGCAGTAGATAAGGCATACACTTCCGTGACAAATCGAATTGCAACCGGTGAATTACGAGCGCGAATTGCACCCGATGGCGATTTACCGGGCATGAATGCAAATGGCAATGGTCGTTACATTGCCTTTGCTGGCGGGATTCCTTGCTGGGACGGAGACCGGGTTGCCGGAGCCATTGGGGTAAGTGGCGGATCGTGGGATGAAGACCAGATTTGCGCCGAAGCAGCAATAGCCGTTTTCAATAAAGCTTGCAGCGCCTGAGCAAAATGAGAGTCGTTAAGGCATGACAACGAAAGAGCCAATTGGTCGCTTTCGCTTCATGAACGAGCAGCGCGTAAATCTCGATGGCTTCGCAACTCCTGCTCCCGAACTTGGCTTAGTGGCTTTCAACGGACCAAACGATCCAGCGCCATCATTAGTTATTACCGCTGGACGGATCACGGAGTTGGACGGACGACCTGAATCAGAATTTGATTCCATAGATTCCTTTATAGCTATGCATGGTATTGATTTAGAAGTTGCTAACGAGGCAATGGCAATTAATAGTTTGGATTTTGCGCGCAGATTAGTTGACCCAAACATTTCGCGACTAGACATTGTGCGACTTGCTTCGGGCATGACGCCAGCTAAATTAGCAGAAGTTTTGTCCTTACTTAACGCGGCGGAATTAGTTATTGCAATGACAAAGATGCGAGCACGTAGAACGCCAAGTAATCAGGCACATGTCACCAATCGTTCTGATGATCCGCTCTTGCTCGCAGCAGACGCAGCAACTGCAGCCGCATTTGGATTCCGCGAACTTGAGACCACAGTTCCAGTAGCTGCTGACGCGCCATCAAATGCAGTTGCAGTTTCGATTGGGGCAGCAGTTGGGTCCCCTGGTGTTCTCGTGCAATGTTCCGTCGAGGAATCTGCCGAATTAGCACTTGGTATGAGGGGTTTAGTTTCTTATGCGGAAACAGTTTCGCTATATGGAACGGAACAAATTTTTACTGACGGTGATGACACCCCCTGGTCTAAGGCGTTTTTAACTAGTGCTTATGCAAGTCGAGGTATCAAGATGCGCGTTACTTCAGGTGGTGGCTCCGAAGCATTGATGGGTGGCGCCGAAAAATGCAGCATGTTTTATTTGGAGGCTAGATGCGTGGCACTTGCCCGGGCCATTGGCTCGCAAGGTGTGCAAAATGGTGGCATTGATTCAGCTGCTGTAGCAGGGGCTGTTCCGGGCGGCGTGCGCTCTTTAATGGCAGAAAACGTCATGGTTATGTTGCGAAATTTAGAAGCTTGTACTGGAAATGACGCGCTAATGAGTGAGTCTGATGTTCGGCGAACTTCCCGAACGCACCCAATATTTATTGGCGGATCAGACTTTATTAATAGTGGGTTCGGATCAATTCAACGCTACGACAATATGTTTGGTCCAAGTCAATGGAATTCCGAAGACATCGATGATTTTTTAGCTATGCAACGGGACTGGGGTGTTGATGGCGGCTTGCGTACTGCCGACGAAGAAGAAGTTGCTCGCTTACGCCGTCGCGCTACCGACGCCGTCACGGCGGTTTATTCCTGGCTTGGACTGGGCGATTTCAATAAGGCTTGGGCAGATGAAGCTGTTGATGCTGCAGGTTCAAAGGACATCACATCCGGGGACTTAATGCTTCCGCTTACTGCAGCGCGCACAATTATGGACACAAATGTCACCATGCTTGATGTCATAACGGCGCTTGCGGAGAATGGCTTTGATTTGGAAGCCCAACGTTGTCTTGACATGTTAAAAGCAAGAGTTGCCGGCGACTATCTACAAACTTCGGCAATTTTCGATGAAAATATGAACGTATTGTCACTGGTCACAGATCCAAATGTTTATTCAGGTCCTGGCACTGGATACCAGATGACTCCAGAACGTCAACAACAAGTTGACACCATACGCCAGCAACGATCAGTTGCAGATTTATTGAGCGAGCAACAAAGTTTTGTGAACAAGAATATTTCAGAGCTTGGAATAGCAGAAGTTAGTTACGACCCACGGGATGTTGTTATTGGTGTTTCGCCCGCAACTGGAAAAGATATCTGGGTAACACTTTCTGGTCTCAGCGTTGCAGATGTAATTGGTGAATTGCTGGCCGGACTTGAGGAAGAGGGTTGTGTCGGGCGGATTGTGCGCATCAATGACACTTTAGATTTGGGAATGATCGGGTTAACCGCAGCGCGGTTATCAGGCTCTGGCGTCAGTGTCGGACTTCAAGCTAAAGGCACTGCACTAATACATCGACGGGATTTAGCTCCGCTTGCAAATCTCGAACTATATTCAGTTGCGCCAACCATCACGCGCGACCTGTATCGCATGATGGGTATTAACGCTGGGCGCCATGCAAAAGGCGCAACTCCAGAACCGGTACGCAATCCCTACTCTGACGAAGCAATTGAAGCTAGGTACCATACAAAAGTTGTTTCACTAGTTGCAATCGAGCGCATGTGTGTAAGTTCGCAGCCCCCACAAACATTGGTGGTCACCTGATGACTGAAAATCAAAAGGGTTTCTCGAGTAAAAACGTTTCAGAAGTTACGGTAGAAGCAATTCGGCGGGGCGACATAACTCTTGATGATGTGAGAATTCATCCAGACACCTTGGCGCATCAAGCGCAGGTTGCAAAAGCCAATGGCAACCCACAACTTGCTGCAAATTTTCTTCGGGCCGCTGAACTTACTTCCCTTTCTGATGAAACGGTTTTGGGTTATTACGATGCATTGCGCCCAGGTCGCTCGACTGCGCAGGATTTACTCAATATTGCTAACACTTTGCAAGCTCAAGGCGCCAAAATAAATGCGGAACTCTTCCGACAAGCAGCCGACGTTTACGCACGTCGTGGACTTACTGCAAAATAGATTTTATGGAACTGGTCGCAGGGATCGACATCGGCAATTCGACCACTGAAATAGTCATTGCTGATGGCGTGAAACCCGTTGCTTGGGACCGAAGGCCCACTCGCGGAAGTAAAGGATCAGAAGCTTCCGTGCAAGCTGCTGCGTCCTTGTTAAAGATTATGGAGCGGGAACATAATTTAGTCGTTGCAAAAGTTGTGGTCGCACCTTGGAATCCAGTAACTACGTTAACTTCGACAGTTCACGAGCCACTTCCGGAAACCGGAAATATTCGAATTGTGAAAACCTCGCATAACAGTGTCGTTGGAGATGGCTGGGCTACTGGCGAGCCTTGGCTAATTACAAAAAACTTTCAACTAAACACACCAGTAATTGCGCTCGTCCCAACTGGCTTTGGATTTGCAAACGCTGCAACCACAATTAATTCTGCGATCGCTGCTGGGGCAGCAGTTTGCGGTGTGATGGTTGCTGATGATGAAGCAGTCTTAATTGCAAAGAGAATTACCATTTCAATTCCCGTTGTTGATGGCGCGGACCTCGATTCTGCCGAAAATGCACTTCAACTTTTTCTCGAGGTTCGCCCCCAAGGGTCATCGGTTCAAACTGCGACAGATGTTTGGGCTTTGCGATCTGCATTGTCACTAACTGATAGCGACGTAGTTCACTTAAATTCAATTACTCGTTGGGTTAGAAATGATCGCACCGTCGCACTCGGGGTATTTTCTGATTCCCATGCTGCCCAAAAAATTACAACTGGCAGATTAACTTGGCTAGATGGAACTACCTGCGAGTTATTCGATGCTATTTCGCGGTTTCCCAATTCCAATGTTGGTGATGTTTCACATGTTGAGATTCTAGATAAAGTTTCTACCGCAGATGTTTGGGCCTTTGACATTACTGCTGCCCTGGCAGAAAAAGGTTTACGAAATATCGGTCACACCAGAGACTTAGCCATCGCACAACTCACAAAATCAAATACCAAGCAAGAAATAGATTTAGAAATGATTTTCCAAGTTCCGGTAGCTATTGCGAGATCTGAAGCATCGGCGGCAGCCCTTGGCGCATTTACCACGCCAGGCTTAGCAAGAAATGCTTTGATACTTGATATTGGTGGTGGCACAATTGATATCATCGATGGCGATCCGGTTTCAGGCGCGGAAATGTCAGCAGCAGGCGCCGGCGAACTCTTGACGGCAGCAGTCGCGCACACTTTGGCAATTTCTCGAGGCGCCGCTGACTGGATTAAACGCGGTCCTGCTCAGCGATTGGAATCACCACATGTCCTGCTAGGTGAGGATGGAAGCAAAGCATTTGTTGAAGATGACAAACCTTACCCAGCCACAGCAATGGGTTCACTTGTCACGCCTGGTCCCGCAGGCTACCTAACTTTTGGACAAAATGTGCAACCAGCAGAATGGCGAATAATGCGCCAGTCCCTAAAGCGCATGGCGATTGGTGAAAATGTGGCTCGATTGATTCGAAGCTTTAGCGCAGCCACTAACGAACGTAAAGTGCAAGATGTAGTGATTGTGGGTGGGCCAGCTGCGGACGACGAATTGATTCCGATATTGAGTCAAGTTAAAGGAATTGGCGGTCTAGGGCGAGGAAATGTGGCAGGAATACTTGGTCATCGATTTGCCGTTGCCTACGGCTTATCTCAACTTGCCGATTAATTAGTTGGTTCCTGCACCGCAAATTAAGTTATCTGTAAAAATAGCCTGAGCAATTCGTTAGAAAATCAGGGAGAAAATTAATGACAACTACAGTTTGGCATAACGGCAAAGTATGGATTGATCAACATGAATCTACTCATGCAATTGCCGCCACTGATGGGGTAATTGTTGCCCACGGCGAGGCCGCAATTGCGCTTCCTGCTGATGTGAGTGTGGATTTAAATGGCTCAACTTTGCTTCCCGGTTTTGGCGATGGCCACGCTCATCCAATTTTTGGTGGCGTTGAAACACTTTATGCGCCAGTACGGGGTCCAGAAAAACTTGATGAACTACTTGATGCCATAAAAAAATGGGCCGATGAAAATCCGGATGCGGAGTGGGTGCGCGGTGAGGGTTACGATCCGAGTTTGGCTCCAATGGGAATTTTCGATGCTAAGTGGCTAGATGAAATAGTTCCAGACCGACCAGTTGTGCTACGCGCGATGGATTACCACACAGCGTGGGTTAACACCAAGGCCATGGAACTTGCCGGCATTACTAACGAAACACCGCAACCTCCCGATGGCGAGATACCGCATCGCGAAGATGGCACACCTATTGGCACGTTGCGCGAATGGGGAGCTTGGTCCATGGTTTACAACTTGTTACCACCGCTAGACAACGAGCAGCGCCACAAAGTTGCACTCGCTGCATCAGCTGCATACTCTTCCTGCGGCGTTACTTGGGCGCAAGATGCTTGGGTTGAAGATGACACATTGGAAACTTGGCTTCTCGCTGCCAAATCAGGCGCGCTTAAATTCCGCGCGAATCTTGCCTGGTTCGCTGAGCCAGAAGGTATTTGGAAAACAAAAATTGACGGCTTTTCAAAAAATCGTGATCGGTTGGCAAAAGAAGCCCCAGATTTACTAACCGGAAATACCATTAAGTTTTTTGCCGATGGAATTCTTGAAGGTGGTACGGCTGCGGTACTTGAAGATTATTGCGATTGCCCAAATAAAGGTATTCCCAACTGGCGCCGCGAGGAA
>CAMBGF010000043.1 GCA_945866135.1 Bifidobacterium breve
TCTGGGTATCAGCGATCAGCTCTAACCGATTCATTCGCACAATCGAAGTCGCATTTGATGAATCTAAAGTTTCCGTGCTGATTAATGCGCGCGGTGGCTTTGGCGCTGTATCCCCGACTGTAACTGGTTCTAGGCCACGATTTAGGGCATCGATATGCTCCTTTATGACACGAAGCGGCAAAAAATGATCGCGCTGCATGCGCAGGACATAACGAAGTCGCTCAACATCAACGAGTGAGAATTTTCGATAGCCACTGGGTGTGCGTTCTGGCAGAACTAAACCATTTGTTTCAAGGAACCTTATTTTAGATATCGAAATGTCTTCAAATTCGTTTCTTAACCGAACTAGCACTTCACCGATACTTAATAGTGCTGGTGAGTGCTTGGAAAAATCAAAGTCCGCCGAACTCATTTATTCTCCTGCAGGTAACGCCAGCATAAATACAAATCTAAACTTTCCGATTTGAACTTCATCTCCATTATTTAGCGCAGTCGCGCTCACTCGATGTTTATTGACATAAGTGCCATTCAGCGAACCAGCATCACTTAGCGTCCAAGCGCTCCCGACCAATTCAACGACTGCGTGCTTGCGTGAGACGGTAACGTCATCTAGAAAAACTTGACTATCTGATGCTCGTCCTATGGAAATCTTTTGGGCTCCAGTTAGCGCAAACTGCATGCCTTCAAGGGGGCCACGTCGGACTACTAGGTAAGCACCACCGCCTGGCAAGCCAGCTAACTTGGCAGCATCAACAGCGGCGTACTCGCCAGTATCAGGATCACCACCAAGTGAAATCATGCTAGTTTCACTTAAATTAACCGGCACAGCCTTGGTTAAATCACTCTCTTCATCGTTAGTACCCATGTCTACACCTTAACGTGAGGCTTAGCTTGAAGTGATGTCCCGGTAGGCAGCAGCGTCAAGAAGTCCAGCAACTAATGCTTTAGCGTCGCCGGACACCTTTAGTTCAACAATCCAACCATTGTTGTATGGATCAGAATTGAGGGTATCTGGCGAAGTTTCAATTGCGTCATTTCGAGCTACGACCTCGCCACTAACCGGGGCGTAAATGTCACTTACGCTCTTAGTTGATTCAACTTCCCCGCAAGTCGCGCCCGCAGTGAGCATGTCGCCGACATTTGGCAGCGAGACAAAGACTATGTCGCCTAGTGCGTCTTGCGCGTAATCAGTAATTCCGAAGCGAACCGTGGATTCATTAACTACTCGGATCCATTCGTGCTCAGCGGTGTAATTCAGGTCTTCAGGTATGTTGCTCATGACTAAAGCGTACGGTACTTGAGGCTAAGAATTTGGCAGGGGCACCGTTGCCGAGATGTTAACGCTTTGACTTTCGCCAATGGAAATCTGGCCGCCGCCTGCTCCCACGGTGTCCACTAGTCCACCCGGGATCTTAATCGCTGGAATCAACACTGTTGGATCCCCAATTACCGAAATCAAAATTGGTACCTGCAGCGCCGTACCCCCAATAGTTACTCCGTTGGCGCTATCCGCAAACCAAGAGTTCGCCACAATTCTTATGGCTAGTTCTGGGTCAGAAATTTGAATCGCAACGGCGCCTGAATCCCGAAGTTCTTGAATTGCGTCCAGCAAAGTGGCTGAACTGAGATTTCCCGTGATTGTGATTTCGATGCCTGTTGCAATAATTTGCTCGCTACCCGCTAATACTCCCAATGCATTAGCGCGCCGCTTTGCTTCATTCAGAGCTGAATATTCATCTCCGCCCAGAAGAGTTTCGCGCGCAGTTTCTAGGCGTGAGTTCTCGGCTTCCAGCCGAGCTTCTCGTTGCGCTAAGTCATCTAAAAGGCTGACCAGGTCGCTTTGGCGCGCATTAGACAAAATCGCATCCGATCTATTTGCGGAGATGGCAGCGGTCAATGTGAAGCCAAGGATCAGAAACAACACCGTAATCACAAACTGGGTTCCAGTTCGCTGCGGCGTTAGTGAGCGCTTAAGTCGAAACCTTGCTTCCGCCGAAGTGCGTGCTGGCCGGAATTTGCGAGGCGCCGAATGCATTCCCATTGTTAAGCCTTGAGAAGATGTCGTCGAATAGCTGCCACGTTTGCGAAGATACGCATTGTCAACACCACTACAACACCCGTGGACATCTGGGAGCCAACTCCGAGTTGATCACCCAGGAATACGATCATGGCCGCGACTAGAACATTGGATAGAAAAGAAATAACAAAGATTCGATCGTTAAATAAACCATCTAGGACAGATCGAAACGCGCCAAATACCGCATCCAAGGCCGCCACTACTGCAATAGGCAAATACGGCTGGAGCCAAATTGGCACTGTGGGCTGAAACAAGAGGCCGAACACTATGCCAACGAGTAATCCAATGGCTGGAATCACGGTGTGTCCTCTCTAATGGCTGTTGCCGCTGCCGGCAAAGTCACTTCACCAACAGTTTCTAGTTCCCAGAATACGCCGTAGGTAGCCTCTAACTCTTCAAGCAACAATCCAGCGGCGCCCTCGCGAAACCTTCCGATTATTTGATTTGCATCGTTGCCTATCGCCGAAACAACATAAGGCGGTATTAATGGGCGGTAATTAACCAGTATGGCTTCGCCTGCCGATCTTATGGCTGAGGTTGGAGTAAGCCGGCGACCATTAATGGCGATGTCAGTAGCGCCAGCTTGCCAAAGCCCATTCACAACAATTTGTAAATCACGGTCCAGTATTTTGCCCGGCTCATTTACCAACGCAGTCTCAGCCGTAATTGGCGCATCATCGAGTGTGACGGTAACCCCACTGCCTGTTACTTCGCTTTGACCCGTTGCACTTCGTAACCGTTCCAACCGCTGTTGCGCTTGCTCACCCAATGAGGTGCCCGCCAATATCGATCGTTCCGCGGCAATCAAATCATTTTGCGCTGTCAGAACACTGGCCTCAAGTGCCTGCACTCTGCGGTCAGCAGCTTGCACTCGATCGACTAACGCATTTCTAGTGAGTGAATTTTCACTTTCCTGTAATCTCGTTTGCGCAATCGCCATACCCAAAACTAATGTCACTAAAGTTGCCGAAGCTGCAACAATTAATACCCGAAATGAATCCCGGCCACTTCGATTTCTAAATTGGGTTTTTTGGGTGTTGGCGTAATCCGAGGCCAAGGCATCGGCAAGTAGCGCATCAAGTGAGGCGTCAATTCGCATGTAACGAACTCCGCATCGACCAAATCTGCGACAAGTAGAGCGTTGCGGCGTACCAATACATCGTGATACCCCAGAGCAAGAACGCCCAACCAAAAACGTGCGCAACTTCGCCAACGGCATTCTGGAAGTTTCCTAGCAGAATAAGTGGGAGCGCATACAAGAGATTCATAGTTGCAGCTTTTCCAACGAAGTGAACTGGGATGCCTGTTATGCCAAATCGCTTCAAGTAGAGCAGAACCAACGACATCAACACGTCGCGCGATAACAACGCAACGACCACCCACAACGGAATCAAGTCTCGAATAAAGAGTGCCAGAACTGCGGCCACGACATAAAGTCGATCAGCCAGCGGGTCAAGCAACTCCCCTAGTCGACTGAACTGATTTAGTTTCCGGGCTAAGTAACCGTCTAACCAATCTGTAAACGCACTAACTACCAAAATGTAGAGCGCTAGATCATCGCGCTTAGGTCCCACTATGAGCCAAAAGAAGAATGGCACTCCAAGCAACCGAGCCGCACTAAGTGCATTTGGTATGGTTGCGATATTTCGCGACTCCTGACTAGTCACTGCAAACCACACAATCGATAATTACCGCGCCTCATATCGCAAGCCTACGGTTAAGGTGAACAAAATCATGCGGTAACCTTTCCCGAGTAAAGAAATTTAGCCCTGGTACTCCAACTGGCAGAGAGCGCGGTCTCAAACACCGTTCAGTGTGGGTTCGAATCCCACTCAGGGCACGCGTTAAAGCGCGGAAAGCGAACTTCGCAGCGTCGCTACTTGACCTAAAAGTCCGTTTATAAAGCGACCAGATTCTGGCGTACTGAGCACGCTAGCAATTTCTACTGCCTCCGACACAGCAACACCGCTATCAACCTCGGGACGCCAAAGCAATTCAGCAATACCAACTCGAACAATTGCGCGATCTACTGCAGGCATTCGCTCTAGTGGCCAAGCTTGGGAGTAAGTATCGATGATTTCATTGATTCGCTCAATGTTTGACTCAACAAGGGATGCTAATTCGATCGCATAGTCGTTGACCTCGGGATTACGCTCAAACACCTCTGGTGACATCACGCCACGTTGTTCAGCCTCGAATAGCGATTCGACTGCGCGCTGGCGTGCTTTTGTTCTAGTGCGCACTTAGTTAACTCGACCTTGGTATGAACCGTCGCGAGTGTCCACTTTAACTTTGGTATTCGCTTCGATAAAGAGTGGCACTTTTATTTCAGCCCCAGTTTCAAGAGTTGCTGGCTTGCTGCCGGCACTTGAGCGATCTCCCTGTAATCCAGGTTCGGTATAGGTGATCATAAGTTCGACCATGGCTGGCAATTCAAGATAAATAGGTAAGTCATTATGAATTGCGACTACACCCTCTTGATTTTCCAGCATGTATTGCGCGCCATCGCCAACAATGGCATCAGAGAGCGTGTACTGCTCGAAAGTTTGTAGATCCATGAAGATCCAGCCATCGCCATCTCGGTACAAGTACTGCATGTTGCGCTTATCTACGTCTGCAGTTTCCACAGAAACGCCAGCATTAAAAGTCTTGTCAACAACTTTGCCAGTCAGAATGTTCTTCAACTTTGTCCGCACAAATGCTGGGCCCTTACCAGGCTTAACGTGCTGGAATTCAACTACTGTCCACAGCTGTCCATCAATGTTCAGGACTAAGCCATTCTTTAGGTCATTCGTTGATGCCACGTGCGCTCCTTGGTAGGTTTTCTAGATCTCGATAAGTTCATACGGTAAATCAGTTAGGTTCTCATAATTTTCAACCGTGACCACAACTGTATCTTCTATTCGAACTCCCCCACGATCTCGCAAGTAGATCCCAGGTTCGATTGTTAGTACCGTATTTTCTACAATCTTATCGCGTGATCCCCGACCAAAAAACGGCGTCTCATGGATTTCAAGTCCAACTCCGTGTCCGAGCCCATGCGTGAAGAATTCCAGGTATCCGCTGTTCTTCAGAGTCTCACTTACTGCAGTTTCAACTGCTAAAAATGTTGCTTGCGCACTTAATGCATTTCGTCCTGCAGCTTGCGCCGCAGCCACTGCCTGGTAAATCTCAATTTGCCAATCCGCTGCTTTGCCCACAACAACGGTACGAGTGCAATCAGCGTGGTATCCGGCAATCTTTGCGCCAAAATCAATCTTTAAGAAATCACCGCTGGCAACTTTTCGATCAGTTGGTTCATGGTGTGGGATCGCGCTATTTGGTCCAGAGGCAACGATTGAACTAAAAGCCACGTCATCTGCTCCCAATTGCCGCATTTTTTGTTCAAGATTGTTTCTTATCTCTCGCTCGCTCTGACCAACTTTGATCTGGTCAATGGTCATGCGCCAAGCCGCAACGGAAATTTCACAAGCATTTCGGATGATACTTAACTCCGCTTGATCCTTAACTTGTCTGTGTGCTTCGACAATTCCCGTTTTTGCTACAAACTTGTGAATTGGAAACATTTCGGTGAGCGAAGTAAGTTGCGAAACGCTCAAGTGATTGGATTCGAACCAAAACTCCCCAGATTGTTCTTTCTTGATCAAGAGCTCACTGAGGTTACGTCCGATAACAATGTCCGCATCAAAACATTGTTGTGAACTTTGAACTTCATACCGTGAATCAGTGGCAAGTGTGGCTGTTGTTTTAGTGATCAAAAGCGCACCATTTGAACCGGTGAAACCGCAAAGGTAACGGATGTTAATCAAATTGGTTACATAAAAGAATTGTTCATCTTGCAGCGAATCCTGAATTCTTGAAATTCTGGATTTGGTCACGATGAAGCTATTGCTTGCAACGCCAATACATATGATTGCGCGCCAAATCCACTGATTGTCCCCTGAGCCAAGCCAGAAATAAAGGAAGTATGTCTAAATTCCTCACGCGCTAGCGGATTACTTAAGTGAACTTCAATCAACCCTGCCGACAACAGAGCCGCAGCGTCTCTAATTGCAATGGAGTAATGCGTGAAAGCAGCTGGATTAAAAACCACGAAAGTCTTAGCGGCTGCGGCTTCGTGTAACCATCCAATGATTACTGCCTCATCGTTTGATTGTCGAAAATCGATCTCCATGCCAAATTTTTCGCCAGCTTCAATACATAGATTTTCGATCTCGCCCAGAGTAAGAGTTCCGTAAATCTCTGTCTCTCGAGTTCCCAACTGATCTAAGTTGGGACCGTTTAGCACCATAACTTTACGCATGTGTCTCACCCTGCCCTAGTTTGGCGTAAGCAGCAATTAGCAACGCCGTATCTGGCGCCTGCAGAATTGCAGGTTGCCCAACTGATTCCAGAATGATAAATCTGAGTTGATCACCACGTGACTTCTTGTCAATCGCCATATTCGTTAGCAACTGATCAAATGATCCCGCGTCGTACTTAGTTGGCAAGCCAACCCCCGCGAGAATGTCATGATGTCGAGTTACCACCTCAGCATCTAAGCGACCGGCTAAGTACGCCAGTTGCGCCACAAACATCATGCCAACACTTACTGCATCGCCATGGCGCCATGTGAAATTTTCCTGGCGCTCTACAGCATGGCCAAAAGTGTGACCGTAATTCAAAATCTCTCGACCACTTGAAGTACCGAGAGTTTCGCGCAGGTCATTACCAACTACCTCAGCTTTTACTTGAATAGCGCGCGCGATGATCTCGGGTGCGTGTTCCCATGTTGGGCTCTTTGCACCCGCGAGATCAGATTCGAGTAATTCTAAGATCCGACCATCCCGGATAAACCCACACTTAATTACCTCAGCTAACCCGCTGATGTAATCCTGGGAACTTTGCGAGCTAAGGAAATCCAAATCACAAATAACGGCGATTGGCGAGTAAATCGCGCCAACGAGATTTTTTCCCGCTGCGGTATTGATTCCAGTCTTACCGCCGACAGCCGCGTCCACCATGGCAAGCAAGGTGGTTGGGACATGCAAAACTTTTACTCCCCGCAACCAAGTTGCAGCGACAAATCCAGCTAGATCAGTAGTTGCGCCGCCGCCAATTGAAATGATCAAATCGTTACGAGTAAAACCAGCTTCACCGAGTGCCGACCAGCAGAACTCTAGAACTTGAGTGGTTTTGGCATTTTCAGCATCTGGAATTTCAATCCCGATTGAAGTAACCCCGGATAATTTCGCGCGTACTTTGCCAGCTACTTCAGACATCGACTTCGGGTGAATGACTGCAACTTTGGAAACGCCAGAAAGATGCTCATCAATTAAGCCAAGGATATTGCGATCGACTACCACTGAATACGTGTGCTCGGCATGAACTGATATAGTTGTCATGAGTGCGCGCCCACTTTCTCCAACTCAGTAAGAATGTTTGAGACGACTTCATTCGGAGTTAATTTCGAAGTGTCAATAATAATTGTGGCTACTTCTCGGTAAAGCGGCTCTCTGGCCGTCATTAATTCCGCTAATTGACCACGCACATTGCCAAGTAGTAATGGCCGATTGCGGTTCATGCCAACGCGATCTACCGCTTGGGCTAATCCTGCGACCAACCAAATAGTCGTAGCACCTTTTACCGCAGTACGAGTTTGCGAATTTCCAAGTGCCCCGCCGCCGAGTGCCAAAACCCCAACAGCGTCATGAAGCAATTGCACAATTACGTCGTGTTCCAGGCTTCGAAAAACACTCTCGCCATCTTGCGTGAAAATATCCGATACACTCTTACCGGCTTGCGTTTCGATTACTTGATCACTATCAAAAAATTCTTGGTTCAGGGATTTTGCTAGCAATTTTCCAACTGTGGTCTTACCAGCGCCTGGAACTCCGACCAGCACGATTGCGGTCATGTCTACATCCTCAAGTGAGCGCGGAAAGATTCAATGTTTCGGGCTGTCTCAGAAACGTGATCGCCACCAAATTTCTCCAAAACTGCCTCAGCTAGCACCAATGCGACCATAGCTTCGGCGACAACGCCAGATGCAGGAACTGCGCACGCATCACTGCGCTGGGAAATTGCTGTTGCTGCCTCGCCAGTTTCTACATCTACTGTGGCTAGCGCTCTAGGAACAGTTGAAATTGGTTTCATGGCTGCGCGCACTCGAATCGCTTCGCCGGTACTCATGCCGCCTTCAGTGCCGCCACTTCGACCAGTTTGGCGTCGCAATGATCCGCTGTCGCTGTAAATTTCATCATGTGCTTGGGAGCCACGACGTCTCGCAGTTTCAAAGCCATCGCCAATTTCTACGCCCTTGATGGCTTGAATGCCCATTAGCGCTGCTGCAAGCTTGCTGTCTAGCCGCCTGTCCCAATGCACGTGTGATCCCAATCCCACTGGAACACCGTGCGCAACAACTTCTACGACTCCGCCCAAAGTGTCGCCATCAGATTGCGCAGCTAAGATTTCGGCTTGCATCGCTGCGCTAGCACTCGATGAAAAACAACGTACTGGATCGTTGTCAATTTCTGCCAGATCAGCGAAGTCCGGAATCTCGGTGGAATCCGTTTCGATTGCCCCAATGCTAACTACGTGACTAAGAATTGTGATTCCAGCAACTTGCTGCAAGAACTTCTTTGCAACTTCGCCTAGTGCAACGCGCGCAGCAGTCTCGCGAGCGCTTGCTCGTTCCAAAATCGGCCGGGCGTCATTGAGTGAGTACTTTTGCATACCTGCTAAATCCGCATGTCCTGGACGCGGCCGGGTAAGAGGTGCATTACGCGCCACATTAACTAAATCCACTTGATCCACTGGATCGGCGGACATCACATCCTGCCATTTAGGCCACTCTGAATTCGCAACCGAAATAGCAACTGGCCCGCCTTGGGTGAAGCCATGGCGAATCCCGCCTGTAATGGTTACCTCATCTTGCTCAAATTTCATCCGCGCGCCGCGGCCAAACCCAAGCCTTCGCCGGGCCAGGGCTGCGTCAATGTCCGCGGTGCAAACTTCAACGCCAGCGGGCAGACCCTCGAGAATTGCAGACAGGGCTGGGCCGTGAGATTCTCCAGCGGTCAGCCAACGCAACATGACTCTATTCTTTCACTAATTGATCAATAACACCGAATTGGCAGACTAAATAGTGGCTAAACCACGCGCTAACAGCTCAAGGTTTAAACCAGCGCGCATCTCGTTTATTGGTGCTGGCAGATTTGTCATTAATGCGACTTGATGTGCGGCTTGATGAAGCAACATACTCAGGCCAGATGTAACCGAACCACCAGAAACTTCCCAAGACGCTGCTAACTGCGTAGGCCAGGGATGGTAAACAACATCTAGTAAAATTCCCTTGGGTTGCCAAACATCCTTTGCGATTTCATCTAGTACCCCAACAGGCGTGGTGTTAATTACGACGTCACTTGTAAGCCAATTGGAGTCGCTCAATAGCGTATGTGAAACTACAACATCGACAACCT
>CAMBGF010000044.1 GCA_945866135.1 Bifidobacterium breve
ACAGTTCCATCAACGCTTTCTAGTGGTGCGCCGGCTAACGCGAGGCTTCCTTTGCGAGTAGGTAAGCCAATAACGTCTTCTAAGTCTTTTACCAATACCGGCACACCAGCCAGCGGTCCTGAGGCCAAGGAATTTGCTGCATCTTTTAAGGCAGACTCCGAACAATGTTGCGCCATAAAATTTAATGTGCCATTTGTTTTTTCTATATTTTCTAGCGCTTTTGATACTGCTTGGGTTGGCGAGATCTGCTTAGCAGTAACCGCCCTTGCAACTCGTGAAATCGGCCCATTCATTAATGACTCCATTTGATCTTTGACTTTGACTTTAGTGCACGCTTAACTGCTGCGAACCTGGGCATAATTGAATTATGAAATCAATTACCCTTGGAGTGTTAATGGCCGCTCTGGCCCTGACTGCTTGCAGCCCGCAAACCTCAACTCCAGAGGCTGCCGTGACAGCAACCGCTATCCCAGCCCCAGAAAGTTCAGGATCTGAAATGGAATTTACCCCCTCGGATACCGCTCAAGCCGTAGCTGATGAAGTCATTGGAATGAGCGAAACGCAAGCCATTGAAACTATTGCAGGAATTTCCAGCGAACCTTTGACATCGCGAATAGTCCGCAGGGACGAGGAAAGCTTTATGATCACGATGGATTACCGGCTTGATCGAATAAATCTTCAAATCGATGACGGAATCGTAACTTCAACGACCATTGGCTAGCTGAGCAAGCCCGCCACAAAGTCTGCTGGGTTAAATATTGCTAGATCATCTGGGCCTTCACCAAGACCCACTAGTTTCACTGGCACGCCAAGTGCTTCTTGAATCGCGATAATTATTCCGCCTTTAGCTGTGCCATCCAATTTGCTTAATACAACGCCAGTGACTGGAACTACTTCGCTAAATACTTTTGCTTGCGCTAATCCGTTTTGCCCAGTTGTGGCATCAATTACTAACAGCACTTCAGAGATTGGCGCTGACTTACTGGCAACTCGATAAACCTTGCCTAGTTCATCCATAAGTCCTTGTTTAGTGTGTAATCGACCTGCAGTATCTATCAATACGACATCGACTTCTTGTTCAATTCCAGCCGCTACTGATTCAAATGCCACACTCGCAGAATCGCTGCCTTCAGCTCCTCTAATAACCGGCACGCCAACACGCTCACCCCAAGTCATTAATTGCTCTGCAGCCGCAGCTCGGAAAGTATCAGCAGCCCCGAGCAAAACATCCTTATCTTGCGCGGAAAGCAGGCGCGCAAGTTTTCCAGTTGTCGTAGTTTTGCCGGTGCCATTCACACCCACCGTTAAGACAATGGCTGGATTCGAATTAGTGCCAGTGATGTTCAGGCTTCGATCAAAGCCACCATCAACTAGTTGGGTTAATTCTCGGCTGGCAATTTCCAGGAGTTCTTGTGGAGAATTTGCTCCAGATTTTCTAACTGCATTCTTTAAGTTTTGAACTATCTCCGAAGCTGCCGTTACACCTAAGTCAGCCATGATTAAGGTGTCTTCCAGATCTTGCCAAGCAGCATCATCTAGTTGTGAGCCCGAAAAAACTTTTCTAAATACTTGCCCAAGTGATCCTTGCGAGCGGCCAAGACGTTCGCGCAATTTTGCTGACCTTTGCTCCATAGATAACGGAGTATCAAGCACAACATAATCTGAATCGGAAGTTCCTTGGATATGGGACGCTGCCAATTCAGAATCTGGTTCCGGCGTCAGCGCGGTAACAGATCTAGCCGGAGTGGAGATTAGCGATTTTTCACTTTTAGGAGTCTGCGATTTTTTGCGAAATAGAAATCCAATTATTAACAAAGCGACCAAAAGCGCCGGTATTAAATATGAAAAACTTGAGTTCACCGATTAATCCTTAAGACTAGGAATTAGTGGCCATTTGAGCGTCGGCAACTTGCTCGGGATTGTCATGATCACCATGGGTAATGCGCTGACTGATTACTTGAGTGACACCATCGCCACGCATCGAAACACCATAAAGTGCATCTGCAATTTCCATGGTGCGCTTTTGGTGGGTGATAAGCAAAAGCTGAGAGTTAGCCCGAAGTTCAGCCAAGATCTCAAGTAACCTTCCCAAGTTCACATCATCAAGTGTGGCTTCAACTTCATCGAGTATGTAGAACGGACTCGGCCTGGATTTGAATAGTGCAATCAAAAATGCGACAGCAGTAAGTGCCTGTTCGCCACCTGAGAGTAAGGAAAGTCTTTTGTAGGTTTTACCAGGTGGACGAGCTTCAATTTCAACACCTGAATTGAGTAAGTCATTTGGTTCAGTAAGAATCATGCGAGCCTCGCCACCTGGGAATAAGCGAGCAAAGACTGTGGTGAATTCTCGGGAAGTGTCTTCGTATGCTTCTGCGAACACTTCTTGCACTCGTGCGTCAACATCGCGAATAACACTCATTAAATCGTTACGCGATTTGCGCAGGTCTTCTAATTGCTCACCCAAGAATTTATGACGTTCTTCAAGGGCAGAGAATTCCTCGAGCGCAAGTGGGTTTACTCGCCCAAGTAACGCTAGGGATCGCTCAGCTGCGGCAAGCCGGGATTCTTGTTGCGTTCTAACGTACGGATAAGCAACTGGCTCAGGGTCATTTGGATTTACATCATCGCCAGGTGCCGGCGGGGACGGTGGGACTAATACCTCTGGACCATACTCGGCAAGAAGTTCATCTGGTCCAACTCCGAAATCTTCAATTGACTTATTTTCCATGGCTTCAATGCGCAGACGTTGTTCTGCCCGGGCAACTTCATCGCGGTGAACCGAGTCAGTCAAGATATCAAGGTCAGCAGTTAGCTCGCGGATCCGCTCGCGGACTTTACGCACTTCCACTTCCTGGGTTTGGCGAGTTGCCACAGCTTGTTCGCGTTCGAATTGCGCAAGTGCGATCGATTGCCGCAATAACTCAAGCGCCGACTCAGCTGCAACAACTACTGCTCTGGCAATCTGGGCTTCCCGGCGGCGGCGATCACGTAACTCGATAGCACGAGCCCGTGATGTTCGTTCCAGATTTGCGGAATGCTCAAGCTGCTCGGCCTGCGTGCCAAGTGCGCGGACTCTTTCTTCGCCCGTGCGCACAGTGAGGCGCCCATTAAGTTCGGCTTGACGAATTACTTCAAGGGACTTAATTAAGTTTTCTTTACCCTCTTCACTGAGTTCAGATTCTGAAATTTTATCATTTTCAGCCGCTGTAAATCTGGTCTCAAGTTCTTGCACACTTCGCAAATCATCTTCGCGAGCTTTATTGGCCGAGGAAATTGCAGCTGCAACACGATCGGCCTCGCCCGTTGCGCTGCGAACTAATGACTGCAAGCTACCAAGTTGTACGGCAATTGCAGCCATGCTGGCATCGGACTCATGGAGTCGCTCAAGTGAATTACTTACTAAAACTAAAGCCGCTTCTTGTGCTTGAACTGCGCCAACAACTGCAAATTTCGCGCGATCAACACGATGCGCTGAAGCTTCAAGTTTTAGCCGAGCTTCATCGACTGCTGCTTGAATTTCAACCAAACTTTGTGTGCCTTTTGAACCACCTTGGACAAAGCCATGACCCAGAACATCGCCATCACGGGTGACTGCGCGCAATTCGCGATTACTTGAAACTACTTGTCGAGCTTCTTCCAAGGAATTTGTTATTACAACACGTTGCAAGATTCCAGACAGTGAATTACGAAGATCTGTATCGCAAGTAATCAAATCAATGGCATAACGTTGGCCACTTCCTAGCGCGGGCCAGCTACTTTGATCACTTGAGTTTTGTCCAACTACCACTAAGGCGGCTCGGCCAGCATCGTCGCGACGTAGCATCCGAACCGCGTTTTCAGCTGCGTCAGTGGACGCTACGGCAATTGCATCGGCAGCTGAACCAAGTGCTGCGGCAATCGCGCTTTCCCAACCAGATTCAATCTGCATCAAGGCAGCAACTGAACCTAGGATTCCAGAAACAGTGCCCGTTGCGGCCAATACTGCAGCGCCACCATCGCGGCGGGCCATACCCTGTTCGAGTGCTTCCAGTCGAGCAATTGCGCCAGCACGTTCGCGCTCTGCTTCCTGTTCTTCATGTCTGGTAGCTTGCAATTCCTTCTCGGCACTTGCAAGCGCCCTTGCTGCCTGATCATGCTCACTATCGAGACCAAGTTCACCCGCATCCATACCTGCAACTTGGGTTTCCAAGGCGGTAAATTCTTGGGTTGCTTGATCTGCGCGCTCTCGTGCTTCAGTTAAGCGTTCATCTAAGCGGGCAATTTCTGCGCTGCGTGCTTCTAATCTCGATTGCGCTGCGGCTACTTGTCCGGCAATACGAGCCAGGCCTTCGCGACGATCAGCCACTGCTCTGGTTGCGCCCTGCAATCTGGCATCTTCGCCAGCTAGCGCGGCTTCTGCCGCGGTTCGTTCACTGATTGCGCCAGCAAGCGCTAACCGATCTGAATCAACTTGACTCGCAAGTTCTGATTCTTGCACTCGCAGTGCATGTGCTTCCCGATCAATCTCTTCTGGATCCCGACCGCGCTGGACTTCTTCATCTTCACTTTCGCCCAAGCGCACTCGCTCTTTTGCAAGTGCCATAGTCGAACGGATTCGTTCTTGCTGTGCGCCCAGACCATAAAAAGTATTTTGCGAACGATCAACTGTTGGAGCAGATTCAGTAATTGCAGCATCGAGAATAGCTTCCCGAGCTTTTGCAGCTGTTAATTCACTTTCCACTTCGCTGCGGCGTTCCCGCAAAGCAGTTTCATCAGCAATCTCAGCAGCTAGCGCTAATTTCATTTGCGTTAGATCATCAGCAAGAAGACGCAAGCGAGAATCACGAACATCAGATTGAATAACATTTGCCCGACGAGCTACTTCCGCTTGGCGGCCAAGTGGCTTTAGTTGCCTGCGAAGTTCGTTTGTTAAATCTTCAACTCGAGTGAGGTTGACTTCCATTGCATCAAGCTTGCGAAGCGCTTTTTCTTTTCGCTTGCGGTGCTTGAGCACACCCGCAGCTTCTTCAATGTAGCCACGTCGTTGCTCTGGAGTTGCTAACAAAATATCGCGTAGTTGACCTTGGCCAACTATTACGTGCATCTCGCGGCCAATGCCTGAGTCACTTAACAATTCTTGAACATCTAGTAAGCGTGTTGTAGTTCCGTTGATTGCATATTCAGATCCGCCATTACGAAACATAGTTCGCGAAATTGTTACTTCAGAATAATCAATCGGTAGTGCACCATCCGTGTTGTCGATAGTCAACAAGACTTCAGCGCGGCCAAGGGGCGCGCGGCCAGATGAGCCAGCAAAGATTACGTCTTCCATTTTGCCGCCACGCAGGCTTTTCGCGCCTTGTTCACCTAGCACCCAAGCAATGGCATCGACAACATTTGATTTACCTGAACCGTTTGGCCCAACGACTGCGGTGATCCCTCGCTCAAAATGCAGCGTCGTTGAAGATGCGAACGACTTGAAGCCGCGGATCGTCAGACTCTTGAGGTACACGCGAATCTTTCTGGTTTTCGCTGGTCAGAGGAAGTGGACACAGGCGGTTAAATCAACACCCTCAGTCTATCTTTTACCCTTGCAAACATTAGATTTGGGCAGGTAAATTAAGCCTGCGACCAGGCCTGCAAGTCATTGAGAATTTTTACCCAGCCCTTGTAGTCCGCAGTTTGCGGGGACGCACCTGCAATTGTGGATCCGATGTTCCGGCGGAATTCGGGAAATTGCTCGACTACTGTGGCAAACGGATCAGTATAAGTACGAATTGTGAACAAAATATCACCTGATTCAGGCAGTTTTCGCAGAGTTTGGCGTTCCCGGCGAAAATGCAGGGCCTGCTCAATGTTTTCCGAGGACAATTGCATTGCGTCGGGGCCGCGCGGGGCAGTTGGTTGATGGAGTTCGCCGCTATCCATAACGGTCCAGTTCACCCGCCAAATCGGGCGCTCAACAGTTAGTTTGTCGAAAAGGTTTTGGGTAGCAGTGCCAATTTTTTCTTCGTAATGCGGCACTGGGGCATGGATGCCCACTAAGTTTTTGCCAATCTTGTCTCGAACGTCCCAGCGACTTGGAAAACACAAACTTGCGGCGGAAAGAACCCAATCAGTGCCTACTTGTGTCATTAGGGAAAGATCTTCTTGAACTAAAAGTGAAGCAGCTTCCAGCGGATGTCTGGATTCATCGACAGGCACGCCAGTTGGCCAACGTTGCGGAAAAACTCGGGGCAAATGTTCGCGCATTAGCGCAAGAACTTCACAGGAGCCGTGATCTCCCATCGGCAGTGAAACGAAAACTTCATCATGTTTGGTACTTAATAGTTCTTGTTTGTAAGCAACATAAGCTTCATAATCTTGATTGATTTCAATCCAATCATCGAGATTTAGCGCGCGGGCGCCAACATGAACACGATCAGGTTTTCCATCTACTGGCATGTATGTCATGAGAAAGTGATGCTTCCTACTCAGGTAGCAATCGGTATGCCCGCCGAGCGTTATCGTTGGCCATCCAATTTAAGTACTTAACTGCGTCCTGGTATCCAAGGCCATCTGACTGCACCCATTTGTCAAGAATTGAACCGATAGCGCGACGCCAGACCAAAGTTCCAATGTAATAAAGCTCTGGTAAACCAAAAGCATCGGAGGAAAACAAAACTTTACTCATTGGGGCCATCTCGACAGATTGGGCCACAATTGTTGCGCTCGACAATCCCGTCCAGTGCGCAGCAGCGCCAGTATCCAAATAAACATGCGGATAAACCTGCGCTAGATATCCAGCTTCGCGAATAAATGGGTAACAATGCAGAAGCGTAATTGAAGTTCCACTGTCAACAGTCATCTTCAGAAACTCTGTCATTTGAGTTGGATCGCATCTGTGCATCACGATATCGGAATCACCATAGCCAACATGAAACTGAATTGCTGTTCCATAGTCGACTGCTTCCCAAAGAATATGGCGAAGTAAGACCGGGTGATTCATTCTTGGGCGAGGTTGATTTGCTGTAGCTTCGAGCCACTCACCTGCAGCTACGACAACTTCTCGCTCACTTGGTCGGGCAGGATTGAAATCAAGTCCATATCGATACGCAATTATGGATTTAAAACCTAATGCGTGAACGGCTGCGGTCGCCAAAGCCGCTGCAAAATCATTGGCAAATGTTGCTGCTGAAGTTTTGTGGGCAATAGATTCTGCGACTGATTCAAGGCGGACAATCTCATATGCAGAAGTTCCTGGAGTTATTTCAGCCATTTCTTTAAATGTGGTTATCGAATTATGTGAAAATGCACTGCTTTCTTGTCTAACTTCAGCGCCAGTATTAACGGGCGGAGCCCCTGAGTCAATTAAAAAAGTTTTGATTCCGGTTGCAGGTAATAGCAATTGAGTTACTTTATTTTGACCAAGCTCATAACGCCGTTCGAAATAGTCATCTGGCGAGCAGTGCTTTGGTAAACCAAGGAAACCGGAGCATTCCGCACGCATCATGATTCCAACTGGGGAGTCAAAAATTGTCATCCCATTTGGTTCGGGCCAATCAGATTCAGTAGCGATAATCTCAAAATCAGCACGTTCTAAATTAGTCTTTTCGACTCCATGGCAGTGATGGTCTGTTAACTCGATTGAATTGGCAAGGTCAATTATTGAAATCGGTGGATTCATGCCTTCTATGTTAGATAAAATTTCATACATTGTGTTGCGTATTCTCAATATTTTCTATGGAGGCATGACCGGTGACTGACGGAGAGATCGTACTTCTTGCCTGGAATGACTATGTCGGATTAATGCGTTGCCGTGGCGTCCCGTTAAACCAAATCGAAGCTCGAATGGAGTTTGGATTGGGTTGGGCCGTAGCAGGGCAAGCTCAAACTCCATTTGCGCAATTGGCGCCAAATCCATGGGGTCCAATGTTAGAAGTTCGGCAAGTTCCAGTACCAAGCACTAAAACTCGAATAGATATTTGGGACGATGCCCCGCCATTTCATTTTTACTTGTGTGACTCCAAAACTAATGATGGGAAAAACTGGGAGTGCTGCACCCGGGGGTTCTTCAAGAATGCTCTCGAATTATTCCATCAAGAAACTGGACTCGAGTTTTTAGCCGCATTCGAACACGAGTTCACACTGCTAGATGACCCGGTAGCGGCTGCGCCATCCTTCACAATTGAAGCGATCAGAAATGTTGCACGTTACACCCAAGATTTAACCAAAGCATTGACGCAGGCAAACGTTGGATTAGAGACAGTTGAACCAGAATTTGGTGTTAACCAGTACGAAGTTACTTCTGCGCCAGCGGTTGGCCTTGAGGCGGCTGAGCGGGCAATAATTACGCGCGAAGTAATTAGAGAGACTGCTCGTCGACTTGGTTATCGCGCAACATTTACACCGAAAGCCTCGCCAGATGCAATCGGCAATGGCGCTCATGTACATTTCAGTTTTTTGGACTCTAAAGGCAACAACGCAACTTACGATGCAACTCAACCAAATAATGCCAGCGTTGTAGCGCAGCACTTCATAGCTGGAGTAACCAGGCACATGAGGGCAATCTGCGCGATCACCTCACCAAGTCCAGTTTCTTATCTGCGTCTTGGCCCCAACCATTGGTCTTGTGGTTACTCGAGTTTTGGCGTTCAAAATCGAGAAGCTGCGCTTCGAATCTGTCCTTCACCTGATCAAAATCCAGCTAAGGCAGCAAAAGCCTACAATCTGGAACTTAGAGCCCCGGACGCTACTGCAAGTCCGTATTTAGTATTGGGCGCTCTCGTGCTCGCTGGTCTGCAAGGTATCAAAGAAAAGCTTCCATTGCCTAAATCAGTTGACGTTGACCCGAATGATTTATCCGAGCAGCAACGCTCTGAATTGGGAATTGAACCACTGCCAAGCTCCTTAGCTGAAGCTTTGGATTTGATGGAAGCTGACGCCATAGTGAAAGCTTGGATGCCGCCAACAATGTATGAGTCTTATGTTGCGGTTAAACGCACTGAGATAGAGCTGGCAAAGGATTTGAGCGACGAAGCACTTTGCGAACGTTACGCTCGCGTTTACTAAAGCTAAAATTTTGTTGAATCGCTAATCATTTAGGTATTTACGGATTTTGGCTTGCGTTGGCAACGTGGGCACCGAAATGATGAGCGGTTTGCAAATGCTTCACGCAGCATGATGCTGCCACAGCGATCACAGGGTTCACCTTCGCGGCCGTATGCATTTAGTTCACGGGAGAAATACCCACTTTCCCC
>CAMBGF010000045.1 GCA_945866135.1 Bifidobacterium breve
TGGTTTTTGTTACCGCAGGTGAAGGTGGTGGCACTGGAACGGGTGGCGCTCCAATAGTTGCGAAGATTGCGCGCGACATGGACGCCTTAACTATTGGCGTGGTAACCAAGCCATTTAGTTTTGAAGGAAAACGCAGATCAGCCCAAGCCGATGACGGCGTATCTTTACTTCGCGCCGAAGTCGATACTTTAATTGTGATTCCCAATGATCGCCTACTTGAATTGGCCGATAACGGCATCAGCGTAATTGATGCATTCCGGCACGCCGACTCAGTATTACTCCAAGGCGTAAGCGGTATCACTGACTTAATCACTACGCCAGGATTAATTAATTTAGATTACGCAGACGTGCGAAGTGTCATGAAGGGCGCTGGTAGCGCTTTGATGGGAATCGGATCAGCGCGCGGAGCAGATCGTGCAATCGAAGCTGCTCGGCAAGCAATTTCCAGTCCGTTACTTGAAGCAAGTATCGAAGGCGCCCGCGGCGTCTTGATGTCAATCTCAGGTGGCAGCGATTTAGGACTATTTGAAATTAATGAAGCTGCCCGAATGGTACAAAGCGCGGTTCACCCAGATGCCAACATCATCTTCGGCGCGGTAATTGATGACACGCAAGGCGATCAAGTCAAAGTCACCGTTATTGCGGCTGGCTTTGATGGCGGCGCCCCACCTTCGAACCGTTCAACTTCGCCGCTGTCCAAGCAAGTTCTTGATGAGACTCCGCTGGCAGCAGCAGTTGCAAATGATTTAGCGCGCGATGGGCGAGCGGCAGAAATTCCAGTTACGCCAGATTCCTACTCAGCTGGCGCATTCGGTACAACGCAGGTAGCTGATGAAGACGACAACTTTGATAATTTATTTGGTGCTGCGCCCGCTTCTGGTAAAGCTTCGGGCTCGGTACCAGGGGATGACCAAGTCGAAGATTCAGGCGACCTGGACGTACCTGACTTCCTTCGCTAGCAACAACTCGATACCAAAGCCAGATCACTAAGTATGAGCTCGGCGGCAGTTTTCGATCAGATTGCATTTGCTGATATAAAAGTCATTGCGTTGAGTCGCCATGGTGGCTTAAGTAACGCGCCGTACAACTCACTTAATCTTGCTGATTATGTAGGCGATGAACCCGAGGCAGTGCGAGGGAATTTAGCTATTGTTTCCCGGCTTGCCGGCGCAGGTGGTATTTCTGTGATGTCGGCAGATCATGGCAACAAAGTAAACGTTGTGACCAGCATGGGTACTGCGCCTAGCGGCGATGGGCTCGTGACTAAAGAATCTAATTTGGCATTGCTCGCACTAGCTGCTGATTGTGTTGGCTTTGCACTTGCCGACTCCGACTCAGGTGTTATCGCAGTAGGGCATGCTGGCTGGCGCGGGGTACTTTCAAATGTGATGCAAGAAGTAGTGCAGGTATTTGTCTCAAACGGTGGCAAGTTGTCACAAACTAGCGCAGTTATTGGTCCGGCGATTTGTGCTAGTTGCTATGAAGTGCCAAGTGAGCGGGTTGCGCAATTCTTGGCACAATGCCCAGCTGCAGTATCTGATGAAACTCACTTGGATTTGCGGGCTGGTGTGCATTCGAGTTTGGCTGCGCACATTGATATTGCGCAAATTTATGATCTTCCTGGTTGCACCCAAGAAAGTGAAAAACTATTTTCCTACCGTAAGGCAAACGGCCAACCCACTGGTCGTGGTGGATTGTTAATTGTGCGAGCTAGTTCCTAGAGTGGTGGGTATGGAACGAAAACTTCAATTACAAAGTAATTTGCAAATAGTAAAGCAAGAAATTAGTGACGCCTGCAAGGTAGCGCAGCGTGAACTAAATGAAGTTACTTTAATTGTGGTCACCAAAACTTGGCCAGCTTCTGATGTCAAGTTATTGGCGGAACTTGGGGTAACTGATGTGGGTGAAAACCGGGATCAGGAAGCAAAACCCAAATCCGATGAAGTTAAAGATCTCAATCTGACTTGGCATGCAATCGGTCAGCTGCAAACTAATAAAGCAAAAAGTGTGGCAACTTGGGCAGATGTCGTGCACAGTGTCGATCGCGCTGACTTAGTTAGTGCGCTAGGTAAAGCAGTAACGACCCGCACCACACCGTTGGCGGTTCTAATTCAAGTGGACTTGGATCCAAGTCCAAAAGACAATCGAGGTGGGGCTGCGCCCAGCCAAGTTTTGGAACTTGCAGACTTGATTACGCGCAGTCCAGGACTTGTACTTCAAGGTGTCATGGGAGTTGCGCCCCTAGATGGTGATGACGCCCAAGCTTTTGCGCTCTTACAACAAGTTTCACAGCTTGTTCAAGCGCAGTATTTGAGTGCTGATTGGATCTCAGCCGGAATGAGTGGCGACTTTGAAACTGCACTAAAATTCGGTGCGACACACCTAAGAATTGGGTCATCGATCCTGGGAAATCGTGGGTTTAACGGGTAAGTTTGCTAGTAATTAACCCTGCAAGGAGCTAACCCCATGGCTAGAGCAATGCGCAAAGTGGCCGAATACCTCGGTCTTGTTGACGGTGGCGAATACGCCGATGAATTCGGTGACGATGCGCCGTACCAAGGCTATGAAGAGCAAGATTCCGTGCGCCCAACTGCCAGCTCTGCAGGTTATGAGCGAGCTGTTAGCCAGAACGAGAATTCTTACATCGCGCCGGCTCGACCTACAGCCCCGCTTTCTGATGTTTACCGAATTACAACTTTGCATCCGCATACTTACAACGATGCCCGCCGAATTGGTGAAGAGTTTCGCGTCGGTACCCCAGTAATAATGAATTTAAGTGACATGGATGATGCTGATGCAAGACGAATAGTTGATTTCTCTGCTGGGTTAGCTTTTGGTCTGCACGGAAGTATTGAGAAAGTTACTAAGGGCGTATTTTTGCTTTCGCCCGCAAATGTCGATATTGGCGCAGCCGCTCGTGCGCAACTTCGCGAAGATCCATTTTTTAATCAAAGCTAATTTGACGACGCTGTGTCACTGATACCTTCATTAATTTCATCTTTACTTAATCTCTATGTTCTTGTGCTCATTACGCGCTTGGTATTGGAATACGTAGCCATTTTTGCGCGCGACTGGCGTCCACGTGGCCCTGTACTTTTATTGAGTGAATTGGTTTTCACGCTGACGGACCCCCCCCTAAAGGCGATCCGAAAATTTGTACCGAGCCTGCGAATTGGCAGTGTTTCTCTTGATTTGTCATTTCTGATTTTGCTTTTCGCGATCTCTATCACGCGTGGAATTTTGGCCGACATTTAGCCAGTCAAAGTCCCAGACTGTAAGGGTTCGCCACCCCTTTTCCAAAGGTAACGCAACCTTGGGTTTCCCTTTTTAAGGGGTTTTCCCTACTCTAGGTTAAGCGAATTGGTTAATTTCTGATGAATTGCCTAGATTTTTGCTAACTTGAATTACGACGAAAGGAAGACGTTATGGCTCTTACGCCCGAAGATGTGCGCAATAAGCAGTTCACCACAGTTCGATTCAAAGAGGGCTATGACCTTGACGAAGTTGATAACTTTCTTGATGAAGTTGAAGTTTCGTTATCAGCAGCGACTCTTGAAGCAAAGGACTTACGCGCAGTTGCCAAGGGTGAAGTGCCAGAGTCTATTCGCGAGGAAATTCGTTCGTTAGGTGATGCAAATATCCACTTAAAAAATGAGCTTGATTTAGCGCTAAAGCAGGTTGCAGATGCGCAACTTCGTAGTGAATCCTCACATGACGGTGGCGATAGTAACGAAGCACTTAAAGTTTCACATGATCGCATTAACGCGCTTGAGACTGAACTTGCAAATCTACGTAACGAGGGTGTTGCCGCAGCTGAGAAAATCTCTGAACTTTCCGAGAAGTTAGCAGAAGCTCTAGCCGACAACGCGGGCGGTATCGCTGCAGCTGTTGCCGTCGCCTCCACTCCGATGGAACAAGGTGTCGCATCGGTGCGAATTCTTGAACTAGCTCAGCGCACTGCAGATGAGGCAATTTCTGCAGCCCGTATCGAATCTGATCAAATGGTTTCTGCCGCTAAAACCAATGTTGCAAACATGACGCGCGAGCTAGAATCCCAGCGAGTTTCAATGGAGCGTCGAGTAGAAGAACTACGCGCTTATGAACGGGAATACCGAGGACGCCTGCGCAGTTACCTAGAGGGTCAACTTCGCGAACTGGATTCAAAGAATATAAGTGGTGACCGTCAGGTCACCGAAAATTAATATTGATTTATTAATCAGTTAAAAAAGCAAGACCCAGGAATTATCCTGGGTCTTGCTTTTTTTGAACTTCACTAAAATTTAATCAGGTCTTTTCGATGAAAACTTTTAAGTCAAGTTCTTCATCTGTGGCTGTTGGATTTGCAACTGCATCCGAGCGCCAGGAAGTCGCTAATACTTCGGCAGAGATGAGGCCCTGATGAGTAGTTAGCGCCGCTACCGTTGCAACTGCGCTCGATTCCCAGGTAACGCTGATTCGATCACTGATGTCAAAGCCTGAGCTCTTGCGGGCATCCTGAATCAATCGTGTTACATCCCGCGCGATACCTTGGCCAATTAATTCCGGAGTAAGTGCCAGATCAAGAGCCAAGGACTCACCAGAGTCGCTGGCAACAGTCCAACCCTCGCGCGGCACTTCGGTGATAACAATGTCCTGGGAGCTAATCTCATAACTCGTTCCGAGTGCATTGATCTGCGTCGGACCAGTTCGAAGCGCCGCTACTAACTCGCGAGCATCTTCGCTAGCAATCTGGGTTGCGATTTCTGGGGTATTTTTCCCAAAGCGGGCGCCCAATGTTTTGAAGTTAGCTTTGACTGTGACATCCACAAGTTCGTCAGTGTCAGACAAACTTTCCAGGCTAAGTACATTAACTTCATCGCGGATCTGCGCTTGCAGGCTCTCTGGCAAGTTATCCCAACCTGGCGCTGCAACTAGCGCTCGTTGTAGCGGCTGCCTAGTCTTTACCCCAGAAGTTGCGCGGGCTGAGCGGCCTAATTCCACTAAGCGCCGAGTTAACTCAACTTGATCCCGAAGTGTGTCACTAATTTGCTCTTGCGACCAAGCCGGCCAATCGCTCAAATGAACTGAAGGGGTTTGGGATTCAGAGAAGAGATCTTGCCAAACTCGTTCCGTTATAAATGGTGTGAATGGCGCCATAACTTGCGTCACTATTTTTAAGCAGTGATGCAAAGTGCCCAGGGCAGCAGGGTCGCCGTCCCAGAAGCGACGACGAGAGCGACGTACATACCAGTTACTTAAATCATCCACATACTCAGCAATGAAGCGACCAGCGCGCTGGGTATCGAATTGTTCAAGCGCCTGGTCGACATCTCGAGCTAACCGAGTGGCTTGGGAAATAGCCCAACTATCTAATTCCGTTAGGCCAGCAAGTTCGCGCAACTGCGCAAGTGTTTGGCCGTTACTTTCCCATGAACTCGCGCGCGCATACAAACTTTGGAATGCCACGGTATTCCAATACGTCAATAAAGTTTTGCGAACTACTTCTGCGATAGTGCTATGACCAACCCGACGCGCTTGCCATGGCGAACCGCTTACCAGCATGAACCACCGCAATGCATCTGCGCCGTGTTCATCCATCAAGCCCATGGGTTCAAGTACGTTACCCAGATGCTTACTCATCTTGCGACCATCTTCATCCAGAATGTGTCCTAGACACAGCACATTTTCGTAAGAAGATTCTTCAAACACTAAGGTTCCAATTGCCATCAAGGTATAAAACCAACCGCGCGTTTGGTCAATTGCCTCGCAGATGAAATCCGCTGGGTAACTTGCTTCAAATGTTTCTTTGTTTTGCTCTGGGTAACCCCATTGCGCAAATGGCATCGCGCCTGAGTCATACCAACAATCAATAACCTCTGGCACTCGTGATGCCGTGCCAGTGCATTGTGGACAAGTAAATGTCACATCATCCACAAATGGCCTGTGCGGATCAATAGTTAAAGTTTCATCGCCAGCAAGTTCTGCTAATTCGCGCCTGCCGCCAACACAAGTTAAGTGGCCCTCTTCGCAGCGCCAAATCGGAAGTGGGGTTCCCCAATAACGGTTTCTGGACAGCGCCCAGTCCACATTGTTAGTTAACCAATCACCAAAACGACCTGACTTAATTGTGTCCGGGAACCAATTGGTTGCTTCATTTTGCGCCAGTAACTGATCTTTAATCGCTGTTGTTCTGATGTACCAAGAAGGTTGCGCGTAATAGATCAACGCGGTGTGGCAGCGCCAGCAATGTGGGTAGGAATGCTCATACGGTAAGTGGCGAAATAGTAAACCGCCTTCCTGCAACAGTTCGACCAGCCGAGGATCAGCGGCTTTGAAAAATACGCCAGCAACTTGCGGGATACCATCCTCAAATGTGCCATTAGGAAGAACCGGATTAATAACTGGCAATCCATAAGAACGACAGAGCGCAAGATCCTCGGCGCCAAACGCTGGTGCTTCATGGACTATTCCAGTGCCATCTTGGATAGTTACGAAGTCAGCCAGTAAGACTGTGTGAATTGGCGCGGTAGTTTCTGGAAACTCCACCCAGTCAAAGGGACGTTTGTAGGAGGTGCCTTCTAAGTCGCTGCCCTTAATAGTTTCAAGAACTCGAGAATCTTCCCCAAGTACTTTTTCCCGCAGCGCCTGCGCAGTTACCAGATGCTCACCATCAGGCATCTGGGCAACGACGTAATCGACTTCGCCATTAACGGCTGCTGCCGTATTAGAAATTAGCGTCCACGGCGTAGTAGTCCAAATCAATAATGAAATTCCAGCATATTTTTCCGGAAGCAATCCACTGGTAATTGGAAAGCGAACATAAACGGAGGCGTCGACTACGTCTTCGTAGCCTTGAGCTAATTCGTGATCTGATAATCCAGTTCCACAACGTGGGCAGTAGGGCGAAACTCGATGATCTTGAACTAGCAAGCCCTTATCGAAAATTCGTTTCAAGCTCCACCAAACACTGTCAATGTACTTTTCATCCATAGTCCAATACGCCTGGTCCATGTCAACCCAATAACCCATGCGAGATGTCATAGCTTCAAATTCATCTACGTGACGAAGCACAGACTCTTTGCAACGTTGATTGAATTCGGCAATTCCGTACTTCTCAATATCTTGCTTGCCAGTAAATCCCAATTCTTTTTCAACTGCGAGCTCAACTGGCAACCCGTGACAATCCCAGCCTGCTTTTCGTGCAACGCTGAAACCCTTCATGGTCCGATAGCGCGGAAAGATATCTTTGAATACTCGAGCTTCAACGTGGTGGGTACCCGGCTTACCATTTGCAGTTGGTGGACCCTCGTAAAAAACCCAGCGCGGACCATCGGCAGTTTTTGCTAAGGATTTATGAAAGATGTCATTGTCTTTCCAGAACGAAAGCACTTCGCGCTCCATTGCTGGAAGATCAATTTTCGCGGGTACGTCGCGGTATGCCATCGTGAATTTCCTTGTCGCTTGCGGGTCAGTTATCACGCGAACTGTTAAGTCCACGCGGATTCTCAAGGGACGAGATGGTTTAAGCCATTCCCGCGGTACCACCCTTGTTGACCTTGCAGTGTGCAACTAAGCAAAATGCGCAATCCACTTAAGTTAATCGACCACTCGCTCTACTAGGCCAGGCACTTGATTACTTGGCTGTTCTTCGAAGTAACTCGGAAGTGATATCAAGGCAATTTGCGCACTGAAACTGGGCTTACACCGTCCCCAGCTCGCTTTTTCGGTGTTGCGGGCGCCTTGATGTGTCTTCGTCATAGTTTTGTCGACTAGTTTCAAAGATTACTAGAAATAGGCGAATTTTCCGCATCACGGGTTCAAATTGCCAGAATGAAATTTTTACCGTACCGTCATGCCAGCCTGGGCGAGCAGACTCGGTAGAGTCTAGACACTCGAGTCTTACATTAAAGGGGTAAAACAATGGCTGTGAAGCCGGCTAAGAAGGCACCAAAAAAGGCCTCGCCAGCCAAGAAGGCTGCGCCGGGTAAGAAAGCCTCGCCAGCCAAGAAAGCGGTGAAGAAGGCTACGCCAGCGAAGAAGGCCGCAAAGAAGACTGCGCCAGCGAAGAAGACTGCGAAGAAGCCAGTACCTGCGAAAAAGGTAACTAAGAAGGCGGCTCCTGTTAAGAAGGCAGCTCCGGTTAAAAAAGTAGCAGCGCCAAAACCAATAGTTGTTAAAGTCCCTAAAGTTACCAAAGCACAGTTAGCCGCCATTGCAAAAGCCGAAGCAGCAGCGGCCGCAGCGCTAGCTGGACCACCAGTTCAGGTAATCAATCCCATTGGATCTGTAGGTTTACCATCGGTGCGAAAAGCTGTGCCCGGTAAAAAAGCTGCACCAAAGCACCCAGTAGTTCAAGAAGATGAATCAAATTGGACTAAGACAGAACTAAATGCAGTTCGTAAAACTCTTAGTAAAGAAGCCGAAGATCTTGTGGTAGAAATTGCGCAAGCTGAACAAAGCTTCCATGCCCTTATCACTGAAAGTGGCGAAGGCGCTGGCGATGACCAGGCTGATGCGGGCACAAAAACTTTTGAACGGGAACATGAGATTTCTATCCTGTCAAATAAAAAGGATTTACTAGATCAAACTAATCGCGCATTAGATCGCATTGATGCTGGAACTTACGGAGCCTGCGAGAACTGTGGCAAGCAGATTGGCAAACTCCGTCTACAAGAAGCAAATCCGCGCGCAACACTTTGCATGCCTTGTCGCGAACGTCAGGACCGTTCTTAACTCCGTGTTGCGTCGTCCATTATTTATTACGGCAATAGTCGTATTTGCTATTGATCTGGCAACAAAAGTTTGGGCAGTTGCAAATTTAGAGAATCAAAGTGATGTCGAAGTACTTGGGAGTTTCTTAAAATTCTCATTTCTTCGAAATCCTGGCGCCGCATTTTCAATCGGTACAAATGTCACCTGGGTATTTACCGTAATTTCAATGACAGTATCAATTGCAATTTTAGTTCTAGCTAAAAAAGTTGCTAACCGAGTTTGGGCAATAGCTTTAGGCGCAATGCTTGGCGGGGCTCTTGGCAATCTTGGAGATCGAATTTTTAGAAGTCCCGAGCCATTTCAAGGTCACGTTGTTGATTTCATTTTGCTTCCGAATTATCCAATGTTCAACATCAGCGATAGTGCAGTAGTA
>CAMBGF010000046.1 GCA_945866135.1 Bifidobacterium breve
CGACTCGCTCATTGTCACCGTGGAGCATCTGCGGGATCTCGGAGATTTGCGCTTTGTCGCTTGCCATCCCGAACCCGTAGGCCTGCGCTCCCAAACCACGCATAAACCGGGCGTCAGTGACTCCCGGGGCAAGAGTCGGCACCAACCGAGCACCCGGCCTTTGCAATGACGCAGAATCCTGAAGCAGTTGCCAAAGCTGTGTACCAGGCGGGGTGCCATTGGAGGGCATTCCTGCGACGATCTCTATCGAGACGTCATCACGAAGTGGCCCAAGAACTTGGTCCAGTGCAGACTCTACGTCCGCAAGGTCCTGCCCAGGGAGAGTGCGGATATCGACATCCATAAGTACCTCCCCCGGAATGGTGTTCCACGAGAACGTCCCATCCACAGACGTCACAACCATCGTCATTCTGGTGAGCGCATGAGCGATCTTGGCTGGAAAGTTAGGAAGCAATAGCAACATGAGGTCGATCCGTTCTGGATCCAAAAGAGGCGTCCCTGGCTCGGGATACCAGCCCGCCTCGACGAACGCTTTCCAAGGATCTGTGATCACCCGCTGCCCTTCATGGGCCCCGATCCGCGTGATGACCTCACCAGCGACGGTGAGTGCATTCACTGACTCAAATGGCATTGCTGAATGACCGAGCGATCCTAAGACACGCAACCTGGCTCGCCAGGCTCCCTTCTCGTGTGACATCACGCTCAACACAGGAGAATCCGCAGTGCCGCCCGGCAGGCCACCGGACTCACTGACAACCCAGTCGGCGCGCACAGCATCTTGCTGATGCTCAACAAGCCACCCCATCCCGAAGCTGCCAAGTGCTTCCTCATCAGCGACCATCGCAACAACTAAGTCGCCGCCTCGATGCAGGCCTGCGCGTGCATGATCTCGCGCAGCTAGAGCCATGGTCGACACATGGCCCAACATGTCGAGTGCACCGCGACCCCACAGTTCACCATCGATGACCTCGCCACCAAAAGGATCGTGTCGCCAGCGCTCGGGAATCACGGGAACCACATCAGTGTGACCCAGGAACATCAAAGCCGGTGCTTTCGCGTTGCTTCCGGCAAGGCGAGCGAGAACTGATCTGCGTCCCGGTGCGGCGTCGAACACTTCGATGTCGAACCCACTGCCCTCCAACGTCGCGACCACAAGATCCGCATTCGGTATCTCACTCGCTGGGTCACGACCGTCGTTCACGCAGGCGTTGCGGATCAAGGCCTGGGTAAGTTCAACTTCTTCATTCAAGTTTTCACCGACCTTGATGGAATACAGAATTTGGGGTTGAGCAAAATAGTTTGGGCTTATCTTGTCTACTCATGCGCTGCCTGCTTGTCAAGAACTTTCGCGGAAAACGATATGTGAGGCAATGTGACCTCGAGCAGCGCCCCTTGATCGAGCTTTAACTACGAATCCTTGATCCTGTCGGATCAAATACCGCATCTGGCATAACTTCGGCGTCCACTACTCGCCCACCACAGGAAACCTGCACAACATCACCTTGCGCAGTATCTGCGGGCAACCAACCAAGTGCAACTGGAAACCCGAGTGACCAACCAAATTCTGCGCTAGTTATGTAACCAGCATTCTTTCCAGCAATAAATAGCGGCTGCCCAGCTGTTGGCACTAAATCGACTTCGCGCAATTGCAAAGTACGCAACCTTCTGCCAGTTTCGCGATTTGATGCGCTTAGTCCGAGGTGTTCGCCATCACTTCGCACTGCAAATTCTAAACCTGCTGAAGTTGGAGTGTCTTCGCGACTCATGTCACTACCCCAAGCTCGGTATCCCTTTTCTAGACGCAAACTAGTTAGCGCACTACGCCCAGCAGAGACTGCGCCAACCCGATTTGCTTGCTGCATAATCTCTTTCCAAAGTTGGGTTCCACCTGAGGCATTGCACGCTAGTTCCCAGCCAAGTTCGCCAACGTATGAAACGCGAACTGCGGTGACTGCAACACCGGCAACTGCAGTTTCTTTAGCCGTGAAGTATTTGAAGGTGTCATTAGTTAAATCGGTATCAGTAATAGGAGCCAAAATTTCGCGCGCTTGTGGTCCCCAAACTGCAATACACGTCGTTGCGTTCGTAACATCTTCGATGTGAACGTCGTAACCAGCTGAAATTGACTTAAGCCAAACAACGTCTCGTGGACTATTTCCACCGATAAAGAATCGATTCTCGGACAACTGACTAATTGTCACATCCGAAACGATGCCGCCATTGTGGTCGAGCAACATTGTGTAAGTGACTGTGCCAGTTCCTCGTGCCACATTCCTTGCTGCTGCGTAATTCAAGAACTTCGCCGCATCGGGACCCGTTACGTTGATTCGGCGCAATGAAGTCATGTCGAAAACACCAGCAATTTCGCGCGTCTTAAGATGTTCGGCGCCAGCTATTGGTGACCAGAATTTGCTCGACCAAGCATCTCGCATAGGGACACTAAGTCCGGCAAGTAAGCCAGCGTTTGATTCAAACCACCGAGGCCGCTCCCAGCCAGAGGTATCAAAAAATGCTGCGCCTAGCTTTTCTTGCTCATCGTAAAACGGGGACATCCGAACTCCACGCGGGCTAGTGGATGGCTCAGCTGGATGGTGGATTGCGTAAGTATCGATATATGCGTTGTCGCAACGCTGTTCATAATCTGCCTGGATCAATTCCGCATCATCAAATCGAGTTAGATCAGCTGGGGCAAAATCAATCTCCGGTGCAATGCCACAAATTGCTTGCGCTAACGATCTGGCTGCGCCAATTGAGTGAGTTGCCCAAAGGCATTCCAAAACCCATAGGCCATCAACACTGGGTGCTGGTCCCATCAGCGGTAAACCATCGGAAGAGTATGGGAAAACTCCGTTGTAAGCCTGCTCATATTTCAATCCCGATAGCACCGGCATTATCTCCAGCGTTTCAGCCCAAGCTTGATCCCAATCCAATTGAGTGAAAGGCAACTTCGAAGGATCTTCCAGGGTTGCAGCATTGCTGACCATTGCAGAATCCGTTACTGGAATTGCTCGATGATTAAACGAACCAACACCAGCTTTATCGCCTTCGTCGCGCACATAAGTGCCGGCCTCATAAATTCGCACAATCGGCACGCTGGCATCGCCGTCACGGCCTTTTGCTAATACTGAAACTGGCTCAGTAACCGCGTACTGATGTTCCATCGAAACTAATGGCAGTACAACACCAGCGGTAGCCGCAATGGAGTTGCCCCAGCCTCCCGCAGCGATAACAACTAAGTCGGCAGGAATTACTCCTGTGGTAGTTTGCACGCCCGTAACTTTTGATCCACTAGTGGCAATGCCTGTGACAGTTGTATTACCAATAAATACTGCGCCATTTGATTGCGCCCGCTCGCCTTGTGCTTGCGCGCCACGAAGTGCCTTACCGACGCCTTCCCCTGTTGTGTGAAAGCCGCCAATAAAAGAGTTTGGATCCAAGAGCGGGTTTAAGCTTGCACATTCTTCTGGTGAGAGCATCTCGGCACTAAATCCCCAAGATGCGGCGAACTCGGTGCGGCGAACTAAGTAATCCAGGCGCTCCTGAGTTAACGCAACTTCAATCGATCCAACTGGATAAAAGCAAGGCGCACCCGCAACATCCATGGACATTAGTTTTGTGATTGTGTAATCCGCAAACCGGTGCATCATCTTTGAAGCGCTGGTGCGCGTAACTAGCCCAGGGGCATGAGAGGTAGCGCCACCAGTTTTCCAAATTGGCCCTTGGTCGACCACGGTAACATCGCGCTGCCCAAGTTGAGTTAACTCATCGGCCAAACCAGTACCCGCGATGCCAGCGCCAACGATAACAATCTTTAAATTTGCCAACTAAATCTCCAGCGCTAGGGGCATTTCAAGAAGGCTACCCAACAATCCACTATCGCACCATTGGAAAAAGCCGAAAGTCTTGCTCTAAGTTAACTCGCTCAAATCTGTTGGCACATCTACGCTGTGGGCCATTAAATCTTCGGAATTTATGTACTCAAGTGCGGCTTCATTCGTTGCGGCCAAAACAACACCACATGCTGCGCCATCTTCCAGGGCCTGTTGCCAACGGGGGGCACAAACTGCCCAGCGATCCCCTGGCTTCAAGCCAGCAAATCCAAATTGCGGCGCTGGCGTAGATAAGTCATTACCAACTGATTTTTGATGCGCTAAGAACTCCGAAGATACAACAGCGCAAACCGTGTGGCTGCCATAGTCAGAGTCATCTGTGGTGGTAAACCCATCTCGGAAGTAACCAGTTACTGGATCCAGGCCACAAAGCTCTAGTGCTTCGCCAAACACATTCTTTTGCATAACTTATGGTCTCACAAGTTCACCGACGGAGCATTGCGCAGTGCTGGTGTCAGGTCTGGGCCTAGCTATTCAAATTCTTACTGGCTTCAATTGCGCGAACTTCCTTGCCCTCAATCATGATCAAATAGATCAGGGTAGGGATCAAATCAAGGCTTCGCTTAAGTAGCCATTTTGTACCACTAGTAAGAAGCCAGAAGAGGTCATCCTTCTTGGTACGAATTGATTGTGTTGGAAGTGTGTTTGAAGCCCGCAGTGGCATATTTAATTCAGTTCTGATCAAGTCGGCTATCAACTGATGCCCTAGCGAAGATGGGTGCATTCTGTCGACATGCCAGAAACTTCGCTCATAAACTTCACTTTGTTCCCAACCTGCAATGAAGAGTGCATCATCTTTGCCAGCTACGTCTGCCAAAATTTCATTCAAGTTTTGTACTCTTCGGCTGAGAACTTTTTTGACTCGCTTAGGGGCAAATGCCACCTTTGATGGATCCGGTAAACCGAGCAGTACCACGACTGCGCCGATATTATTTAATTCCTGAATCAAAGTACGGATGGAATCTCGGATTTGAACTGGTGAATAGTTGCCACGCATCACATCATTCATTCCAACACAAACACAAACTAGATCAGGATTAAAAAATGTGGCTGAAACCAATTGAGTACTTACAACTGTGTGTGCTCGAGCGCCATTCTTACTTAAATTTATGTATTGGCTTGCAGCTAAATCGTGAGTTAATCGACCAACCCAGCCAGGGCCATCCGGATTTCCGTCTGTAGAAGTATCGCCAACACCAAAAACTGAACTATCACCAAGTGCCGCAATTCTTAAATTGCTCAGGTGTCGCATTGCAATGAGTTTTTCATTGAGCGACTTTGGCTTAACTTCAATTGTGACTGCTGGCAATTTTGGCTGCGTTACCTTGGTTTTAATTTTCATGCTGCCCTCGCGTGTATTTTCAGCATATTCGATGCACATTTATCCCAACTAAATTCTTCTGCCCGCAATCTTGCTTGACTCGAAACTTGCACTGGATCCATATCCAAAACGGATTTAATTTCTCGACTCCACAACTTGGCATCTCTGGCAAGGGCGCTGCCGCAGGTTGGCGAAATTACTTCCGAGATTGCAGAAGAATCGCGACATAAGACGTAAGTACCGCAAGCTAGTGACTCCAGGGCGGCTAGCCCAAAAGTTTCGATCGGTCCTACTGCTAAAAAGCAGCTGGCATACGCCATCAAGTTGGCAAGCTTAGCTTTGTCAGAAACAAAGCCCAGAAATTCAATGGGAAGTTGTTCCGTGGCGGCTTGCAACTCTAATCCGGCGCGTAACGGGCCATCACCAGCTAGAACTAAGCGGCAATTTAGGTTTGCAGACTTCAACTCTCGCGCAATGTCTAGCAAGAATTCGGGGTCTTTTTCTTTTGAAAATCTGGTGCAAGCAAGAACGTACTGAGATCCCTCGTAGTTATCCTCATTAGGGTCAGTTATGACTATGGATTGAAAGCGAAGTAAGTCCACACCAAGTGGCACCTTAACTAACCGGTTTTCAGAATTGGAATCATTTTCTAGCAATTCCCGAAACTCGTGCGCCGCGAAATCCGTTGTAGCCACCACGCAATCAACAGAGTTTAAAGTTTTTGAATTCCAGTACTTAATCAGCTTGCTTTGCCACGGCAGGTTAGGCGCAAATGCGTTAATCACACCATCAAGGCGTTCGTGGGCAAAAAAGCTAGTTTGAATCCCACGATCCCGAGCCCAGCGAGCAATCTTTAACAATGTGGTGCGATCTGATAACTCAAGCACGTCAGGATTGAATCTAGCTAATTCACTTCTTACTAAGCTGCGGCGCAGAATCATTCGATAGCCACCACTAAATGGAACTACTACTCCAGGCACTGTGATTTGAGTCCAGTTCCCATGGCGCACTGCCTGGTATCTCTTGCCCGGAACTACTGTCAAGACTTGATGACCCAGGATTTCGTACTGTGAAGCTAATGCATCCACGGTAGTTCGAAGGCCGCCACTTTTAGGCCCATACATATTTGCAATGTGAGCTATCCGCATAGTTATGCAGCCAAGGAAATGCGCGAGTTTTCCTGGAAACTTGCAATTGCGGTCTCATAGTGACCAACAATTGAGTGCGTTAAAGATAACCAAGTTCGGTTTCGCACCATTCTTTCGCCATTTTGTCCAAACTCAAGAATCTGCTGCGGATTATCAATCAGCGTTTGCACCGCATTGCGCAGGTCATTGAGCGAGCCAGGTTGATACAAATATCCGTTGCAGCCTGGCTCCACTAGATCTAGTGGACCACCGGTAGCAGGTGCTACTACTGGCACCTGGCAAGCCATTGCTTCTTGAATCACTTGGCAGAAAGTTTCTTTTTCGCCAGTACTAACTAAGACATCTAGGGATGCCATGGCCTGACCTAATTGCTCGCCACTTAAGTGTCCAGTGAATCTTGCATACGGAAGGTGATTTGCCAACCGTTCGCGGCTTGGGCCATCGCCAATAATTACTAATTGCACTTTCTTGCCAGCTTTTGATTCCAAGTTGTGAAGTATGCGCAAGTTTTCTACACACTTTTCTGGCGCCAGTCGACCTGCGAATCCAACTACGATCGTGTTTTCATCCGCCCCCCAGCTCTGCCGCAATGCTTCATTTCGATAAGAAACATTGAATTGGCCAGTGTCTACGCCGCGTCCCCAAATTTTAATGTTTTCAATACCAAGGTTTTCCAAGTAAGACATGGAATGTGTCGAAGGCGCGAGATTTAAATCTACGGTTGAATGAATTTTTCTAATTCGCCGTTCCACCAGAGTGCTTATTCTCGAAAGGCCGTAGTGATTCACAAACCCTGCTACGTCAGTTTGAAAAACCGCAACTGAAGGTATTTGATATTGTTTCGCAACTCGCCGAGCCTGATCCCCCAGCAAAAACGGTGAAGCTAAGTGCAATACATCTGGTTTGAATCTGTTAATTCGGTTTGCGATTTCCTTGACACGAATTGTTGGAAAGTCCACTTGAGCCAGAGAGTCAACGGCAATTGAAGGGACTCGATCTACGTTCAAGCCTTGAATTTCAAATGGTCCCTTACCTGGGGCCAAGATTTGCACATCGTGACCCAGGTTCTTTAGGTTGGTGCCAACCTTTAGAACTGAGTTAGTGACACCATTGGAACGCGGCAAAAACGATTCGGTGGCAATAAGTATTCTCACACTCTAGTTATATTGGTGTTCAGTAACTGTTAAGGGTTCGCTCGGGTTAATGTCACCTTAATTGATTGTGACTTAATGGCATCTAATTTCAATTTTGTTAATGCGACATTCACCTGATTTTGCCAGACAAATCTGGCTTCATACGGGACGCTAATACTGTGATCAACGAACCTAAGCCAGTAGCGTTTTTTAACCTTGATAACACCGTAATCCAAGGCACTTCCCTAGTTCACTTTATTCAAAGCCTCACTGAATGTGGGCAACTGTCCTGGCGTAATATTTCCAGTTTTAAGCTCAAGGGTTCAAGGCTCAGAGGCAAAAAGTCCAAGTCAGAGCTTGCAATTGAACAACAGATTCACAGGGCATTCAAATTCCTGCAAGGGAGCCACCAATCGCAATTCCTGGAAGAGTGCGAAGCATTAGCCAACAAACTACTGAATTTTAAAATCAATCCCCAAGTTCTGAGCAAAATCCATGATCATCAGCGCAATGGTCATGACACCTGGCTGTTAACTGATGCCCCGATCGAAATTGCCACAACTCTTGCCCAAAGAATCGGTATGACTGGCGCCCTTGGCACTAAAAGCGAGATCTTGGAAGGCACTTACTCTGGGCGTCTGGATGGCGAATTGCTCAAGGGATCTCATAAAGCGCAAGCTGCTAAAGACTTGGCTTCGATTCGCTCTTATGACTTAACGCAATCATTTGCCTACAGTGATTCATTAAATGATTTACCGCTATTGGCATCCGTTGGCACGCCTTATGTGGTTAATCCGAACTCAGAATTGGCTCGGATTGCCCGAAAGAATGCGTGGCATGAATTGCTGCCAGCGGCGTGATTGAAAACTCAAATTTCATAATTTGGACGCATCGTGGTCGACCAGAACCCGAGCATTGCGAACGCGCGTTTGATATTGCCTGGATGTCTGGAATCACAAATTTCGAAATTGACATTAGAAAGACTAGAGATCACCAAGTAGTACTCACGCACGACGCAGATATAAAGCGAATCTCTGGAGTGGATCTTGAAATTGCAGACTTGACTCTAAGTGAACTGCAAGAACACCCGATCGACGGCCTCTATCCATGGGTGACGTTAGGGCAGTTTCTATCCAATTACCCAAAATCTAAAGTTTCGATTGACTTTAAATCAGACGATGTTTTACTCCCTGGGATAGAGGTGTTGAGGAAATTTCCAGACATGGATATTGTCAATGGATCGTTTTCACGTTCTCGCACCTTAACTATCCGAAAAGAGCTTCCCCACTTTAGATCTGCGTTAACGCCCTTCGAGGTGGTTCAAGCCATGACCGGCATAACCCCACAGGACTCAAAAACCCATAAGTTAAATGCCATGGTTCCGCCTCGCCAATACGGCATCGAGGTCGTGACTCCGCGATTTGTCCGAACCTGTAATCGCGCCGGGATCGAAATTCACGTCTGGGTGATAAACGAAGTGAGCGAAGCCACAAAGCTGCTCGAACTTGGCGTTCATGGTTTAGTAACAGATGATTATAGGACTCTTCGCTCAATCAGAAACTAAGTTCAAAATAAGCCACCGAGGTTCGCGCGCAG
>CAMBGF010000047.1 GCA_945866135.1 Bifidobacterium breve
CTGATTCGCTCAGAGAGTCTGCGGGGTTACTCACAAATAGCACACTAGCGTGTCGTTATGGAAACCACCACAAAAACAACTGGTACTTCGGCATGGGATCGCTATTTCCACATGTCCGAACGCGGATCTAACCTCGGGACTGAAGTACGCGGCGGTGTTGTCACATTCGTGACAATGGCCTACATCGTTGTACTTAATCCTCTCATCGTCGGTACTGCTAAAGACATCAATGGAAATTTTCCAGGTGGTGGCCAAGACATCGGCACGGCAATTGCGTTAGTAGCTGCTGCTACTGCGTTGGTTGCTGGCATCATGACAATTTTCATGGGCGCATACGGACGTTTCCCAGTAGCAATTGCTGCTGGTCTTGGACTTAACGGATTCTTGGCTTTTGGCCTAGCTCCTTATATGACTTGGCCACAAGCATTCGGCTTAGTAGTTATCGAAGGCTTTATAGTTTTGCTTTTGGTACTTACCGGTTTTCGCACTGCGGTATTTCACGCAGTGCCAGATTCGCTTAAGTACTCAATCGGCGCCGGTATAGGTCTGTTTATTGCATTGATTGGATTGGTAGATGCTGGCGTAGTTCGTTCAGGTGTTCCACTGATTACCTTTGCAGTATTTGGCGAGCTTGCTGGTTGGCCAATCTTCACATTCGTATTTGGTTTAATGCTGACGGTCATTCTGATTGCACTTCGCAAACGCGCAGCCATCTTGATTGGTTTGCTAGTAACAACTGTTATTGCAGTGGTACTTGAATCAACCCAAAACATCGGCTCAGCAAATACTGATCCAAGCTTGCCGGGTCTAGAGAACCCAACAGGTTGGGGACTAGTTGTCCCAGCAATTCCAGATACGGTCTTTGGCTTTGTGGATCCAAGTCCACTGTTTAAGCTCGACCTCTTCGGGGCATTTGGCGCGATTGGCGCATTGGCCGCAGGACTTGCAGTGTTCTCACTATTGCTCAGCGACTTCTTTGACACCATTGGAACCGTTACTGGTCTTGCGACCGAAGCAGGTCTAATGACTGCTGATGGTGAAGTTGACCACTTGGGACCAATCCTTGCAGTTGACTCGATTGCTGCGATGGCAGGTGGCCTGGCTGGAACATCATCCAACACCGCTTACATCGAATCAGCTTCTGGAATTGGTGATGGCGCTCGCACTGGTATCGCTAGCTTGGTAACTGGATCTCTGTTCTTGCTGGCAATGTTTATTGCACCGCTGACAAAGATTGTTCCTTACGAAGCAGCAGCCCCAGCGTTAGTAATTGTTGGATTCTTGATGATGACGCAAATTCGTCACATTCCATTTGATGATTATGCAATTGCGATTCCATCGTTCTTGACGATCATCTTGATGCCATTTACTTACTCGATCACTAACGGTATTGGCGCAGGTATGGTTTCCTACGTTGCTATCAAGATCGCTCAAGGTAAGTCAAAGGAAATTTCCGGATTGCTATGGATTATTGCCGCAGCATTCACGATTTACTTTGCCGTGCATCCACTGAAAGAACTCCTTGGTATGTAAGTAACACCTAATCTTTGGGGCGTACTGTGAAAAACGGTGCGCCCCATTGCTGTGTCCAAGAGTATTTAGTTATGCATTATCGTTGAGTTATGAATTCCCGCACGCGCCGCATCACAACGATCGTGGTCTTAGCCAGTTTCTTTATTGCAGTTGTTGCAGCCGCAATCGTTCCTATTTTGTAAAGAATCAGACGCTATCTATTTTTCTCTAAGCCGTATTTGCAGATTGATCAGCAACTTAAACACCAAAGTTCTATCCTTAGTCTGATTCACCGTTGCAACATATTTCGTACTTGAAATCGGATCAAAAAACATCACATGACCGCTTGCGCCAGAATGTCCGTAAAGGGGATTAACCGATCTGAATCCGGTCATGAAACTTGGCAGACTCAACTTCATTTGACCCAAGCCATACTTAAGTGGTGGAAAAATTTTGCGCCAATTTTGTTTTGCTGGATCGGAAAAATCTGGACTAAACAAACTTCCGTCGTAATAAGCTTTCAGGAATTTCATAGTCTCATCAGTTGTAGAAACTATTCCACCATCACAGCCAGTTGAGGCCATGGCCGAATCTATGCTTAGTGCGCGATCCCCATAAAGCATTCTTGATACATTCGCTAGATCTTCTGACCCTGTAATTACAAATGTGTTTTCCAGCGCAAGGGGTCGGGCAATGAGATCTTGAAGCGCAGTTGCGTAACTGTTGCCGTTAATGGTTTCAAACACCCGACCCAGCAACTGGAAATTGGTGTCAGAATAATGCGCTGATCTTCCAAGATCGCCATGCACGCCAAGTGCTCTAGTCCGCTCCAGTATGTCTTGGTAAGTCCAAGCTCGACTCTTGCCAACTATGTCATCAAATAGGGACTGCCCACCCGGAAGTTTGTCACTGAAGTAGTCAGATATTCCAGAGGTATGAGTAAGCAAATGTTCGATCGTGAGTAATGATTCGTTACCAGGCTCCGTAAGGCCGACCATGGTTTCAGACCCCAAAACATCTGCCACCACGGTATTTAGTTTTAGTTGCCCGTCATCAATGAGCTTAAAAATCAGGGTGTTTGTATAAAGCTTTGTTGAACTAGCAATGCAATGCATCGGCAACGCATTTTCGGATTCAAATCGGTATTCAAAGTTCGGGCCATTTACTAATACTTTTACGTCACCAGCAGTTTGGGAGTTTACGAACTTATTCAGATACTTATCAGCTTTTACCACCATGAAGTGAATGTATCACTTGGCTAGAAATGCGATTAGTTTGGCAACTTAACTGGTCGAAGCATCGCGATCGTAATCGCAAGTGCTAAACAAATTGGAACGATTACATACGCGCCTTGAATACCAATTTGATCAGCCAAGGTTCCAAGTGCAAAGGGTGCAACACCGCTAGCAAACCCAGTACCGATTGATAACTTGCCACCTCCGCGATCTGCTCGACCGCCACTGGCCCGAAGCGCTCGCTCAAATCCGAATGGAAAATGCAGTGACATTCCAAGACCGGTTATTGTCAAAGAAATCAACATAATCAGCCCGGAACTTGAAAGCCAAAATCCGAGGAAGCCAAAGAACGAAAGGATTAGCGCCCCGCGATATAAAAACTCAGAATCAAACTTTGCAGTTAATCGCGCGCCAATCAAACGCCCAACAGACATGCCGCCAACGATTGTGGCAAGGGCTGCGGCGCTTGCACCTTGAGTTAACCCGCCTTGGGTTGATAAAACTTCAGGTGCCCAGAGCAACATCGAAAATTCCATGCTGGCGGTGAAAACCAGAATTAACCAAGACCACCAGAAAAGACTTGGGAATGGGCCTGGCACATCATGATGATCAGATACTTCATCTTCGACAGCTTTAGGTCCATAGACATCGGTGTTCTTGCCGCGAATTATTTCGATAATGATTACGCCAACTGCAGCAACTTGAATTCCTGGCCGCCAACCAAATCCAACTGTGACCCCGATACCAACTAATACTGGTGCCAGCAATCCAATGGAAGAAGCAGTGGCATGCAGTTCGCTGATTGCAGCTGGCGCTGCTTGGTTTTGTTGGTAAGCCAAGTAAGAGGCCGTGCCCTGAATTATTAGGGAGCCGGCGCAAGTTGTGAACGCAACACCGATCAAAGTAAACGGTAACGATTGGCCGAGTGTGAAGAACAAAATTCCGGTGGCGAGCAAAATTGAAGCGTAGCGAAGCATTAAGCCTCGACCAGTTCGTTTGATTATTGAGCTAGTTGCAAGCCCTGCAGTTACCGAACCCACCGACAGAGCGAGTGAGTGTAAAGAAACCACAGTGCGAGAAAGGTCTAAGTCCTCACGCAGGAATTGCAGGGTGCCACCAAAACCAAAAATAAACCAACCAAAGCAAGTGGCTTGAAGGTATGAGATCCAGGTGGTTTTATCTCGAACTGGTCGGCGTAAGGTCACTGACTAACTGTACTTAAGTGAATTACTTAGTTAACTTTGCGATCACAAAATCGATGCACTTAAGTAATTGTCGAACGTCACTTGGCTCAACTGCGGGAAATACCGAAATTCGAAGTTGGTTACGGCCAAGTTTGCGATATGGCTCGGTGTCCACAACGCCATTTGCGCGCAAGACCTTAGCAACGCTTTCAGCATCAATTGACTCGTCAAAATCTATTGTGGCAACAACTTGGGAACGCTTAGTTGGATCAACCACAAATGGGGTGGCATGTTCGCTGGCAGTTGCCCAGTCGTAGATCGCATCCGATGATTCCTTAGTCCGAGCAACACACCAAGTTAAACCGCCATTTGCGTTAAACCATTTAACTTGTTCATTCATCATCACAATCGTGGCAACTGCGGGAGTGTTGTAAGTCTGGTCCAATCGTGAATTTTCAATGGCAGTGACTAAATCTAAGAAAGCCGGAATGTAGCGACCAGATGCTTTGATCTCTTCGGCGCGCGCAATTGCAGCCGGGGACATGATCGCGATAAATAAGCCGCCATCAGATGCGAAACATTTTTGCGGACTGAAGTAATAGACATCGACCACAGATAAATCAACGGGCAATCCGCCAGCGCCAGATGTGGCATCAATTAGAACTAAGGCATCAGCAGCCGCGCCGCTTGGTCGAACTGGTGGGATTGCCACACCAGTTGAAGTTTCGTTATGTGGGGAGCAATAAGCATCGATTCCAGCAATCGCGGAAAACGCTGGCGCATCACCAGCTTCAGCTTTAATTACTGATTGCTCACCTAGGAATGGTGCATCAGTTGCGCACTTTGCAAACTTGGCGCCGAATTCGCCGAAAGTCAGGAACTGCGCGCGATCCCGGATCAATCCAAAAGTGGCGATGTCCCAAAATGCCGTGGTGCCGCCATTACCAATGACAACTTCATAACCCGCCGGGATTGAAAACATTTCCGCAAGTCCCGCGCGCATCTGCGCAACTTCATTTTTTACTGGTGCTTGGCGATGACTCGTACCAAGAATGTTTTTAGATTTAGCAACCAGCGCCTGTAGTTGTTCTGGGCGAACTTTGGATGGCCCTGCGCCAAACCTGCCATCAATAGGCAAAAGGTCAGCAGGAATCACGATTTCGGGGAAGTTAGCCATTAACCGAGTTTAGATGAGATCGGCCCAAGCGCGCTGCCAAGGATTTGCAGCAGTACAAGCGCCTGTTGAAAAAAGAAAATTGAGTCGGCTTACACTGAAAACTATGTATGGAAACCTTGGTCGCATTGGCATAATCACACTTGCTACCGATACAAGTGTGCATCCAGAAATTCAACGCTTAATGCCGGCAGGCGTTCACACTTACCCTGCGCCCATTTTGTTACCGCGCGGTGAGGTAGACGCGCAAGCTCTGGCCGAGATGCTGGAAACTGATTCGCTAGAAAATGCAGCGTCAATCTTGACTTGGACTGGTGCAAAAACTATTTTGTTTGCTTGCACTACGGGCAGCTTGGTGCATGGTCTGGGCTGGGATAAACAACTTGTGGATCGTGTTACAAAAGCATCTGGCTTATCTGCAACCACCACAGCCACTGCAGTATTGCGGGCATTTAAGGCGCTGGGAGTAACCAAGCTCGCAGTAGTAACGCCATACATCGATGAGTTAAATCAAATCGAAAAGAAATTTTTTGAAGATAGTGGCTTTGCAGTAAAAGACATAGTTGGTCTTGGTTTAACTACTGATCCAGAAATCGGCGACCTGTATCCAAGTGACGCGCTTGCTAACATCGAAAAAATCTTTGATGAGTCCTGTGACGGGATTTTTATTTCTTGCACAGATTGGCACATTGTTGAGTTAGTTCCAGAATTAGAAGCTAAGTACGGTGTTCCAGTGATCACAAGTAATTTAGCTGGTGCTTGGTCAGTACTTCGAGAAATTGGTTACACCACACCACAACCTGAAAATGGCCGACTTTTTACTGTTTAGGTATAACGCCAAAAACTTAAGGTGAAAGTCGAATAACTTTCCACGCAGTTGGATCGGAAAGATCACTTGAGTCGCCAGCTTTAACAAACCGCAAGCGATCGTGCAGACGCGAACGTCGACCTTGCCAAAATTCCATTGCCGAAACGGTAATCAAATAGCCGCCCCAAACATCTGGTAGTGGCACGTGTGTGCCCTCAGGATATTGCGCTTCAAGTTCTTTCATTCGAGTTTCTAATATTTCGCGTGAATCAATTTGCGCAGACTGCGCACTCACAATTGCGCCAAGCTTTGATCCATGTGGGCGAGTATCAAAGTAAGCGCCGGATTCTTCACGGGAAACTTTTGTCGCGGTACCTATTACATTGACTTGGCGGTGCAACGGATACCACGGAAATGTAATGCTGACTTGGGAGTTAGCAGCAATTGCATCAGCTTTAGTTGAGCCATAGTTCGTGTAAAAAGTTAGACCGCGGGCGTCAACACCTTTTAACAAAACTGAACGCGTCGATATCACATCATCGGTATTACGAACTGCAATCACCATCGCATTTGGTTCAATCAATTCATCTTTTCCAACAGCAACTGCCTCACTTAGCCACTTAGTGAATTGGGCGAGTGGAGTGCTGGCAAGATCTGTTTCGTTTAATTGATCTTTGTCATAGTTGATGCGCATGTCGGCGGGATTTGGCGTATCGATACTCATGGTTCAATTCTGGCGCAGATTGTCTTGGCCTGCGAGACGTTAGAGTTGACCGGTTTGTGAGTTCAGGCACGTGCTGTGCCAGAGTGTGGGTGTGCCCAAGCTGTTACTTGACTTAACGCCGCTGCGGCAAATCCCCGCTTATCGCAGACTTTTCACTGCGGTCTCAATAAGTAACATTGGCCAACAAATGGCTGCTGTTGCTGTTGGCATTCAGGTTTATGACATCACTAAATCTTCGTTTGCCGTTGGAATGGTTGGGCTATCCCAATTGCTGCCACTTATTTTGCTTGGGTTATTTGGCGGTGCAATGTCTGATTCCTACGACCGACGAATGATTGGATTCATTTCTGCAGTGGGTATGGCGGGATCAAGTGTTTTGCTTTTAATCCAAGCCGTCCAAGGTAATCAACAAGTGTGGCTGCTCTACTTATTCGTAGCGATGTCCTCTGGGTTTTTTGCCATTGGAAATCCAGCGCGCCAGGCAATAATCCCGCGGATAGTTCCAACTGAACAATTACAAGCAGCTAATTCACTTTCATTTTTAACTTGGAATATTGGATTCACTCTTGGTCCGTTACTTGGTGGCGCATTGATTGGCATAACTGGAGATGTTTCTGTTGCCTATGCAGTCGATGCCTTGGCTTTCACAGTGATGATGTGGGCGATGTGGACGCTGCCAAAACTGCCGCCTATGGCAGGCGCTCCAGCAAAGCCGAATCTATCCAGCGTCAAAGAGGGTTTGAGATTTCTCAAAGGTAAGCGAAATATTCAAACTACATTTTATTTAGATCTGGCTGCCATGATCTTTGGCATGCCTCGTGCGCTGTTTCCAGCGATCGCCTTGCTTTGGTATGGCGACTCGGCAGTTTCAACTGCTTACATAGTTGGCCTGCTCACTGCAGCTCCGGCATTTGGCGCAGCGCTGTCCGCAATCTTTAGTGGACCATTGCAACGTATCTATATGCACGGAACTGCAATTGTCTGGTCAATTGTTGGCTGGGGCGCAGCGATAACCGCATTTGGTTTCACGCGCAATCTTTATCTCGCATTGTTCTTTCTGGCGGTGGCAGGAGCTGCAGACAACATCAGTGCAATCTTTAGAACCACAATGTTGCAGATCGTGATCCCGGATGAATACCGCGGTCGCTTACAAGGACTGTTCACAGTCGTAGTTGCTGGCGGCCCTCGCCTTGGCGACTTTGAAGCGGGAAGTGTTGCAGCAGTAGGTGGCGAAGAGTTCTCCGTTGTCAGTGGTGGTTTAGCCTGCATTGTTTTCACTTACGCAATAGTCAGATGGCATAAACCATTTATGAAGTATGACTCGCGCGCACCGGTTGCTTAATTATTCAAAGTCGTGAATTAGCTTTGCATCCGCAGCAGATTTCTTGCCTGCTGATTTCTTGGGCGCAACCTTTTTAGCAGGTTTGGCTTTCACATCGTCGTCATGCGGGTTATGCGCAACCTGGACACCTTTAGGAAGTTTGCTCAGGCGCTCAAGTGCTTCGATACGTTCGGCTGCATGATCCACGATCGGCTCTGGGTAACCATGATCAAGTCCGCCTAAAACTTTCCATGGCTCATGGACTTCAACACCCGGAATGTGGGCAAGCTCTGGAATGTATTTGCGTACGTAATCTCCATTTGGATCAAACTTGGCACCTTGTCCCAGCGGATTAAACACTCGGTAATAAGGGGAGGCATCGGTGCCGCAACCTGCGGTCCATTGCCAACCATGACTATTGCTAGCTAAATCACCATCGAGTAACCATTCAAAGAAATAGTTTGCCCCTCGTTGCCATTCGATGTGCAGATCCTTGAGCAGAAATGAAGCAACCACCATGCGCACCCTGTTATGCATCCATCCTTCAGTTCGCAGCTGGCGCATTCCAGCATCAACGAATGGATAACCAGTTAGTCCGTGACACCAAGCAGCAAACTTTTCATCGGCAGCTTTTCCGGTGTCATATTTCATCTGGGCATAAAGTGGATTGAAGTAATCCGTAATTGTGTCTGGACGCTGGAACGCAATCTCGGCATAGAACTCACGCCAAGCAATTTCTTTGCGAAAAACTTCGTGACCTGAACTATCACCAAGGCGAGCAAGTAATGTGCGGGGATGAATCTCGCCCCACTTGAGCGCGATGCTCAATTTCGAGGTGCCAGCTAAATCTGGTCGGTTGCGATCATCGGCATAATTCTCAAT
>CAMBGF010000048.1 GCA_945866135.1 Bifidobacterium breve
GAAGCCGCAGCTCGCAATGCCCGGCGCACCGCATTCACAAATGTTTTGACAGAGCACAAAGCCAAGGCAATCTTGTTGGGTCACACTCTGGAGGATCAAAGTGAGACTGTTCTTCTGGGGTTGGCTCGCGGTTCTGGCGCTCGTTCGCTATCTGGGATGCGGGCGAAAGAGGGAATTTATCGCAGACCATTTTTAGGACTTTCCCGAGCGTTAGTTCGGGCGGAAGTTTCAGATTTGGATATTTTTGAAGACCCACATAACAGCGAATTAAAATATTCGCGAGTTCGAGTGCGAAATTTAGTTTTACCACTAATGGAAACCGAGTTAGGGCCAGGTGTAACGGAAGCTCTGGCTCGAAGCGCAGATTTGCTGCGTGATGACGCCGACGCCCTAGACGCCCTAGCTAGATTTGAAATTACCCGCGTTGGTGATGACGTGAATTTATTGGGCGCATTACCTCGGGCCATCCGAACGCGAGTTATTCGGCAACTTGCCATTACAAATGGCTGCCCAATTAATGACTTAACTCGGGATCACGTCCTGGCAATTGATGCCCTGTTGACGAATTGGCATGGTCAAGGAGCTCTGAATTTGCCAGGCGCTGTCAGCGTGGAAAGACGGCATGACAGACTTACCTTCACTAAAGATAAATAATTCAAGGAGATATCTATGGACGCAGCACAAATTGAAAACGATCTAACGAGCATTGTGTTAACCAATGACCAAATCCAAAATCGAATTCTTGAAATTGCTGCCCAAATAGACATTGACTACGCCCACTCTGATCGACCACTGCTGATGGTTGGCGTTCTAAAGGGTGCAGTCATGGTGATGGCCGATTTAGCTCGGGCAGTTTCGATTTCGGTGGAATTGGATTTTATGGCTGTGTCTTCTTATGGTTCGGGAACTAAATCCAGTGGAGTAGTGCGAATCATTAAAGATCTCGACATTGATTTGGCTGGTCGGGATGTTTTAATTGTGGAAGATATTTTGGACTCAGGATTAACGCTTTCGTGGTTAATTAAGAACCTAAAGTCTCGTCATCCAAACTCACTTGAAGTTATGACAATGATGCGCAAACCGGATGCAATCAAAATTGAAGTTCCTGCAAAATATATTGGATTTGATATTCCAAACGAATTCGTAGTTGGCTTTGGCCTTGACTACGCAGAAAAATATCGCAATTTGCGTGAAGTTGGAGTTCTTGCTCCGCATGTTTATGGCGGATAATTTTTACCGATTGAAATCTGGTAAATAATTTAAAGACCCCTCGCGTACCCATTAGAGCCCGCTTATCCTTGCTGCCTTCCGGCCCTGGGGAGGTTCACAGGTTAATGCCACGCGAGGGGCTGGTGTTAATTCTAGTTAGAAAATTACTCGCTGGATTTCGCTTGTAAATTGGCATTTGAATATGTATTTTGTAGGCGATCATAAAGCGCATCAAACCAACCGGCTTGCTCTAAACCAGTTCGATTTCGAAAATTAAAACCACCAGGGGTTTCATGTTCAACTGGCAAGTGTGGGATTTCGGCATCAGTTGCAGCTTGTCCTTCAATTGCTAGTCCTTCGAGCAGTGATCGCACATATCTCGAAGCAGTGTCGTGATCAATGCCATTATCTTCTGTCCACTTGATTACGGTGTTTTGAAATGTGAAATAAGTTGACATGGTCGCTGAGGTGACACTGAGAATTTTGATTTTGGTTTCATCTTCCAAAATTACAATGTCACCTAGGCCAGCAAATTCTCGAACTATATCAGAATGCGCGGGACATATAACTAATGGTCCCTTGTGATGAACAATTGCCGGCAGTGGAATCAGTTGACTCACTTGCGTAGCTGGCGCCGTTAGTTTTGCAATTCCACTTGGCTGAATACTTGCAATAAAACTTGCGATGATTTGGTCAGCGCGAAATGTCAGATCGGCCAAAGCGTCTTCGACTTGGTTTGGCAACATGCTAATTACAACCATGTCACTGGCATCGACTACGGCTTGATTAGATTCCAAGCGAACGCAGTGGTCGAACTTGGCTGCTAGCTCGGTAGATCGTTTCTCACCGCGGGGAGACAGGTAGATAATTTCCTGTTGTCCGCCTCGGGAAGCCATGGCCTCAATAACTGCAGCTGAGACTGTTCCAACACCTAAGAATCCAATTTTCATACTTGATTGTCCCGTGTGATAGAAAATATTTCAGCAACTCTGGAAATGCAAACGGTACTAGTTAAAACTTGGCATCAATTTCTGCAATTAACGCCACGACTTTGGCGCGAATCTCATCGCGGATCGGACGAACTTCTTCCACGCCTTTGCCAGCTGGGTCGTTCAATGGCCAGTCCAGGTAGGTTTTGCCAGGAAAGAACGGGCACGCGTCGCCGCAACCCATGGTGATGACGTAGTCAGAGTCCTTAACCGTTTCATCGCTCAATACCTTAGGAACGTTGTTGGCAATGTCTATTCCCTCTTCAGCCATAGCTTCAATTGCTGAGGGATTTACTTGATCCTTTGGCTGCGTTCCAGCTGATAAAACTTGGATGCGATCGCCGGCAAGTGATTGAAGATAACCGGCAGCCATTTGGGAACGTCCTGCGTTATGGACGCAAACAAAAAGTACGGTGGCCTTTAAATTAGACACGAGTTATTCCTTTAACTAATACAATGCCAAGCATTGCCCCAACAAGTTGCGCGATTATGAATGGAAGAACAGATTGAGGGTTGATTCCCGTGAAGGTGTCGGAAAACACACGTCCGATTGTCACTGCAGGGTTGGCAAAAGATGTCGATGAAGTGAAAAAGTAAGCAGAACCAATCCAAGCAGCCACAGCAACTGGGATTAACTTGTCTTGACTTCGAGCAACCAAAACAAAAATCACACAGATTAAACCAGCAGTTGCGATTACTTCTCCGACAAGAGTTCCAGTGGTAACTCTTGCACTGTCGGAAATCTGGATTGCTGGAAGATCAAACATTACGTTTGCAATAACCGCGCCAGTAATTGCTCCAGCGATTTGGGCGGAGATGAATGATAAAAACTCAACTGCATTCATTTCACGCCGTAAAACTTGAACGAGCGATACTGCGGGATTGAAATGAGCACCACTGATTGGTGCGATTATCAAGATTAGTAATGCGAGAGCGAAAATTGTTGAGAAAGCGTTTATCAGGAGTGCAATTCCAGGATCGTTAGAAAGATTTGCGCCCATGATTCCGGAACCAACAACTACGCCTACCAAAATGGCAGTTCCTGCGAACTCAGCAAGACTTTTTCTTAAAATTTTGAACCGCTCCAAATGTTGGTGTTAGTTTTCACTCTATTTTAGCGAGCCACTGAAGTCCTAAGTGGCTTGAGTATGTTTGCGCAATGTTCACCTGCATGGGGGACCTGCGTCGAGGGAAGAGGATAGGGGAATCATCGCTTGCTGCCGCAAGTTCCTCCCAAATCCGTCTATCCCGCAAATCAACTAAGGACTCCCATTTATGGGAGTCCTTAGTTGATGGCGGAGGATAGGGGATTTGAACCCCTGAGGGCTTTCACCCAACTCGCTTTCCAAGCGAGCGCCATAGGCCACTAGGCGAATCCTCCGTGGAAGAGATTACCTGCTAACTACAGCTAGGTGTTAATCAAGTAATAGAGCCATTTGAAAATCCTCGGATACTCAATAGATCGACAGTCAGGGCAACCGACTACTCTCTTACATATGTCATTGGCTCTGTATCGAAAGTACCGACCTGGTCAGTTTTCTGACGTAATTGGCCAAGAGCACGTAACCGCACCACTTTCGCGGGCTCTGGACAGCGATCGAATTCATCACGCATATTTATTTACTGGACCGCGCGGTTGTGGCAAAACTTCGTCAGCGCGCATCATGGCGCGTTCCATGAACTGTGAGCAAGGCCCAACTTCCAACCCATGTGGCAAGTGTGAGTCCTGTATCAACTTGGCACCAAATGGCCCCGGCTCAATTGATGTCATTGAAATTGATGCTGCCACATATCGCGGTATTGATGATGCGAAAGAGTTACGGGAGCGGGCGGTTTATGCACCCGTGTCAGCTCGTTTCAAGGTCTACATCATCGATGAAGCCCATCAGTTAACGCGTGATGCGTTTAACGTATTACTCAAGTTAGTCGAAGAGCCACCGCCACATTTACGATTTATTTTTGCTACTACTGAGCCTGACAAAATTATTCCAACGCTTCGCTCCCGTACCCACCATTACCCATTTCGATTAGTGTCAGCGAAAACTTTGGCGCAACATATGGCTTTAATGTGTGAGCGTGAAGGTATTGCAGCAGATCCTGCAGCTCTTGCACTTGTTGCGCGCGCTGGCGCGGGATCAGTTCGTGATGCGCAATCTGTACTCGGACAAGTAATTGCTGGCTCGGGTCCAGATGGCGTGACTTACGCAGACACCGTCGCGCAACTTGGATTTACTGATGAAGCACTTTTAAGCCAGGTAGTAGTGGCAATTGCTAATGGCAATGGAGCTTCGCTATTTACTTTGGTTGAGCAAGTTGTAACTTCTGGAAATGAACCACGCAGGTTTGCAAATGACTTGCTTGATCACTTGCGCGATTTGGTGGTCGTGACCCAGGTTCCCGACGCTGCAAGATCAGGATTATTCGAGATTCCAAATGAACAGATTGATGATCTAGTAAGTCAAGCCAAGTTGTTCACACCTGCTCAACTAGTTCGAGTCGCGGATTTAGTTAGTTCTGGACTTTCTGAACTTCGCGGCGCCGCTTCCCCGAAGTTACAGCTAGAACTTCTTGCAGCTCGGCTAGTAACTAATGAAGTCACGCAGGATCTGATTAATCGTGTGGAAAAGCTTGAGCAAGGTGGACCGCGAGTGGCAGCTACGCCAGCGCCGATGCCAACAAGAGCGCGGATTGAAGCAGCGCAGCCAGTCACAGTAAACGATGAAGTGCCAGAAGTTAGAGCAGTCGCCGCACCAGTAAAACCAAAAGTATCAACTACACCGGCGCCAATGAAGCCGTCGCAAGTTACGGCTTCAGCTACAGCAAGTGCGCAGGCCGCCGCTGAAGTAAAAATGAGTGAGCCACTAACTGGTCCAATTACCTTTGAACAAATTCGCCAAGCGTGGCCAGCCATATTAGAAACTCTTGGCGCGCAAAGTCGAGTCGCAGGAATTGTCATGGTTGATACCGCACCGTTGTCACTTGGTGAAGGTAACGTCTTGGCCGTTGCATTTCCGAATGTCAATACTATGAACAATGCAGTCAAGAGTGGTCACGATGATCGACTCCGTCTTGTGATTGCAAAATCATTTCATCTGGATGTCACAATTGATCCGACAGTAGATCCAAACCGCGCAGTCCCAGCGAAGCCAAAAAAATCTGCTACTGATTCCGGCGAAGCTTCACCAGATGATGAAAATCTGCCGTCACGCTCCTCAATCGACATAATCACCAGCAGTTTAGGTGGGCAAGTAATTAGCGAGAGCCCGCGTGAATCATGAGCAACATATATGAAGGTATTGTCCAAGACTTAATTGATGAACTCGCCAAACTTCCTGGTGTTGGTCCAAAAGGTGCAACGCGAATTGCATTTCATTTACTTGCCACTGACAATGCAGATGTAACTCGGCTAGCGACAGTCCTGGCTGAAGTTAAGGACAAAATTAAATTCTGTCGCACTTGTCACAACGTTTCCCAAGATGACTTATGTCGAATCTGCGCCGATTCGCGCCGTGATGGATCTTCGATTTGTGTAGTTGAAGAACCAAAAGATGTTTTAGCCGTAGAACGAACTCGGGAGTTTCGAGGTCGCTATCACGTGCTGGGTGGCGCGATTAGTCCAATTGATGGCATCGGACCAGATGATCTACGCGTTACAGAATTGATGACCAGACTTTCGGATAACACAATTACTGAGATTATTTTGGCGACTGACCCAAATTTGGAAGGCGAAGCAACAGCCACGTATCTGACTCGCTTGATTTCACCTTTAGGAATTAAAGTCACGCGTTTGGCATCGGGACTTCCAGTCGGTGGCGATCTGGAATATGCCGATGAAATAACACTTGGGCGGGCATTTGAAGGTCGGCGCCAAGTTAGCCCTTAGTTCCATTTGTCGGCTCGGCGAGAAACCGTGATTTTCTAGGACGCCATTACATTTAGACTTAGACGCGTGAGCTTGATTGTTGCAAAATTTGGTGGGTCATCCGTTGCCGATGCCACTGGAATTTTGCGTGTTGCCAAGCGAATTGTGGACACTAAACGAGCAGGTAATGAGGTTGTGGCAGTTGTTTCTGCAATGGGCGACACCACGGATGACTTAATTGATCTAGCAAAGCAAGTTTCGCCCAATCCACCCGGACGTGAGCTTGATATGTTGCTCACTGCAGGTGAACGGATTTCGATGGCGGTCTTAGCCATGGCAATTAATGATCTGGGATTTGAAGCGCGTTCATACACCGGATCGCAAGCAGGTTTGATTACTGATTCAACACACGGCAAGGCACGTATCGTCGATGTGACACCCGGTCGTATTCAAGAAGCATTGCGCGAAAATGCAATTCCAATTGTCGCTGGCTTCCAAGGTGTCTCTCAGGATACGAAAGATATTACGACCTTGGGTCGTGGTGGATCTGATTTAACTGCAGTGGCACTTGCTGCTGCTTTGTACGCTGATGTTTGTGAAATCTACACAGATGTTGACGGCATTTTTTCAGCGGATCCGCGGGTAGTTCCAAAAGCTAGACAAGTACCGCGCATTACCTATGACGAAATGATGGAACTTGCTGCGGCTGGCGCAAAAGTATTGCACTTGCGATGCGTTGAATATGCTAAGCGCTTTGATTTACCAATTCATGTAAGATCTTCGTTTTCAGATAAAGAAGGAACATTTGTTATTGCTGATCTTGCAGATCAGTCCAAATTAAAGAAGTTGTCCAAAATAGGAGCAGTTATGGAACAGCCAATTATTTCTGGTGTCGCACACGACTTAGGCGATGCAAAAATCACGGTCGTTGGTGTACCAGACCGTCCGGGTATGGCTGCCGCAATATTTCAAGCAATTGCTGATGCTGGCATAAACATGGACATGATCGTACAAAACGTAAGCGTGCGAGAATCTGGCGCAACAGATTTAACTTTCACTTGCCCACGTGGTGATACCACCAAGGCTGAATTGGCATTGCGTCGAATTGAAAAACAAGTTGCATTTAAGGACATAGACACTGATGAAAACATTGGAAAGATTTCATTAGTCGGCGCGGGAATGCGTTCCCACCCTGGTGTGTCTGCAACTTTCTTTAAGGCGATAGCTGATGCTGGGGTAAACGTAGAAATGATCTCTACTTCGGAAATTAGAATTTCGGTAGTTACGCGAGCTGCTGATGCAGAGAAAGCCGTTAAGGCAATTCACACTGCATTTGGACTCGACGTTGATGGCGAAGCAGTTGTCTATGGTGGGACGGGTCGTTAATTCATGGCAAAGAAACCAACGCTTGCCGTAGTAGGTGCCACTGGAGCAGTCGGCACGGTAATGCTGGATCTGCTCTCCACACGACCTGATGTTTGGGGCGAAATTAAATTACTGGCTTCGGCTCGATCTGCTGGAAAAGTTCTCCAAGTTCGTGGCCAAGACGTAATCGTTGAAGAGTTAACGCAGGCCGCCTTTGAGGGCGTTGACGTTGCTATGTTCGATGTGCCAGATGAAATCTCAGCTATTTGGGCGCCAATTGCAGCAGCAATGGGAGTCGTTGCAGTTGATAACAGCGGGGCGTTTCGAATGGATTCAGATGTCCCGCTGGTTGTGCCCGAAGTTAATGCCGACCAAGTGCGTAATCGACCACGTGGAATTATTGCGAATCCAAATTGCACCACACTTTCGATGATCGTTGTGGTTGGAGCCCTAGAGAAAGCATTTGGCGTTTCTGAGTTGGTTGTTGCTTCCTATCAAGCAGCCTCGGGCGCTGGTCAAGGTGGAATCGATGCACTGCATGAACAAATATCTGCAGTGGCTGGCAAGAACCTGGGAAATGACACCAAGGATGTTCGCAACGTCATCACAGAAAATGATGTCTTCCCAGCCCCACTTGCATTAAATGTTGTTCCGTGGGCAGGATCGCTTTCTGAAAATGATTACACAAGTGAAGAAATAAAAGTTAGAAATGAGTCGCGCAAGATTCTAGGCAAGCCATCGCTAAAAATCCATGCAACTTGTGTTCGAGTTCCAGTAGTTACGACCCACTCATTGGCAGTGCATGCTGTGCTTGATCGCGCAGTAACTGCGGACGAAGTCCGAAACCTGCTTGCTAATGCTGCTGGGGTACTAGTAACTGATGATCCAGCAAATAAAGTTTTTCCAACTCCAATAGACGTCGTTGGCACAGACCCAACTGTCGTTGGAAGAATTCGAGTTTCAAGGGAATATCCAAATGAAATTGATTTCTTTGTGTGTGGGGATAACTTGCGAAAAGGTGCGGCCCTAAATACTGCTCAAATAGCTGAAGTTGTAGCGCAAGAATTTAATTAAATTCTTGCGTG
>CAMBGF010000049.1 GCA_945866135.1 Bifidobacterium breve
ATCGGTTGGCAAAAGAAGCCCCAGATTTACTAACCGGAAATACCATTAAGTTTTTTGCCGATGGAATTCTTGAAGGTGGTACGGCTGCGGTACTTGAAGATTATTGCGATTGCCCAAATAAAGGTATTCCCAACTGGCGCCGCGAGGAACTAATTGAAGCAGTTGGCGAAGCGGTGAAGCGAGGTTTTCAGCCGCACATTCATGCCATTGGTGACGCTGGTATTCGAAATGCCCTTGATGCTATTGAAGCAGCGCGCCAAGTTCACAAAGAAATAATTAATCCAGTTATCGCCCACTCACAACTAATTGATCCAGCAGATTTACCTCGATTTAAAGAACTAGATGTAATCGCAAATTTCGAACCACTTTGGGCGCAATTAGCGAATGAGCAAGTTGTCCTAACTGTTCCAAGGCTTGGACAAGAACGTGCAGACCGTCAATATCCAATTGCAACACTGCTACGAAGTGGCACGAAGATTTCCTTTGGCTCCGATTGGCCAGTAACTTCGCCAGTGCCGATGCAAGGAATCGGAGTGGCAATCACGCGCCAGACTGATGAAGCTAAGCCACCCGAGGGCTGGGTGCCAAAAGAACGCTTAACTCTAGATGAGGCGCTGACTGCTTACACCATGGGGTCAGCAGTTCAAGCTGGCGAAACTCACTTATGGGGCGACTTGGCAATTGGAAAACGTGCTGACATCGCCATGTTAGATAGTGACATTCATGCGCTGGAGCCAATGCAGGTGCGTAAAGCGAAAGTTGTTGGCACTTGGTTGGGTGGCGTGCGAGTACATGGTTAGCAGCAATTAAATATGAGGGCTGAATAAGTATGGAGCTGACTCCATCAGAGCAAGATCGACTTTTGATTTTTAATGTTGCCCAATTAGCTCAAGCACGTCGGGCACGTGGCGTAAAGTTAAATAAACCAGAAGCGGTTTCTCTGATATCCCATGCTGTAATTGAGGCAGCGCGTGACGGCAATACTCACGCACAAGCGCTGCAAGCTGGACTTACTGCGATTTCGGATAACGAGCTGCTTCCTGGAATCGGATCGATGTTGCGCGGAATCGCGGTTGAAGCAGTCTTTGATGATGGGCGGCGCTTAGTTGTCGTGGATTACGAAACATCCGATCCACAAGTTCCTGGTCAAGTGACTCGATTAGAACCAATATCGCAACCTGCAAAAAGTGGAGCAGTGATGATTTCAGTTCACAACAACTCAATGATTCAAATTTCAGTCACAACTCACATGCATTTCTTCGAAGTGAATCCACATTTATCATTTGATCGCCCAGCAACATACGGCATGCATCTTGACATAAAAGCGGGCGGGCACGTTGACTTTCCTTCTGGTGAAACTGTGACTGTTCAACTAGTTCCAATAACTGGAGATCGCGTCTTAATAGGTTTCGCTGGGCTAGTTGATGGGCCACTAGATGAACCCGGCATGAAGGAACGCGCCATCGAGCGAGCACGAACACTTGGTTATCTAAGCGAACAATCATGAACAAGCAAGAATTAATTGAGAGTCAGCAAGATATTGCAGTGCACGGAGCGCGCAAGGGTGACTTTGTCCGCTTAGGTGACACTGCGCTTGTGGTTCGCGTTGAAGCAGATGACCGCGAGATTGGCAATGAAGTTCAAATAGGTTTTGGTAAGAATCTGCGCGATGGCATTGGGATGCGCTCCGTTTCCAGTAATGACTCGTGCGACGTGGTTGTAACAAATGTCTTGATTATTGATGCGGTATTAGGTATTCGCGTTAGTTCAATTGGAATTCGCAACGGCAGAATTGCTGCAATCGGACGCGCTGGAAATCCAGACACCATGGATGGCATTGATGTCGTAGTTGGCAGTGGCAGCATTGTGATTCCTGGCGAAGGACTAATCGCAACTGCCGGCGGGATCGATACCCATGTTCATGCCATGTCTCCCCGAGTTTGCGATGCTGCGCTTTCTAGTGGGGTAACGACGATCATTACCCAAGAATTCGGTCCATTCTGGGGAGTCGGAGTTAATTCAAAGTGGGCACTTGATCATGCTCGCAATATGTATGGGGCGTGGCCGCTCAATGTCGGAATCCTAGGTCGAGCAGCGGGCTCTTCAACAGCGCCACTTCAAGAAGCTCTTGCTGGTGGAGTATGTGGCTTCAAAATTCATGAGGACACTGGCGCACATCCTCGCACTATTGATACGACTTTAAAGTTTGCCGATGAACACGATGTGGCAGTCGCACTTCACACTGATGGTCTAAATGAAATGTTGAGTGTGGCTGAAACCATTAAAGTAATCGCAGGTCGCGCAGTGCACGCCTTCCATGTCGAAGGCTGCGGCGGCGGTCACTCTCCTGATGTTTTGCAGTTGGCTGGCCGTGACAACATATTGGCATCATCGACTAATCCAACGCTTGCCTATGGCGTGAATGCAGCAGATGAACATGTCGCCATGATTATTTCGGCGCACGGGATGAATCCCGAATTACCAAGTGATGTTCAAATGGCGCGAAACCGAGTTCGCAATGCAACTATGGCAGCAGAAAATCGATTACACGATATGGGAGTAATTCCTGTTACATCCTCTGACGCACTTGGTATGGGTCGAGTTGATGACACTTGGCGCAAAACTTTTGCAATGGCAAGCATGTTTGCCGACGAAAAGATCTTAGATGGCAGCGTCGCTGCAAGTGATGTCGTAACTGATAATGAGCGAGTGCTCCGTCACGTTGCAAAGATCACGATCAATCCTGCTTTAGTACATGGCCTCTCTCATGAGATTGGTTCGATTCAAATTGGTTTACTTGCAGACTTAGTGCTTTGGCCATATTCCTCTTTTGCTTCAAAACCCAACATGATCATTAAAAACGGGTTACCTGCCTGGGGTGTTGTTGGGGATCCAGGCGCGACTGTTACTAATGCCCAACCACTTCTAATTGGGCCACAATTTGGCGCTTTTGGTGTTACTGCTGAGGATTTAGCGGTGCAATTTACCAACAATTCGGCGACTGATTCAACTGGTAGGCGCAGAAATGTTGCAGTTCGAAATACCCGAACAATTAGAAGCTCGCAAATGATTCGTCACGGAATTCTTGGCGAAATTCAAGTGGACCCCACTGGTCATGTCGTAACGTTTGAGGGTCAGCACTTAACGCAGGAACCCCAAAACGCAGCGACACTCACCCGCACTTTTTTGCTTTAGGAGTTTTCAATGGCGCTAAACATAGTCACCGCTTCTGGTTCGGGTGCCAAGCGTGGCGCCGAAATAGGCGAACAACTTTCTGATCTACTTCAGGTTGCCTGGAATCGTTGGGTATTTCATTTCAGCAAAAATGATGTCGACGCGCAAGATTTAGCACAGCGCCTTGCTGAAGTTGGTGGCTGGGAAACAGCTGAGCGATACTGTCCAGATTTACTTGCCGAACTTGAGGCCATGGCACAAGCGGCAAATATGCCTTGGTACCAAGTTGCTGCGCTTTCGATGTTGGATGAATCTTGGGCGCTAACTGGCGGAATGGGTTGCACCGCTGTAGCCATCACCAGAAGCGAATCGCGAGCTGCCGGCCAGAATATGGATTTACCTGATTGGACCAATGGTCTGCAGACTGTATTAAATGTTAAAGATGAAACTGGACTTGGCGTTATTGCGGCAACTTATCCTGGATCACTTGCGACCATGGGCATGAATTCAAACGGTGTGATTGTTGTCGTTAACGCCCTAGATCTGGCGACAAACATGACAGGTATGCCAGTTGATTTTGTAACTCGTGGCGCATTGCATCAACCAACCGCAGCAGATGCAATTGCTTACATCCGAGAAATACCTCACGCAGTTGGCCAGAATTACACAGTCTTGGATGCCAAAGATTTATTCATGGTTGAAGCCGCTGCTGATCAAGTTCTTGACGTTGCAACCCACCCAGAAGTTTCAACGCACACAAACCATGCATTCACTCGGGAATACACCGGAAGTGAAGGCTCTTATGCGCGCATGAAAGCAATTGAAGATTCTCGGGATAACTTACATAATGCTGGCGACATTAAAACAGCGCTACTAAACAAAGAATCAGGTGTTTGCATTACCTTGGGTCGTTGGCGCGAGGATATGTACTCATTTATGGGAATTGTGGGCGATGCCAACTCCAAACGGGTTTGGGTTAATTCCGCCCCTGCGTACGACGGCGACTTTGAAGAAGTCAGTTTCCTTTAGTCAAAGGGCTATGAATTAAGAACTAGACACTCGCGCATACGAAGAATTCAAATACTCCCTATTCTTGTTCCATGAGTAGCTCACAAAAAAATGTAACTGTAGTTGGCGGCGGCATAGTAGGCCTTGCCTGCGCCTGGGAACTTGCTAAAGATGGCGCATCGGTCATTGTCGTCGAAACTGGCGGCTCAAGTTACGGAACATCATTAGCAAATGCTGGGTGGATTAGCCCAAGCCACATCATTCCATTTGCTGCGCCAGGCATGGTGAAAACTGGTTTTCAAAACTTAGTTGGTCGCACTGGTGCATTTTCTATCACACCGGGTGCTGGCTCCCTAGTCGCGCCATGGACACTAAAGTTTGCGCGCTCCTGCACCGATGCTCATGTTGATAACTGCGCGCCCGCACTCAAGGAATTACTTGACACCAGCATGGATGTTATTGAGGGTCTCACAGAAACTACAGACTTAAAACGCACTAACCAGCCACAGTGGTATGTCTACACATCTGAAAATGCTGAAGCCGACGCCGAACATGAAGTTGATCTCGTCACAAAGTTTGGCGTGAATGCAAAGCAACTTGATTTGCAAGTTAGCTTAGATAGCGAGCCAATTCTAAAAGACACAGTCAAGGCAATTGTGGAATTTAGTTCTGACTTTGGATTAGATCCCGGAAAACTCGTTGAAGTTTATCGGCGTAATTGTGAATCCCTCGGCGTGACATTTCGCGACGAAAAAGTAACTGCGATGAGTTCGACTAATCGCAATGTCACGGTAACGACTTCAACTGACTCCTGGATTAGTGATTACGTTGTGCTTGCAGCTGGAGTTTGGTCGCGCGAATTAGCAAAAACGCTTGGCGAAAATCTTCCGATCATGCCAGCAAAAGGTCAATCTGTTACTTTGCCAGGTGTTATGAATGTGCCAAGTCGAACTTTGATGTTGGCAGATCAGCGCATTGCTACCAATCCAATGGACTGGGGCTTTCGGATGAGTACTGGCTTTGCTTTCACTTCAGCAAATGACATGTCTGTGAACTCAAAAGCAACAGAGAAATTGATTGCTACGGCAAGGCAGGCATTGCACCTGCCGGAAAAATTTGAAGTCAAAAATGAACTTGCTGGATTACGTCCAGCTAGCCCAGATGGCATGCCCTACATCGGCCCACTACCAAAAGCGCCAAGAGTTATTGCTGCTACCGGGCACGGCATGTTAGGGCTGATGATGGCGCCAGGAACGGGCAAATTTGTCGCAGACATGATTTCTGGCAGATCAGTATCTCGAGAGGTATTGAAGTTTTCTCCCGCCCGGCCAAGGCTTTAAGGCTGCGCTTTAGCCCGCCGTTAGCAAACTGTTACATTGTTCAAATTGCAGACATTCGGGGCATTTTGGCGGTAAATTCCTTACTTATACACAATGTATTGAATGCCATCGGGGGCAGATAAAGGTAGGTAACTTTGAGTGAAAAATTTCTCGAGATTCGCAACATTGTAAAGGTTTATCCAACACCTGAAGGCGGCGAAGTACGCGCACTCGATGATGTTTCCTTAGATATTGCTGCTGGTGAATTTTTCATCTTGCTTGGGCCATCTGGCTGTGGCAAAACAACGTTACTGCGAAGTATTGCTGGACTTGAGTATCCAGATAGTGGCGAAATAGTTCTGCTCGGTGATCGAATTGACGATAAACCCCCATACGAGAGACCAGTTAATACCGTTTTCCAGTCATATGCGCTTTTCCCACATATGACAGTTGGCGAAAACATTGCATTTGGTTTGGAAATGGAAAAAATTGAAAAAGATGAAGTAGCCAAACGTGTTGTTGAAGCATTAGCTCAAGTCAAGCTTTCTGGATACGAAAATCGTTTACCTTCACAAATTTCTGGCGGTCAACAACAGCGAGTTGCACTTGCTCGCGCACTTGCTAAGAAACCAAAAGTACTTTTACTTGATGAACCGCTCTCCGCGCTTGATTTAAAGTTGCGCCGTGGCATGCAAGTTGAACTTAAGCGGCTCCAGCGCGAAACGGGAATTACTTTCGTGTTCGTGACTCATGATCAAGAAGAAGCTATGTCCATGGGTGATCGCATCGCGGTGTTCAGCGAAGGAAAAATCATTCAACTAGATACCCCAGTTAACGTTTACCGCAGACCAGTCAATGCATATGTTGCAGACTTCATCGGGGAAACAAATCTGATTGAAGGAACCATTGTCGCCAGTGGTATTTCATTGCCAGGTGGAAACATCTTGCCAACTAACCAATTAGCAGAAGACAGCGTTGTTCCTAACTCTGGAAAGGTAACCGTTGCAATTCGTCCCGAGGATTTGGTTATTGCAAATGACGGAATCATCGGTGGCACTGTGCGTGACGTAATTTTCACAGGCGATTCAGTGCGGGTTTATGTCACCGTCGGTGACATAGAAGTCATTGCATCGCTAGCTTCCTATGGAACTGCAATTCCAGCGCAAGGAAGCCACGTTACCTTGAACCCAGAAAATCGCGCTGCCCGTACGGTAGCTTCATGACCGCAACAACTTCGACACCGAAGTCAGATTCAAAGCAGCGAGAGCATCGCGCGCGGCCTGGGCAAGCCTCTCCTAAATTGGCATATTTACCAATTATCTTCTTAGCATTTGCAATTGGTGTTCCACTTCTAATCATCGTTATTTATTCATTTCTTGAAAAACCATCACAGGGTACTGGCGTGAAATGGGTATTCACAACGGAAAATTACAAAGCACTATTTATCCAACAAAAACTTGATGGCACTACTGCGTTAGATACTCGCTACATAAAAGTTCTTTGGACTTCCTTTACTTATTCCTTAATTACAACGATCGTTACCTTAATTCTTTCCGTTCCGGTAGCGATGTGGATCGCCACACGTGATGCCAGAAAGCGGAACCTGTTAGTTGCGCTAGTAACACTTCCGTTCTGGATCAGTATCTTGATTCGTACTTACGGGATGCGTCAGATAATTGCTGATGAAGGTCCAATCGGTAAATTCCTGGGAATCTTCAACATCGAGTGGAGTATCTTGTATGCGCCACCTGCAACAATTCTTGGCCTCATTTATGTTTTCTTACCGTTCATGATTTTACCAATTTACGCTTCTGCAGAAAGGTTTGATTTCCGCTTAGCTGAGGCCGCTTATGACTTGGGCGCAAAAAAAATGACGGTAGTTCGTAAAATAATTTTGCCGTCAATTCGCCCGGGAATTATCTCCGGCATTGCGTTGGTTTTCATCCCAGCACTTGGTTCATTTCTACAATCAGACATGCTTGGTGGCGGTAAGACCAACATGGTGGCCAACGTAATTGCTAACAACTTTCAGCAAGCGCGCAACTGGCCTTTTGGTAGCGCTCTTGCTGTCTTGTTAATTGTCTTGACCTTGCTATTTGTATTAATAATTCAGGGGATTTCCCAGCGCCGCGGAGACAAGGTGGAATTAGTATGACGCATGCCCAGACGCCAACTTCCAAGCGAGGCAAGCTCGTAGATTTACGAAACTTCCCTGGTTTTAACCCAACTGCCTGGTTTGTGCTTTTCTTTTTATATATTCCACTCGTTTATGTGATTATTTATTCGTTTAACTCGAGTCGAATTGGCGCAGTCTGGGAGAGCTTCTCAGTCAAGTGGTACGGCAAAGTTTTTGAAAATGACGATATTCAACGCGCACTCAAAAATTCACTTCAAGTTGGATTTGTTGCAACGGTTCTTTCGACATTACTGGCAGTGATGGCAGCCCTTGGATTACTGCGCATGAAGCGAGCGGGTAAAGCAGTGGCGATTGCCTTGATCGGTGCGCCCTTAATCATTGCTGAAATAGTTTTAGCCGTTGGCACACTTGGGTTATTCATTGCAGTAGGTGTGCCACTGGGCAAGATTGGACTGATGGTTGCGCATACAGCATTTTGTATTCCATTTGCCCTGTTACCAATCCGCGCCCGCTTAAGTCAGCTAGATATGGCGCCGTTTGAAGCAGCATCAGACCTGGGTGCAAACGAACGTCAGATTTTGCGCCGAATTACTTTGCCACTGTTAGCACCTGCGATTTTCGCGGGAGCCTTACTTGCATTTGCAATATCAATCGATGACTTTATTACTTCCTTCTTTGTTGCTGGCCCTGGCTCCACAACATTGCCGGTGTACATTTTTGGCATGATTCGCTCAACTGTAACTCCAGAGGTGAATGCAATTTCTACTTTGCTTCTGTTGTTCTCGGGCAGCGTGCTGATCGGATCGTATTTGATCCAGAGAAAAAGGAGATAGAAATGGCT
>CAMBGF010000050.1 GCA_945866135.1 Bifidobacterium breve
TGGCAGGTGGGCTAAAGAGCGTGGCTTACCTCGAACTTCTGGTCACGAAGCTGGTGAGGCCAGTTTGATGGATTGCATTTATGGCTCACTTGAACTTGGGGTCTCTTGGCTATCGGCTTACGCATTTTCAACCGAAAACTGGCGGCGCTCACCAGAAGAAGTTCGTTTTTTGATGAACTTTAATCGAGATGTGATTCGGCGTCGCCGAGATGAAATGAATGACATGGGTGTGCGAATTCGCTGGGCTGGTAGAAGGCCAAAACTGTGGCGTTCGGTAATTGAAGAACTTGAAGCCTGCGAACGACTAACGGCTAAAAATTCAAAACTAACCGTGACAATGTGTGTTAATTATGGAGGAAGAGCCGAAATCGTAGACGCAGTATCTTTGATTGCTCACGAGGTTGCTGCCGGAAAAATTGATCCAAACAAAGTTACTGAAAAAACACTAAAGAAATTTTTAGATGAACCAGACATGCCAGATGTAGATCTTTTCGTTAGATCAAGTGGCGAACAACGCTTGAGTAATTTTTTACTTTGGCAAAGCGCTTATGCGGAATTTGTATTCCTGCCAACTCTTTGGCCTGATTTTGATCGCCGCCACTTATGGCATGCTTGCGAAATCTATGCCTCGCGAGATCGACGCTATGGTGGCGCTGCGCCAAATCCACTTCCAACTGACTAAATTTAAGTTCCCCCCAGTGCCACTCTCGTGCTAATTGGGTAAACCGACAAGAATCCGTGCTTGAATTAGCAGGTGAGTAAGAACAATAAGCCTAAAAAGCCAATTTCCACGGTCCCCGTTGTGACGCACTCACTTTTGCGGAAAAAGATTACTAATGCTAGCGCGCCAATTCTGCTACGAATTCATGCTTTACCAAGATTCATCGTGCCAGCCTTGATGGCAGTATTCATGGTGCTGGGACTGTTCTTGCAGCCACCGTTTTCTGGATTAGCACTGAGCGTTGTAAGCACTTTTGTTGCTTGGCTAATGTATTTATCCTGGCCACTACTTGATCCCCGCTCGAAATTTATTCGCTTTACAGTTTTCTTGATTCTTGTCGCAGCTACTTTTGTAAATTACATTTCGTAACTAATGCTAGGTACCTTCCACTCACTTTGGACTTTTGAAGTTGATGACGATTCAAAATGGAACGAAAATGCGCGGGAGGCACTAGGCATCCTGCAACGACAGAATGGTTTTATTTCAGCGAATATTTTTCATAGCGCTGATGAGCCACAACGCTACTTAGTCCAATCGGATTGGCAAGATGTTGGGTCCTATCGACGCGCTATGGGATCTATGGATTCCAAGCTAGGAGTGTGGCCATTCTTAGTTGGCATGAAGGATGAAATAACGGCATTTGAAAAGTTATTCAGTATGACTGCTGATTCCACAATGGAATTTGAATCGAGTGTGGATGACTAAATATGATTTCCTAGATCGCGCCGATGCCGGCCGCCAGATGTTCGAAAAGTTTGGGAACAAGATTTTAGGCAGTGACCTAATAGTTGTAGTGCAGCCGGCAGCCCGTGAAATTGCCTTTGAATTTGCTTCCGAAACGACAATCCCGATGCGAGATTTAGTAATTTCCCGCACCGCGGCCGGAGTTGTCATACCGCGTATCACTGCGGTCTTGGATCTTCGCGTCACGGTTATTGATGATGGTGTGGAAACTGGAACTACTGCAATGGCAATTGGGGCAATGCTGAAAACTGAAGGTGCAGCGCTGGCCACGCTAATGGTTCCGATTTGCCCAAGTTCGGTTATGCCGCAGTTGCTGCAAGTTTATGACGCTGTAGATTGCGTTGTTTCACCGCTTGCGCCACAATCACTTACTTTGCATTATGAAGTTAATTAACGGTTTACTTACTAACATTTGGCTGAATTCAGCGTAACTGCCTACAGCAATGAAGCCGTGATTCCTTGATAGAATGGGGGTTCACGTTCACCGGCAACCAGTCGGATGACCTAATCGGATGTTGAGTTTCATGGATCGCGTAGACGCTGTAGTAAATCTTTCCAAACGTCGGGGATTTGTATTTCCCAGTAGCGAAATTTATGGTGGTTCCCGCTCCGCGTGGGATTACGGACCCCTTGGTGTTGAGCTAAAAGAGAATGTTCGCCGGCAATGGTGGAAAGCGGTAGTTCAGTCCCGTGAAGATGTAGTTGGACTTGATTCTGCAGTAATCCTGGCGCCACAAGTTTGGGCAGCTTCAGGTCACTTAGCAACATTTACCGATCCGTTGACTGAGTGCACTTCATGTCACAAGAGATTCCGCGAAGATCATTTACTTGAAGAATTCCAAGAACGTAAAGGCCGAGCATCCGAAGGTGGGCTTGCCGGTGTGCCGTGCCCAAATTGTGGCACTAAAGGTGAATTCACCGAACCAAAAATGTTCAATGGCATGTTGTCCACAAACCTTGGACCAGTCATTGATGAAAACTCATTGCATTATCTGCGTCCTGAAACTGCCCAGGGAATTTTTACAAACTACGCAAACGTGGCGGCTTCCTCGCGTAAAAAACCACCCTTTGGAATTGGCCAGACCGGAAAGTCATTTCGAAATGAAATAACCCCTGGTAACTTCATTTTCCGTACTCGAGAATTTGAACAGATGGAAATGGAATTCTTTGTCCCGCCTGGTACAGATGAACAGTGGCACGAATATTGGCTCGAAGAGCGCTGGAATTGGTATCTAGATCTTGGGTTATCAAAAGAGAATCTTCGCCGATTTGAACATCCAAAAGAAAAACTTTCGCACTACTCCAAGCGCACCACTGACATCGAATATCGTTTTCAGTTTGGTGGTAGCGAATTTGCTGAGCTAGAAGGAATTGCAAATCGTACCGACTTTGATCTCAAAGCTCACATGGAAGCTTCGGGTAAAGACTTATCATTCTTTGATCAAGAAACTGGCGAAAAATATGTGCCTTATGTAATTGAGCCCGCTGCTGGATTAACCCGCGCAGTTTTGGCGTTCATGCTTGAGGCATATGACGAAGACGAAGCTCCTAATACCAAGGGCGGCGTTGATAAACGCGTTGTCATGCGCTTTGATAAGCGCTTAGCGCCAGTGAAAGCTGCAATTTTGCCACTTTCACGCAACGCTGATTTAAGTCCAAAAGCTCGTGACTTAGCAACCGAACTTCGCAAAAACTGGAATATCGAATTTGATGATGCTGGCGCAATTGGACGTCGCTATCGTCGCCAGGATGAAATAGGTACGCCTTACTGCATCACAGTTGACTTTGAGACCCTCGAGGACAACGCAGTTACGATTCGCGATCGCGACACTATGGAGCAAGAGCGAGTGGGCTTGGATTCTGTTGTTTCCTGGTTAGGTCAACGCCTCGTAGGCTGCTGATGTATGCAGATCTATTAGCGACTGATCCAGTCATCGAACTTGCTCCGATGGCGGGGGTAACTAATCGGGCATTTCGAAGAGTGTGTCGCGAAGCATCCACTGATATTCGAAATTCACTTGGCCAAACTGACCAAGACAATACGGTTTATGTTGCTGAGATGACAACTTCGCAAGCACTTCTGTTACGACACCCTGAAACTTTGGATTTAGTGACTTTTGATGGGGATGAAAAAGTTCGTAGCGCACAACTTTATGGCGTTGATCCCGATGTTGTTGGCGCTGCAGTGCGAATGCTTGTGGATGAAGATATGGCAGACCACATTGATTTAAATTTTGGTTGCCCAGTTCCAAAAGTTACTCGCAAAGGCGGCGGTAGCGCACTTCCTTGGAAGCGCGACTTGTTTGCCAGCATCGTGAATTCTGCGGTTTCTAATGCCCAAGGCAAAGTTCCAGTAACAGTAAAAATGCGAATTGGGATAGACCAAGACCACATCACATATTTAGATGCTGGGCGAATCGCTTCGCAGGCAGGAGTAACTTGGGTTGCATTACATGGCCGCACTGCGGCGCAGTATTACGGCGGTAAAGCTGATTGGAACGCGATAGCTCGACTGGTAGAACATATTCCAGATACTCCTGTACTTGGCAATGGCGACATCTGGTGCGCGCAAGATGCCCAGCGAATGTTGGATCAAACTGGTGCGCGCGGCGTTGTGATTGGGCGAGGTTGCCTGGGTCGGCCGTGGTTATTCGGTCAAATCCGAGCATCATTTGCAGGCGAAGTGGTACCAGCTGAGCCCAACTCGGGTGTGATTCTAGATTTGATGCGTCGACATGCGCAGTTATTAGTGGAAATGCATGGCGATGAGTTCCGCGGTTGCCAAGAAATGCGCAAGCACATGGCCTGGTACTTAAAGGGTGTGATTGCCGGTAGCGAAACTAGGGGAGCGTTGTCTTTGATTTCTAGCTTGGCGCAACTGGAATTCCTGCTGGCAAACATTGACCCTGATCAAATCCTTGATGAGGAACTTGCAAAGTCACCACGCGGGCGCACCACGCCAGATCGAAAAGTGAACCTGCCCGATGGTTGGTTGAATTCACAATTTATTTCTAGTACTGAAAAAGAAACCGTGCGCGAAGCTGAGCTTCTAGTAAGTGGTGGCTAAATGTTGGGTGAATACTTAGCCACAGATTCCCTGCGCTGGGTTAATGAGCCAAATAAGAGCGTGGAGCGTACTGAATTTGCGCGTGACCGCGCTCGCGTAATGCACAGTTCTGCGCTGCGCCGGCTAGGTGTTAAGACGCAAGTCATGGAAGCTGGTCAAGAAGATTTCCCGCGTACTCGGTTAACGCATTCACTTGAAGTGGCGCAAGTCGGTAGAGAACTTGGCGCAGCGCTTGGCTGCGATCCTGACTTAGTCGACACTGCTTGCTTATCGCACGACTTAGGCCATCCACCATTTGGTCACAATGGCGAAACTGCGCTAAATGAATTAGCAAAAGACATCGGTGGCTTTGAAGGTAACGCACAATCATTTCGATTATTGACTCGGTTAGAACCTAAAGCTTTCGACAGCTCTGATGGTCCGCGCGCTGGCCAATCAATCGGGTTAAACCTGACGCGCGCAGCACTAGATGCAGCTTCAAAATATCCCTGGACTAAACGTGAGGGACAAGTGAAATTTGGCGTGTATGACGATGACGCTGACGTCTTTCATTGGGTTCGAAATGATCGAACTGATGACGCTACGTGCTTTGAAGCCCAAGTTATGGATTGGTCTGATGACGTTTCTTATTGCGTGCATGATGTCGAAGACGCTGTTTTTGCTGGCCACGTAAACATTGACATTCTCAAGTCCAAAACTGGGCGAAATGAAATCATTGAAGTTGCCCAGAGTTGGTATGGAATTGAGTTTGAAAGTGATCAGCTTGATGCGGCATTAATCAGAATTAGCTCGCTCCCCAGCTGGCCAACATCTTTTGATGGAACCATGAACTCCTTAGCTGCATTAAAAAACTTAACAAGTACTTTGATTGGTCGGTTCTGTATTGCGGCGCAAAAAGCCACTCAGGCAACTTTTGGTACCGCTCCATTAACTCGCTACGCTGCGAACTTGGTAGTCCCTGATGATGCCCGGTACGAAGTAACTGCGCTGAAAGCATTAGCTGCGAGATATGTAATGAATCGCGATGGCGCAGATCAGATGTATGCCAGGCAACGCCAACAAATCCATGACCTAGTTGGCGTGTTATCGCTAGATCCCATGGCTGGGTTGGATCGTTTCCACGCGCAATTGTGGGTCAATGCACAATCTCCCGAGGCTAAAGCCCGCGTTGTGATCGACCAGGTGGCTGCGCTCACAGACGTCAGCCTTGTGCAGTGGCACATCAGGTTGAACCCGTAAAGTAGGCCCTGTGGCAGGGAAAATTCGCGAAGAGGACGTAGTTAGCGTTCGAGAGCGCTCCCGCATTGATGAGATTGTTAGGGAGACTGTAACGCTTAAGGCCGCTGGCGGCGGTAGCTACAAGGGATTATGTCCATTTCATGATGAACGAACACCATCATTTCACGTGACGCCAAGCAAGGGGCTTTACCACTGTTTTTCCTGTGGCGAGGGTGGCGACGTAATTACCTTTGTTCGTAAAATCGATGCCCTGACTTTTACTGAAGCGGTTGAAAAACTTGCCGGCAAGTACGGCATCATTTTGCGTTACGAAGAAGGTGGCGGTTCATCCGCTGGTCAACAAAGCCAACGAGCACGTTTAATCGAAGCCCATAAAGTGGCCGGTGCGTTTTATCGAGCGCAACTCCTGACGCCTGATGCGCAGCATGCTCGGACGTTCTTAACGCAGCGTGGTTTCGATCAAGCATCGTGGGACCACTTTGGAGTCGGTTACTCGCCCGCAGGTTGGGATGGTCTTCGTAATGAACTTCGCAGTAAAGGCTTCTCCGAAGAAGAGATGATCGCTGCGGGACTTGCAGTCGCTGGACAACGTGGGGCTTATGACAGGTTCCGCGATCGCGTGATGTGGCCAATTCGCGACTCCAGTGGCGACACTATTGGATTTGGCGCTCGAAAGTTATCTGAGGCAGATCAAGGTCCAAAATATTTAAATACGCCAGAGACTCCGATTTACCGAAAATCCCAAGTCCTCTATGGCATTGATTTAGCCCGGCGCGATATGGCAAAGCAACAACAAGCTGTTGTTGTCGAGGGTTACACCGACGTGATGGCATGCCACTTAGCTGGAATAACAACGGCAGTTGCTACCTGTGGAACGGCATTTGGCCCAGATCACGTAAAAATGCTGCGTCGAATTTTGATGGATGATGACACTAAGCATGCTGAGGTGGTATTCACTTTCGATGGTGATGCCGCTGGTCGTAAAGCAGCGCTGAAGGCATTTGGCGAAGATCAAAAGTTTGTAGCTTCAACTTTCGTGGCAATTGAACCGGGCGGTTTAGATCCATGTGATTTGCGATTGAAGCAAGGTGATGAAGCTGTTAAGGCATTAGTTGCAGCAAAGATTCCGTTGTTTGAATTTGTAATGCGTTCAACGGTGGAAGAATTTGACTTAAATACTGCCGAAGGAAGAGTTGCAAGCATGCGCGCAGTTGCGCCAATACTTGCGGGTATTAAGGACACCGCATTACGTCCGCAATACATTCGAATGGTTGCAGGGTGGCTGGGCATGGACGATGCCACCATTCGCAACGAGATGAATTCTGCTGGAAAAAAGTCAGCTCCCACACAGACCAGGCCGCAAGCGGTGGCATCCTCACAAGCTGCGCACGTCGAGCGTGAGGCGCTCAAGTGCGTTTTGCAAACCCCACACTTAGTGGGTTCTTGGTTTGAGTCACTTGAGCCAAGTGTTTTTCTAGTACCGGCTGCCTCGGCTGTTTACTCCTCCTGCGTGCAAGCGGGCAATCCCTTGGAATTTGATTCAGCGCAAACTTGGATCACCAAAGTTTTGGAACAAGCACCGGATGAGGAAACTCGCTCACACATCAGAGCAATGGCTGTTGAGCCGTTGCCAAATGATGATCCCGATGAACGCTATGTGCAGGCAGTTTTAGCAAGAATTTTGGAAATGGATGCAGCTCGAAGAGTTGCGCAGATAAAAGCTGCACTAAGCAGGGCTGAAGATGGAACTGATGATGCGGATAAAGCGCGCTTATTGGGGGACTTGCTTTCACTTGAAAGTTATCGCCGAGATATGCGTAACTTTGCCGTGGGTGATAGTTGATGAGCCGACTCACAAAGAATTCACAAATTCCAGTTGAGTTAGTAGCAGTTATTCCCAAAGCAGATCGAATCCTTGCTTGGGCTGCCTATCAAGGCGGATTGATTGCTGTTACTGACAAGAATTTGGTTGATAGCGGAGAATTGCGCCCAACCTTGATTCCTTGGTCCATTGCGCTGCAAGCTCGCTGGGAGCCTCCGGTGCTCACATTAGTTACTCAGTTAGATAGCCAGTCAGTTGCTGTAACGCAAACCTGGACTTTGGAAGAGCCCGGAAAAATACCAAGCGCGGTCCGTGATCGGGTAACCCATACTGTCGTAGTTGATAGAGCGTATAACTTACCGAATGCGGGCAACGTCCGTTTTGTGGCAAGGCGTGATGGTAAAGACGTCACTTGGATCACAGTGGTCGATGATTTGGCTGCAACTCAGAGCGCCGCAGGTGCAAAAGATGTTGCTACAGCCCTTGGCGAACTTAAGTCCATTTTTGGAATCTAGGTCGTTTCGCCACAGCGACTTCATTTTGTTAGGATTGACCAGTTAATCCCCTGTAGCTCAATTGGCAGAGCACTCGACTGTTAATCGAGTGGTTATTGGTTCGAGTCCAATCGGGGGAGCACTC
>CAMBGF010000051.1 GCA_945866135.1 Bifidobacterium breve
GATGCCGAAACTAAGATGGCAAAAGCAACTGAAGTCACCCGGGAAGATTTCACCACGATTCGTGCTGGTCGCGCTTCTGCCGCGCTGTTCTCAAAAATTATGGTGGATTACTACGGAACTCCAACTCCGTTGCAGCAAGTTGCCTCCATTCAAACTCCCGAACCACGGGTTGCGGTAATTAGTCCGTTTGATAAAACTGCGCTGGGCGCAATTGAGCGGGCAATTCGTGATTCAGATTTAGGTGTGAATCCATCAAATGATGGTGTCATTATCCGAGTGCCATTCCCACAATTAACCGAAGATCGCCGCAAAGAATTCATCAAAGTTGCAAAAGTTAAGGCCGAAGATGCTCGGATTGCGATCCGAAACATTCGCCGAACCGCAAAAGAGGCTTTGGAAAAAATGGCTAAAGATGGCGAAGCAGGTAAAGATGAAGTTGCGCGCGCCGAAAAGGCGCTTGAGGATTTAACTACTAAGGCCGTGGTCCACATCGACGATATGCTCAAGCATAAAGAAGCCGAACTGCTCGAGGTCTAGTTCATGACCACAAACTCAACTGATTACGGCAAAGCTGGGCGCAATTTGCCTGCTGCCATTGCGGTTGGTCTTGGATTATTTATCACTTTAATAATTTCGTTGTTTGCTGACGTGCGCTTCTTTACAATTTTGGTTGCTTTTGCAGCAGTGCTGGCAACACGCGAACTTTCCCAAACTTTAGTTGTTGGCCTGTCACAGCGAATGATAATTTTGTTGCAAATTCTGGCGCCAGTAATTGTCGTTGCAGCAAGCCTGCGTGGTGTAACGGGATTAGTTTCCACATTCCTTGCAAGTGTGATTTTAATTTTGTCGGTTCGATTATTGGACGGCGAAGAGGCATACGTTCATCACGTAACACGTTCGATTTTTGCGCTAGTTTATGTACCCGTCTTAGCGAGCTTTGCCGTATTGCTATCAACGCAAACTGATGGTGCGTGGAAAGTTTTAGCACTGGTATTGCTTACGGCTGCAACTGATCTGGGTGGTTACGTGGCTGGTGCGTTGTTTGGCAAACATCCAATGGCTCCGAAAATTTCTCCTAATAAAACTTGGGAGGGCTTCGCGGGCGCGCTTGTGCTGCAGCTAGTCATTGGAATATTGCTGTGGCTTTTCGTTTTTGACCAAAGCTTGTGGGAAGGCGCAATTGTTGGTTTCATCATGATGCTCAGCGCTACTTTTGGTGATCTGATCGAATCAATGATTAAGCGCGATCTTGGCGTTAAAGACATGGGCAGTGTCTTGCCTGGACACGGCGGAGTTATGGATCGACTCGACTCACTTGTAATTAACTCCTTCGTGGCTTGGGCGCTCTTCGGCATTTTTCTCTAACTGGCGATTCACCCGTAGGCTTACGGTATGCCTGCACCCGGTGAGTTAATAATGATCGAACCCAAGCGACCAAAACCGCCAAAACATTGGTCGGACTGGACGGTTGAAGAGCGCAAGGCACAAGTTATCGAACTTGGTTTACCCGGGTTTCGCGCAGATCAGTTCTCGCGCCAGTGGTACCAGCGCTTAAATAATGACACTGCTTCTTGGACAGATGTTCCAGCTGATATGCGCGAAGTAGTTAAGGATTTACTGTTCCCGGACCTTATGACAAGTATTCGCGAACTTAAATGCGATAACGGGACAACTGTTAAGCAAGTTTGGAAATTATTCGATGGCGTCCTAGTCGAAAGCGTTTTGATGCGCTACACCGACCGCGTGACCATGTGTATTTCCTCGCAAGCAGGTTGTGGCATGAACTGTCCATTTTGCGCAACTGGGCAAAGTGGCTTAACTCGCAATCTTTCAACGGGGGAAATTGTCGAGCAAGTATTGGCTGGTGCGCGCGCACTTGCCAATGATGAAGTAGCTGGCGGAATAGGTCGAGTTAACAATTTAGTGTTCATGGGTATGGGCGAACCGATGGCTAACTACAACAGTGTGATCGGCGCAATTCGCAGGCTAACTGAACCAGCACCATCAGGATTTGGAATGTCAGCGCGTGGCATCACGGTTTCAACGGTTGGATTAGTTCCTCGGATGCGTCAGCTTGCCGAGGAAGGCATCCCAGTTACTTTGGCAGTTTCCTTGCACGCACCTGATGATGAACTTCGCGACACATTGGTACCGATTAATACGCGCTATAAAGTCCAGGAAGTTTTGGATGCCGCTTGGTATTACGCAGATCAAACCGGTCGCCGGGTATCAATTGAGTACGCCATGATTAAAGACATTAATGACCAAGCTTGGCGCGCTGATTTGCTTGGCGAGAAACTTGCGGGCAATTTAGTGCACGTTAACTTGATTCCACTAAATCCAACTCCTGGATCCAAGTGGACAGCGTCTCGGCGCGAAGATGAAGAAGAATTTGTATATCGCCTTAAAAGTCACGGGGTTCCAGTAACTGTGCGCGATACCCGAGGTCGCGATATCGATGGCGCTTGTGGCCAACTCGCAGCTGCTACAAAGAACTAGTAGTTGCGTTAGTCGCAATCATCTTTTCCACTCCTCAATAGTTAGATCATGGTAGAAATACCTATGACTAATTACCAAAGTGCTTACGCCCAGAGCATGGCTGATCCAAATGAATTTTGGGGAAATGCGGCGAAATTAGTTAAGTGGGATAAGAACCCAAAAGTGATTTTAGATGACAGTAATCCACCGCTCTATCGATGGTTTTCCGATGGCATGCTTAACACTTGTTACAACGCACTAGACCGACATGTAATCGATGGCAGAGCTGATCAACCTGCAGTAATTCACGAAAGTGCGATAACTGGGAAATCCTTAATTTTGACTTATGCCCAGATGCTGGAGAAAGTTGCCCGGTTTGCTGGCGCCCTGCGGATGGCTGGGGTTGAAAAAGGCGATCGAGTCGTGATCTACATGCCCATGGTGCCAGAAGCGCTAATTGCCATGCTGGCTACTGCTCGATTGGGCGCAGTGCATTCGGTAGTTTTCGGCGGGTTTGCCCCAGCTGAGTTGGCGGCACGAATTGATGATGCCAAACCAAAAGTTATTGTTTCAGCTTCTTGCGGTTTGGAGCCAACGCGAATTATTGAATATAAACCGATGCTCGATGAATCAATTCAACTTGCAAAACACAAACCAGATCGCTGCATCATTTTGCAGCGGGAACAGCATGTGGTGGCCCTTGGGCCAACTGACATGGACTGGAAAGATGCCATGGCTATGGCAGAACCTGCCGAATGTGTCTCAGTAGCTGCAACTGACCCGCTTTACATTTTGTATACCTCGGGCACAACTGGGAAACCAAAAGGAATTGTCCGAGACAATGGTGGCCACGCAGTTGCGCTGACTTGGTCGATGAAAAATGTTTACAACATCGAAGCCGGGGACATGTGGTGGTCTGCCTCAGATGTTGGCTGGGTAGTTGGACACTCGTACATCGTTTATGCGCCGCTTTTTGCTGGCGCTACCACCATTGTTTTTGAAGGTAAGCCAGTTGGCACACCAGATGCTGGCACATTTTGGCGAGTAATTGAGAAGTATGGCGTGAAGGGATTGTTTACAGCCCCAACTGCAATCCGCGCGATTCGCAAAGAGGATTACACCGGGGAGTTTATAAAGAAAACTGATTTGTCAAAGTTTGAAAATCTATTTTTAGCTGGTGAGCGCCTAGATCCAGATACTTACCATTGGGCTACGCAGCACCTGGGCGTTCCTGTCATTGATAATTGGTGGCAAACTGAAACAGGGTGGCCGATCGCTTCCAATTTGCGCGGCCTTGATCCCATGCCGATTAAGCCTGGTTCGCCATCGGTTCCAATTCCCGGATACGACATCAAAGTTTTGGATGAAACTGGAAAAGAACTTCCAATTGGTACAGAGGGAAATATCGCGATCACTTTGCCACTGCCACCTGGAACATTGCCGACGCTTTGGGGTGATGACCAGCGCTACATCGATTCATATTTGAAAGTCTTCCCTGGAATGTATGCAAGCGGTGATGGGGGTTACCTAGATGAAGATGGCTATGTCTACATCATGGGTAGAACTGATGATGTTATAAATGTTGCCGGTCATAGATTGAGCACTGGATCACTTGAGGCAGTCGTAGCAACTCATGAATTAGTCGCTGAGTGCGCTGTGATTGGCGTAGCTGATGCAATCAAGGGCCAAATTCCAAAAGCGTTCGTTGTTCTAAAATCTGGCGCGCAAGTTGATGCGGAAGTTTTGCGCAAAGAGATTGTGGCCCTAGTTCGAAAAGAAGTTGGACCCGTTGCAGCGCTAAACGAAGTCGTGGTCGTACCAGGTTTGCCAAAAACTCGCTCAGGTAAAGTCCTGCGCAAAACCATGCGCGGCATAGCCGATGGAAAACAGGTAGATGTTCCAAGCACCATCGAAGATGTCTCAATTCTTGACATTTTGCGCCCATTATTGCGAAGTGAATGATTTAAGCCACTAAATTAGCAACATTCTGGGAGCGCTAAGCAATACAGTTCATTATGGCCTTTTCAACTAAAACAAAACGCAATTTATTCGGTATCAATGCCCTGAGCGCCTGGCTCGGTTTTGGTATGAGTTTTCTAATTGAACTCTTTGGACTTGTAAAGACTCCAAAATATGCGGATGCACCTGTGACCTCCCTATTTGGTTATTTCGGAGATTATGCGGATGGTTTGGCCGGTGCGCCGGAGCGAATCATTGATTTGTTTAGTTACTTCACAATTTGGAGTCAGATCGCAGTTGGAATCATCATGACTTTGCTTTATTTAAACCCAACACGAGATGGCAAGCTATTTCGCGTGCTACGCATAGATACAGTTTTGATGATTACTGTTACTGGCGTTGTCTATAACTTGCTATTAGGCCCTAATTATCCTCCGCAGGGTTTGAATCAGATCTCAAGTCCAATTCAGCACACTATTACGCCGCTAATCACAGTGTTGATTTTCATCATCGCGGGACCGCGTGGTTGGTTTAACTTAAAGAACATTGTGGCAGCACTTGTGCTACCGATTGTTTATGTGTTTTATACGCTATTTCGTGGGGCGATAATCGATAAATACCCATACGACTTCTTTGACGTCGTCGTTAATGGTTATGCCAACGTCATTGTTTTCGTACTTGGAATTCTCTTTGCTTCAATAATCGTTGCGGTATTTTATTGGGGCATTGATAAGGCGCTAACGAAGAAACCAACTGCTACTTAATGATTAACAAAAAAAGCCCCCGATCACTCGGGGGTTTTTTTTGTACTAACTAGGCCTTGTAATCCGCGTAAGCTGCGATCCCGGTAAGTGCTTGGCCAACAACCAAAGTGTGAACTTCGTTGGTGCCCTCGTATGTGTAAACACTTTCCAAGTTATTCATGTGACGAATAATTGGATATTCCAAGGTAATTCCAGAGCCGCCAAGCATCGAGCGAGATTCGCGGGCAACTTCTAGTGCCATGCGAACGTTGCTTTTCTTACCGATACTTACTTGCTCAGAACGAAGTAAATGCTCATCTTTGAGCTTGCCTAAGTGGGAAGCTAACAACATTCCATTTCCAGTTGCAATCGCCATGTCAGCAAGTTTTTGCTGGGAGAGTTGGAAAGCAGCCAGTGGTCGACCAAATTGCTGGCGGTTTAGGGTGTAGTCAATTGCAGTCTCGAGACAATCCCGAGCAGCGCCAACCACACCAAATAAAATTCCAAAGCGCGCCTCTGACAAGCAAGAAAGTGGACCACGAAGAGTTTGAACTTCTGGCAACACAGCAGAAGCCGGTAGGCGGACATCTTCAAAAACTAATTCACTTGTAACTGATGCTCGCAGTGACATTTTGTGCTTGATTAAGTTGGCCTTAAAACCTGGGGTCTTTGTTGGAACAACAAAACCCTCGATACCGTTTTCGGTGTGCGCCCAGACAATGGCAACATCTGCAATGTTGCCATTTGTGATCCACATCTTTGAACCATTAAGAATCCAGTCATCACCATCACGCTTTGCATTGGTGCGCATCTCACCAGGGTTTGAGCCAGCATCGGCCTCAGTTAAACCAAAGCAACCAAGTGCGTCGCCAGATGCTAAGCGCGGTAGCCATTCTTGCTTTTGTTCCTCTGAACCAAATTTCCAAATTGCGAACATGGCTAGTGATCCCTGTACTGAAACAAATGAGCGCAGACCTGAGTCGCCGGCTTCAAGTTCTAAACAAGCTAGGCCATAGGAAGTAGCATCAGTGCCGGCGCAGCCGTAACCTTCAAGGTGCATGCCGAACATTCCCATTTGACCAATTTCTTTAGCTAAGTCGCGAGCCGGGAATTCGCCGTCTTCAAACCACTTACCAACATGGGGCTTAACGCGGTCATCCACGAATTTGCGAACTGAATCGCGGATAGCAAGTTGTTCGTCGGTAAACAAACGGTCAATTGCATAAAGATCAAATGGATGTTGTGGTGCGGCCATGGTGGATTCCTGTCCCAAGTGCAAAATTGCAATTATGACCAAATTAACAGGATTGGATCCAATCTGCAAGTAATCGGAAACCAGCGTTGCGGGCCGAAATTGCCCTAAATCTAGGAGCTAGTGAGGAGCACTATGGCTAGCCCGGCGCCAAACAGGCCAACAACCTGGTGGCGCTCAAGACGTTCTTTCAGGAAAATGCGAGCCAGTAGAACTGTAATTGCTGGATAAAGTGCGGCGATCACCGAAATCGTGACAAGTTGCCCGCGCTGGGCAGCCAACATAAATGTGGTGCCACCCCAAACATCCAGTGCGCCAGAAGCCATAGCTCGTTTGTAGTCCACTTTGCTATTAACTATGGATTTCCAAGTGACAAGTGCAGCAGTACAAAAAACCACCATTGTTACCGAGCGCGCCACAATTACCGGTGCCAGCACTGAGCCAACGGGTGCGCTACTTACGCTTAACAAAAATCCAGCAAATCCAAAGCCACCTAAAACTGCATATAAAGCTGCTGCTTTGGAAAGTGGATGCGTGGCATCAATTGTTGACCGGCTGACAAGCACAATGGAGGCCATTGCAATTAGCGCGCCAATGGATCCAGTTATGGTTAGTCTTTCGCCGCGAAACAATCCAACGCTAAATGGAATGAATGCTGCAACCAGCGCAGTTATTGGAGCAACTGCTCCCATCGGGCCAAGTCCCAGTGATTTCAGAACAAAAATATAGCCAACAATTCCGCAGGTGCCAGCAAATAGGCCGGAGATAACTGCTTGCTGACTAAATTGCGCTCCCAGAAATGGCGCTGCGATTAAGAGTGAAACTAAGCCAGTGCCGACTGTGATTGGCAAGACTTTAAGCAGCGGGCTCTTGCGGGTGGCAAGTCCACCAAAATAATCTCCAAAGCCATATGAGAAAGCGCAAGCAAAGGCTAGGAGTATGGCGGACATAAGAATTTAACTGTAGCGGCTAGTTTGTCACTAGTAATAACACCGCAGTGCCCGCGCCAACTAATCCCAGAAGTTGATGACGTTCCATGCGTTCATGCAAAACTAATCTGGCTAGTAAGACGGTAAATGCTGGGTAGAGCGCAGCTAAAACTGCAACAAGTACGAGATCGCCAGCGCGCGCAGCCAGCATAAAAGTTGCGCCACCAACAACATCGAGCGCGCCTGATGCTATGGCAAGTCGGTAATCAATTTCTCCGTTACGAATAGTTTTCCACGTTGCCATGGCGATGAAAATAAATATGCCGCCAGTAACGAGTCGGCCAACCATAACTGGGGCCAAACCGCTGTCATCTGGTCCGCTGCTGATGCCTAAAAGATAGCCAGCGATACCCAGTCCAGCAATGATTGCCACGATCACTGCTTTAGTTGTAACTGGGTGGGAGGCATCTTCCGTTGAGCGACTAACTAACACAATCGAAATAAAGGCTAGCCCTGCGCCAATAAATCCAAATGTCGATAAAGTTTCACCACGTAAAAAACCAACTCCAAATGGAATGATTGCGCCGATCACGGCCGAGATTGGCGCAACTACGCTCATCGGACCAAGTGCCAAGCCATACATAAGGAATATGTATCCGAGGGTTCCTGCTAAGCCGGCAGCAATTCCAGCTTTGATTGCGCCAGGACTAAAGTCTGCTCCAAAAAATGGAATCGCGATCAACAAAGTCGCTATGCCTGTTAAAACAATTA
>CAMBGF010000052.1 GCA_945866135.1 Bifidobacterium breve
CAACACTTGGTTGCGCGGAGATTTTCATGCCACGCTCTGACCAATCAGTGACACTGTGAGTTGCATGCGCCAGTTCAATTAACGCTTTGGACGGGATACAGCCAACGTTTACACACACGCCGCCCAAGCCAGCCTCGCCATTGCTATCAACCAAAACTACGCTACGTCCTAATTGCGCTGCGGCAATCGCTGCAACATATCCACCAGGTCCGCCGCCTATGACTAACAAGTCAACTGATGATGGCATTTCTCCAACGACCACGACTACCTACTTATTTTCTAGAAGTGAAAGTGGATGCAGCAATAAGTCAGCAATTTCAGAAACGAATGCACCCAGATGTGCGCCATCATTTACTCGATGATCAGCGGCAACAACTATGGGCAAAACCATCCGCACAGTAGGAATTCCATCAACTGCTAAAACTTTTTCGGTGATTCGACCAAAGCCAGCAATCGCAACTTCTGGCGCATGAATAATTGGGGTTCCGAGCCAAGTGCCAAATGAACCGAAGTTAGTGAGCGTAAATGTGCCACCACTAAGTTGCTCTAGCGAAGCTTTCCGAGATTTTGCTAAGGCAGCTAAGTTATCTGTTTCCTGCGCAAGTTCTTTTACTGAAAGATTCTGTGCATTTTGAATCACCGGAACAATTAGCCCATCATCAGTTGCTGTGGCAAAACCTAAGTTCACATTTTCAAATTGCGCAATTTCCGCAGCTTCGGAATCAAATCGAGCGTTAAACGTTGTGTGTTTTGCAAGTGCCAGCACGCAGGCGCGCATTAAGAAAGGCGTGACTGAAAGTTTTTGCCCTTGCGCTTGGAAATCTTTAGTTAAGTCACTTCGCAAAGCCAGTAATGCTGTGGCATCTATTTCCTTAAATTCCAAAATGTGCGGAATCGTTAGCGCCTGCGACATGCTCGCAGCAATTTGTCGACGAAGCCCACGAAGTGGAATTACGGTTACACCTGGTTCAGAAACAGTTGGCGTAACTTTTGGAGTTGAAGTCGTTGCTGCTGTTGCACTCGAAGCCTGAATATCTTCGGCAGTAATCTGGCCGTTTGGTCCCGAACCTAAAACATTTTCCAGTGCCACACCAAGGCTGGCAGCTAGTCGCCTCGTACTTGGACTGGCGAGCGGGCGAACATTTGCCGCGCGTGGAGCAGGTATCGATGGTAAATCTGATTTATCGTTTGTCGTTACCGAACTTGGAACTGGTGTTGCGGGCAAAGCGTGCGCACTAATGTCATTGGAAACTTCACCACTTGCTTCAATTTTCATCAGAGATGCTCCAACAGCAAGTACCTCACCAGCAACGACACATAGTTCAATCACTTTTCCTGCCACTGGCGCTGGAATTTCAATTTGCGACTTATCTGTTTCGACAACAATTACTGGTTGATCTTCCTTGACTAGATCGCCAACTGCTACGAGCCATTCAATTACTTCAGCTTCAGCGATTCCTTCGCCAACATCAGCAAGTTTGTAATCAACGATCTGGCTCATGCGCTAGTCCTGGCCAAGGCGCCAACTTCTGAAACAACTCGATCAACATCTGGGATGTATAAATCTTCAACGCCACCAAGTGGATACGGAGTGTCTGGCGAAGAGATTCTAATAATTGGACATTGCAAATCGTAAAAGCACTCTTGCTGAATAGTTGCCACCAGTTCACTGCCAAATCCCCCAGTTAATGGAGCTTCATGCAATATTGCGACCCGACCAGTTTTACTTACGGATTCTTTGATACCAGGGATGTCCAGCGGATTTAGCGATCGCAAATCTAGAACTTCTACGCTGATACCTTGGGCGCTTAATTCATCTGCAGCAAGCTGGGCAACATTGACTGCAGCTGACCAAGCTATCAAAGTTACATCTGTTCCTTCTTGCGCAACACGTAACTTGCCAAGCGGAACTCGGTATCGTTCGTCGGGAACTTCATCTTTTGTTAAGCGGTAACCCTTGAGCGGTTCCAGAAATAGCACTGGATCATCACTTGCCATTGCTTCTGCAAGTAATCCCTTTGCATCGTATGCAGTTGCTGGCGCAACAACTTTCAAGCCTGGGGTGTGGGTGTAGAAAGCTTCAAATGCATCAGAGTGAAGTTCAGGGGTTCGCACGCCACCACCAAATGGAGAGCGGATAACTAATGGCAACGAGTGTCGTCCTTGTGATCGATATCGCAACCGCGCAACTTGCTGACCGATTTGATGAAATGCTTGATGACCAAAACCAAGAAACTGCAATTCAATAACTGGACGCAGTCCACTTATAGCTAATCCGATTCCTGATCCAACAATCACGCCTTCAGCAAGTGGCATGTCAACCACGCGATCTTTGCCGAATTTAGCTTGCAGTCCGTCAGTTGCGCGGAATACGCCACCAAGAACGCCAACATCTTCACCGATTACAACTACCCGGCTATCTTCTTGCATTTCTTGCGTTAAGCATTCGCGGATTGCTTCGATCATTGTTTTTTCGCTCATGTCGCGCCACCATTGCGATTAGCCCAATCAACTTGTTGATCCAACATGCGCTGTGGTGGCTGCGCGTAAACATGATCAAATAACGCATCACTTGTTGCAAGCGGGGTGTTACGCGCAATATTCATCGCAACCTCTACTTGCTCGGCGCAGTTATCGTGCATCTCTTTGGCAAGTTCTTCATTCCAAATACCTTTGCTGCGCAAATAGTTTTCTATCCGAGTAACTGGGTCTTTTTGTTGCCATTTCTCAAGTTCCTGTTGATCGATATAACGAGATGGATCATCAGCTGTGTTGTGAGCGCCGGTTCGATATGTAACAGATTCAATTAATGTTGGTCCGCCACCTGCGCGAGCTTTTGCCACTGCGCTAGCAGTAACTTCGTGGACTGCAAGTAAATCATTGCCATCAACAATTACGCCTTCAACGCCGTAACCAATCGCGCGCTCTGCAAATGAACGTGCTGCCGTCTGTGATTCGCGCGGGGTTGAAATTGCCCAGCCATTGTTTTGCAAAAAGAAAATTACTGGCGCTTTAACAATTCCCGCAAGATTAAGACTTTCGTGGAAATCACCTTCTGATGATGCGCCATCACCAAAGAAGGTAATGACTACTCCGTCACCACCTTGCATCTTTAATCCCCAGGCCAATCCAGTTGCTTGAGGAATTTGTGCTGCTAAGGAAATCTGCATCGGCAACATATTTACTTCCGGCGGAATAATTCCACCTTTTGGATTGCCCATGAAATAAAGTGCGAAGTTTTCCATTGGATAACCGTGGCGAATCAAAGCAGGGAATTCGCGATACTGCGGGACGATCCAGTCTCTTTTAGGATCCAGTGCGGACGCTGCGCCAACAACTGAAGCTTCTTGCCCCCGAACGGAAGAGAAAGTTCCAAACCGACCCTGGCGCTGCATACTTGTTGCTTTGTCATCAAAAACTCGAGTTAAAACCATGTAGCGAAGCGCCTCAATTACCGCGGCATCAGACATCGGGGCCGAGCCAGAATCCAGAATTCCCGATTCACTTAGGCGACTAAAGGGCGCAATCGGCGCAAAGTCTGGCAAGAAGCGAGAGATGCTCATCTCTGCACTATTCCACGCCCTAACCAGCATTGGCAAGTCCTAAAAGCCTTGACTTGCGGACTTTTTTGCCAAAGAATGATTACTGCATGCAATAGTGCATTCAAAAAGAGCCTTTGGGAGGCACCGTGATCTACCAAGCTCGAGCCGGGCAAGTTGCATACGGTTACGCAATTGGCATGTTGTGTGCAGAGTGGCACATACCTTTTATCCCAGGTGATTTGAATAACGCAGGGACCTTCGCTTTTCCGGTTCGTTATGAATCTGTGAAGGGTGTTTCTGGCGCGGAAGTATTGCGTGGCAATGGTGAAAATTATGCGCAAATTATGGCTGATGCTGCCAAGAAACTTGAAGCTGAAGGTGTGCGAGCGATAACTGGCAACTGTGGCTTTATGGCTGGCTTCCAAGAGTATGTCGCTAGTCAAGTAAACATTCCAGTTTTCTTAACAAGCTTGGTGCAAATCCCAATGTTATTAAACATGTTAGGTAGCCAACATCACATCGGTATCCTGACTGCTAACTCAGCCTCGCTTACTGATGGCTTGCTTGCTAATGCTGGGATAACTGATTCATCGCGTTTAACAATTCAAGGTATGGAAACTTATAACCATTTCAACGATGTAATTTTAAAAGAGTTAGGCACGCTAGATGAAGACAAAATGCGAATGGAATCTGTCCAGGCTGCTAAAGATGCAATCAAGCGCGATCCTGCCATCCGTGCATTTATGTTGGAGTGCAGCGACTTGCCACCGTATAGTAAGGCAATTGAAGAAGCCACTGGCTTACCCGTATTTGATTGGGCAAACTTTATTAACTATGTATACAACGCAACAGTTCCACGAAGTTACAGTGGAATCGTCTAGATCTAACTAGAAAACAAAAAGGAAAATAATGAGCAACGTCGAAACATTCAATCCAAGTTCACTTGGACCAGCAATCATGCCTTACTCAAATGCCGCAGTTGCAAATGGTTTTATTTTTGTAGCCGGACAAGTGTCGCTGGATCCAGAAGCAAACGTAGTTGCTCCAAATGATCCATATGAGCAGACCAAGCACATTCTGGGAAGAATTAAAGTAATTCTTGGGGAAAAGGGAGCGACTTTATCTGACATAGCTTCTACCTCGGTATACATAACGGACTTAGCGCACTTGCCGGAATACAACAGGGCCTGGGCTGAAATCTTTGGAGATCACCGGCCAGCTCGCGCAACGGTGGTATGTGGGTTACTAATTGAAGGATTAGTCGTTGAAGTTACCGCAATTGCAGCCTTGCCATAACGGTTAATCGGCCATAGATTCAAGTAGAAAAACTTAGGAGTCAGTGTGAAAACAATCGTTGTTGGTGGCGGAGTCGTCGGCGTAACAACTGCTTACTACCTTTATAAAGAAGGTCATGAAGTAGTCGTTGTAGATAAAGCAAGCTCAGTTGGATCGGAGGCGACCTCGGTTAACGCTGGACTAATTGCCCCCGGACATTGCTTTGCCTGGGCTTCACCAGCTGCTCCAAAGATGCTATTTAAATCATTGCTTGGTGAAAAGACTTCGATTCGAGTTAAACCAACTTTGAATCCTCGCTTTTTATGGTGGGGTTTGCAATTCATGCGAGAGTGCACTTCCGAACGCGCTGCAATTAATACTTTGGCAAAAATGCACTTATGTGATTACAGTCAAACCAAATTAGATGAGATTGCACTCGCTGAAGGCATTGACTACCAAGGTGTCGACAAGGGTTTGCTTTATCTCTACCGCGACGCTGCTGAACTTGAACTTGGCATGGTCAAGATGAAGTTACTGACGGACAATGGTCAAAAACTTGAGCAATTAGATATGAAGGGGCTGGCAGCTGTTGACCCTGCTTTTGGAAACTCAAAAGTTGAACTAGCGGGCGCAATTCATGCACCAAACGATGGCAGCGGAAACTCTGAGTTATTCACTCAGAAACTAACGGATCTTCTCCTAAGCAAGGGTGTCGAGTTCAAACTTGGTGTTACTGCGAAATCATTCGTAGCTGATGGTGATCGAATTGTTGGATTGCAAACTGACCAAGGACTTCTTTCCGCAGACAATTACGTGCTTGCTATGGGAGCTTGGAGTCCATTCCTATCTCGCACGGTTGGACAAGACCTTCCGGTTTATCCAGCCAAGGGTTTCTCCATGACTTTTGATTTAAAAGACAAATCCATTGCGCCAGAACTTGGCGGCGTTGATGAAAAAACACTAGTTGCATGGTCACCTATGGGTAACCAATTGCGAATGTCTTCCACAGCGCAATTTTCTGGTTTTGATGTGTCACACAAACCCGAAGATTTTTCAGCTATTCGTTCAACAGCAAAGGAACTTTGGCCAGACGCTGCTGATTGGGATGGTGGCAAAATGACTGCTGGTTTGCGTCCAATGACACCAGATGGTCCACCAATTATTGGTAAGGGTAAGAAACACCAAAATCTTTACTACAACACTGGTCATGGCCACATGGGTTGGACTATGGCAAGTGGTTCAAGTGCTGCGCTAGTGGACATCATTGCTGGTCGCACCCCAGAAATCGCTATGGATCCATTTGTTGTTCGTAGTTACCGCAAGTAGCTAATTGTGAAAACTGCTCTGATAACTGGTGGTGCTAAAGGAATTGGTTTAGCAATTAGTCAAGAGCTAATTAACGATGGTTGGAATGTGGTTATCACCGGTCGTGACGCAACTGCTATTTCCAGCGCCGTTGCAGGACTAACTTCAGGTCCTGGAAAAGCAGTTGGCAAAGTTATGGACGTGCGCGATCGTGCTTCGGTAGATGCAGTTTTTACTGAGATGCGAACCGAGTTTGATTCTCTTGACTCCTTAATCAATTGCGCTGGCGTAATTATTCGCGATGAATCGGAAAGTTTAAGCGAGCAAGACTGGAATACTGTAATCGATACTGACTTAAGTGGAGTTTTCAAATGCAGCCAAGCTGCCTACGCTGACTTAGTTAAATCTCCTGGCGCCACAATAGTTAATGTTGGCTCAATAGCTGGCAGCGTTGGGATAGCTGGCCGGGCAGGTTACACCGCAGCAAAAGCTGGGCTTGAAGGTTTAACTCGAACTCTTGGTTTGGAATGGGCTGACCGCGACATTCGCGTAAATGCAGTTGCCCCAGGTTGGACTCGCACTGAAATGGTGGCTGGCGGTATTAAAGATGGCAGGCTATCGGAAGCAGCACTGACTGCTCGCATTCCACAACAACGTTTGGCCGAGCCAAGTGAAATTGCAAAAGTTGTTAAATTCTTAATGTCAGCCGACTCAAGTTACATAACGGGTCAAACCATCGTGGTTGATGGTGGCATAACTATAAACGGCAATACTTAAATCTTTTTTAACGCAACTTAAGTAGCGTTACCTTCAGTGCTTCCAAAACATGCTCTTGCGCAGCGGCGTCTGCTTCATCTGCATCATGATTCTTAATTGCTTTAAGAATTAATGCGTGACCTTTAATTGAGATCTTAGTTTCTTCTTTGGTGTACAACTCAGAAATTCGATAATTGAAAAAATGCTGACTATTGCTTCGGTTAATCCGATCAAGTCTGGAATTTCCACAGGCTGCAAAAATAGCAGCATGAAATTCATCATTTAAATCAACAATAAGTTTGCGATCATTTGAGGCAATTAAAGAATCCCGATGAGCGCCGATTGCTTCAATTTCCTTATAAGCACTCGTGCCAGATTTCTGGGCTGCTAATCGAGCTGCCATTCCCTCAAGGGCAGCTCGCACCTCATAAATCTCAACAATTTCTTCTTTAGTATGTTCACGGACTACATATCCTCGCTTTGCTGCAACAACTAACTGTTCAGCCTCAAGTAACTGCAAAGCTTCTCGGATGGGCGTGCGAGAGGTATTCAAGCGCTCCGCTAAATCTGCCGCAATCAATCTCTCATTGGGACGCATTTTGCCCTGGATAATTTCATCGCGTAACCGGGTTAGCGCTTCAAACATCAGTGACCCTTTTGGTGCGGAATCGCTCATTTGGATGCATTCCTAACTTGCCAGTAGCAATTTGTTTAAGCATAACTGAAGATAAGATCGAGGGAAAGAGATCTAGTGTTATGGATTGCGCACATGAGTTACGAGTTTGATAAAGACCCGCAAGTTAAAGAGTTCGCGTTGCGCGTTCGCAGTTT
>CAMBGF010000053.1 GCA_945866135.1 Bifidobacterium breve
CAGGAATCTGGGAACCTTGCCCGGGGGCAACTACTGCAAGCACTCGTATAGTCTCTCGTATAGGCAACCGCTAAAACTGACGGCGATCCACTAAATTCTAGGGCATTTTCTTGTAGGTAACCTACAAATCAGGACTATTTCGCTCCACCATTAGGGCGATCCGCAAAGTTAGCGCATCAGTGGGATCAAAGGGATCCAGCCCAGTTGCATCCAGGACCCGCTTCAGGCGGTAGCGAACGGTATTTACGTGCACAAACAACATCCGTGCGCAGCTCTCAATAGTTGGCGCGGACTCTAAATAGCAAGCAAGCGTCTGACGCACATCCTGGCGCAAACTAGAACGCAGTTGCGCCACGAGCGGTTCAATTGCGGAAGTATCACCAGAGATTACTCGAGCAGCAATCAAATGCGCCGACGGTAATACTCGAGGACTATCAGTTAAGTAACTTAAAGCTCGATAACCAGATAGCGCCTCTTGCGCGGATACGTGCGCCTCTTGCAATGTGGAAACTATTGGACCAGCAACAACAGTGCCGGCCCCAAAGTGTGCGACAAATGGTCGCGCAATTACTTCCGGGTTATCTGTGGATTCGACGCCGCCAATAATTGTGATCATTCGATCGTTGTGCACGCCAACCATGACCTCTAATTTTGCAGATTTTGCGGTACGACGAATTTGTTCCATATGAATTTCAACAGCAACTTGTGTGGAAGGAACTGGTCCAACAATTGCAACTACGTGTTTGTTAACGTCCCAGCCTGCAGCAGCGGCGCGGGCGAGCAAAGCATCATCGGAACTTCCTGCCAAGATGGCGTCCAGAACCAAGTCCTGCAAGCGCGCATCCCACGCGCCACGGTTCTCCGCTGCCCGGGCATAAAACTCGGCAGCAGCAAAAGCAATTTCACTTGAGTAACGAAGTAGTGATTCGCGCAGATAGGACTGGCGATATTCATTTGTGCCAGCAATGTGCTCAACTAATTCTTCAACGACTGTCATTGAAGTGCGAACAAGTTCCACAGTTTGTTGCAGGGTTAGCGCGCGGGCTAGCTCTCTGGGCGCAGTTGAAAAGATATCACCGACATGGTCTTTAGTAGCCAAGCCAGCCGAAAACCATGCCACGAAATTTGCTATGCCACTTTGCGCAACCAAACTAACGGAGGCTCGCTCATTAGCCGGAAGCGCTGAAAACCAGGGGAGGGTTTCTTCCATCCGAGATGTTGCAGCGGTAGTTAACTCACCTGTCATTCGCTGCACCCGACGAGCCAATACGGCGTGCTCAGCGGCAATCCGCTCTGGCGTAGATTCCGTTGCGCGAATAGACCTTGTCATGTCGTTAAGTGTGCCAGTTGCCTAAAGCGCGTTAACTTGTGCGATCTGTGCTGGCGATAGCTCAACAATTGGCAGAAGCTGCGCCAATTGTTCTGGCGTTCTAGCACTTGCAATGGGCGCTGCAATGCCAGGTTGGGCGCGCAACCAAGCCAGCGCAGTTGCTGGAATTGGCGCATTGTGCTGGGCTGCGATGTCAGTTAAGGCTTGCAAGATCGCCCAGCCACGTTCATTCATGTATTCCGGCATGTCTTCTGCGCGCACACTTTCAACTTCCACACCTGGTTGATACTTACCCGTTAAAAATCCAGCCGCAAGAGCGAAGTAAGGCAAGACTGCAATCTCTTCTTTGACTGCAAGTTCTAAGAGTGCACTTTCATATTCATCTCGAACAATTGCGTTGTAATGCGGCTGGAGTATGAGGTATTCACTTATTCCTAAATCCCGTGAGATCTTCAATGCTTGGGCCAGGCGCTGCGCCGTATAGTTTGATGCTGCGATGTAGCGAACTTTTCCAGATGTCACCAATTTGTGAAACGCAGTGAGTGATTCTTCCAGTGGCACAGATTCATCATCGTGATGTGCGTAATAAATATCTATGTAATCAGTTCCCAAGCGCCGGAGCGAGTCTTCAGCTGCGCCAGCAATGTTTGCTGCCGCTAATCCCGCACGAGTTGTTAACTTTGCAACTTTAGTTGCGACAATAATCTCGGATCTATTACCGCGACTTCTCATCCAATCGCCAATTATGGTTTCACTTTCACCGCCGACATTTCCTTCGAGCCATTCCGAGTACCTGTCAGCACTATCTATAAAGTTTCCACCAGCATCGGCGTAGGCGTCCAGCACAAGTTCTGACTCTTGCGCAGTAGCGCTCCAGCCAAATACGTTTCCACCTAAGCAAAGGTGGTGAATTTGTAAATCAGTTTTACCGAGTGCAACTCGCATCAGCCACCGCCCTCGGTGTTTCCGGCAGAAGCAGCTTTTGGATTAGTTAAGTCATAACGATCAATTGCTTCTTGGACACGTTCGGCTGGTATCTCACCACGTTTAACTAGCATTGCCAAAGTCTGCACCGTAATACTTTGCGCATCAACTAGGAAGTGGCGACGAAGTGCGCCTCGGGTATCGGACATACCCCAACCATCTGTACCAAGTGAAACGAAATCATTAGGTACCCAATCTCGAATTTGATCCTGCACAGCTCGCATGAAATCTGAAACTGCGATAACTGGGCCGGCAGTACCAGTTAGTTTCTCGCTCACCCAACTCGTCTTTGGCGCCGCAGATGGATTCAAGAAGTTGTGACGATCAACGTTTAAGCCATCGCGACGAAGTTCATTCCAGGAAGTAACTGACCAAACATCAGCGCTGACGCCCCAGTCTTCGCGCAATAGTTTCTGAGCTTCAAGGGCCCAAGGAACTGAGACACCCGAGGCGAGTAGTTGCGCGCGCGGACCTTTGGTTTGCGTTTCTGGAGCGAGTAAATACATCCCGCGCAAAATTCCAGCAACCTCAACACCTTCAGGTTCTGGGGGCTGAACGTAGGGTTCGTTGTAGACCGTCATGTAGTAATAAATATCTTCGGGATTTTCCCCATACATGCGCTGGAGTCCATCACGGACAATGTGTCCGATCTCAAAACCAAATGCTGGATCGTAACTAACCACGGCCGGGTTAGTTGCAGCCAAAAGGTGAGAGTGTCCATCTTCATGCTGAAGACCCTCACCGTTAAGTGTTGTGCGTCCAGCAGTAGCGCCAATTACAAACCCACGTGACATTTGATCACCAGCAAGCCAAAATGAATCGCCAGTGCGCTGGAAGCCGAACATTGAATAGAACACATAGATGGGAATCATTGGTTCATCGTGGGTGGCATACGAAGTTGCAACAGCAGTCCAAGACGCTACCGATCCTGCTTCATTAATTCCTTCGTGCAAGATTTGACCAGATTCTGATTCTTTATAAGAAAGCATCAACTCGCGATCAACCGACAAATACTGCTGACCGTGAGGAGAATAAATCTTTAATGTTGGAAAGAAACTATCCATTCCAAACGTGCGCGCTTCATCTGGAATTATCGGAACAATTCGACTGCCAATGTTTTCGTCCCGAACTAATTCCCGCAGGAGTCGAACAAATGCCATTGTGGTTGCTATTGGCTGATTACCAGAACCTGCGCTCATGACTTTATAAGTCTCTACACCAGGAAGTGTTAGAACTTTAGATTTTGTGCGACGCGAAGGAACGTAGCCACCCAGCGCGCGACGACGTTCATGCAGGTATTCAATGTGTTCGTGATTGGCACCTGGATGAAAGTATGGTGGCAACTTGTCATCAAGTTGGGCATCAGTAAATGGAATCTGTAAGCGATCACGGAACTCGGCAAGGTCCTCATGATTAAGTTTCTTCATTTGGTGTGTGGCATTTCGACCCTCGAAGTGCGAACCTAGCGTCCAGCCCTTGATGGTCTTTGCCAAGATCACTGTTGGCTGGCCGGTGTGAGCTTCCGCTGCGGCGTAAGCGGCGTACATCTTTTTGTAATCGTGGCCACCGCGCTTTAAATTCCAGACTTTGTCATCTGACCAATCTTCAACCATGGCTTTTGTGCGGGGATCGCGGCCAAAGAAGTTATCGCGAACAAAGCCGCCGTTTTCCGTCTTATACGTTTGGAAATCGCCATCGGGAGTGCGGTTCATTAAATTAACGAGCGCGCCATCGTTGTCTTTGGCAAGTAGTTCATCCCACTCGCGGCCCCAAATTACTTTGATTACATTCCAGCCAGCGCCACGGAAATGAGATTCAAGTTCTTGAATGATCTTTCCGTTACCGCGAACCGGACCGTCAAGGCGCTGCAAATTGCAGTTAATTACGAAAGTTAAATTATCAAGTTCTTCGCGCGCAGCAATACCGATTGCGCCAAGTGATTCTGGTTCATCCATTTCGCCATCACCGAGATAAGCCCAAACGCGCTGCTGCGAAGTGTCCTTGATCCCACGATGATGCAGGTAGCGATTGAAGCGCGCTTGGTAAATGGCGTTCATTGGACCAAGTCCCATAGATACTGTCGGGAACTGCCAGAAGTCAGGCATCAATCGAGGATGCGGGTAACTTGGTAAACCATTTGGCGCAGCTGATAGTTCTTGTCGGAAACCATCGAGTCGATCTTCACTCAAGCGGCCTTCGAGAAATGCCCGAGCATACATTCCGGGGGAGGCGTGACCTTGGAAAAATACTTGATCGCCGCCGCCAGGATGTTCTGGACCGCGGAAGAAGTGGTTGAAACCAACTTCGTATAAAGATGCACTTGATGCGTAAGTTGAAATGTGGCCACCAACGCCAATGCCTGGACGTTGTGCGCGATGAACTAACATCGCTGCGTTCCAGCGAATGTAGGCGCGAATCCTGCGCTCGATTAATTCATCACCAGGGAAATCAGGTTCGCGGTCTGGGGAAATTGTGTTGATGTAATCAGTACTACGAAGGCTCGGCAAGCCGACATTTTTTTCAGATGAGTGCCGAAGTAGCGACAACATAATGTGCCGGGCGCGTTGCTCGCCATGTGTTGCGATTAAGGCATCTAGTGATTCAATCCACTCTTGGGTTTCCTCGGGATTAACATCCACATATTGAGTGGGAAAACCGCCAGCCAGTAGCGAATCGCGATCTGGAGTGCTGGTCACGTTTTGTTACCTGCCTTGGGTTAGCGCGTAATAGAACTAGGGGGTTGAACAGTTATTTCACCTCCCATTGTGTCTGACCGGAGGCTACCTGGGGTAATCGCATCGCGATTTTGGCGAATTCAAAAAATGGGCAATATGCGGTTTGCAGTTGCCTTTTTTGCGTTACTCGGGTGGACTAAGACTGTGAGTTCACAAGAAGGCTCCCTCCAGGGGTTGGCTGGCAAGTTTGCGTTAGGTGAAGGACTGGTAGTCCAAGAGCTTGGGTTCGATAGCGATTGTGACAAATCTGTTTCGGATGCGATTGCATCCGTTGCGGAATTAGTCGATGAAACTTATGGCGATGTGGTTGACGCCGTACTTTTATGGTGGCGCGAGGATGATGGCGATCTAGTTGATGCGCTAGTCGATGCACTTGGCCCGCTAGCTGACAGTGGAGTTATCTGGTTAATGACGCCAAAACCTGGTCGCCCAGGTCACGTAGAGCCAGAAGACATCGCAGATGCCGCGCCAACTTCAGGTCTGCAATCAACAAGCAACATAAGTGCTGCAACTGACTGGCAAGGCACTCGTCTGGTCGCACCTAAATCCAGGCGTTAAAGTAAAGTTTTTCAAAGTTCGCACAATAAATCACCTATTAGGAAATGAGTAAGCATGTCAGTAGAAATTGGATCTGAAGCACCAGATTTCACTTTGCCAAATCAATTTGGGGCGCCAGTAAAGCTTTCAGATTACCGCGGCAAGAAGAATGTGGTCCTAGTTTTCTATCCAATGGCATTCACTGGAATTTGCACCGGCGAGTTATGTGAGATTCGTGATCGAGGTAGTGACTTTGTTTCCGATGACGTGCAGGTTTTAGGAATTTCGTGCGATACGGATGCTGCATTAAAGGTCTTCGCAGAGCAAGAAGGATTTGACTATCCATTACTTTCAGATTTCTGGCCACACGGCGAAGTTTCCAAACTTTACGATTCTTGGTTTGAGCCACGTGGCTTTTCAAAGCGCGGAACTTTCATCATTGATAAAGCCGGGATTTTGAAATGGTCTGTAGTCAATGGACCAGGCGATGCCCGCGATACTGATGACTACAAGAAGGCCTTAGCAGCCCTTTAATTTCACGAGAAATTTGTCCAATTCCTAAAAGATGCGGACTTGCCAATTGCGGTGTGAAATATAGGAGCCAAGGCTGGTGTAGACCCGAGACTCACCAGCCTTGGTATCTTTTCGCTTCCTGGTCATTGCTAGCCACCTCACCCCACCTGCACGATTTCAAACTTTCCTTGCTTTTAGATAAGGTAGGGCAATCACGTCGGGCGCTTAGCTCAGTTGGCTAGAGCATCTCGTTTACACCGAGAGGGTCAGGGGTTCGAGTCCCTTAGCGCCCACCAAATAGGAATACCCCCCGATGGGGGGTATTTTTTTTGCCTTCCTGAAGTTTACACATACCTGGTGTATGCTATGTGTATGAGCAGAACAAATATAGACATCGACGATGAGATGCTAGCCATTGTGATGGCGCGCTTCTGCCTAGAAACAAAGAAGAGCGCAGTAGAGATGGCGCTTAAGCGCTTGGTCGAAGAGACCGATCAAATGAAACTTATCGATAGCGTCTTTGGCATTGGCTGGGATGGACCACCAGATGGCCGATTTTCAGATGAGATACCCGCATAGTGACCAGGTATTTGATTGATACAAGCATTTGGGTAAATGTTTTTCGTGGTGATCCAGATTCAAAAGAACGGCTAGCGCAATGCACTCGCCCTGGGGATTCGATTTTGATGTGTGAGCCAGTTGCTATGGAGTTAATTGCTGGTGCCCGAAAGCATGAAGTCGAACAGATAAAAAACTTGATTGACGCTCTGGCATCTGAACCATTTAATTCACTCCAAGATTTCAGATCCGCTGGAAAGATCCGGCGCGAGCTTTCCTGGTCTGGAATCAGCGTAAAGAGCGTGGTCGATTGCATGATTGCCACCATCGCAATGGGTGCAAAAGACATTGTAATTGTGCATAACGACTCTGACTTTGAGCAGATTGCTAGCAAGTTTGATTTGCGTCATGAACGCTGGAACTTAGCCGCCTGAGCTTTACGATCCCGAAGTTAGTTGGAGATAGTCTGTACCCAGAAGCGAATGCGCTTTGTTCTATTGGGAGTCCAAATGGCTGTAACAGCAAGCGCCGAGCAACAACGATTGTTGCTTGATTTGCAGACCTTGGATACTAAATTGCTTCAGCTCGCTCATAAGCGAACTGGCGCCCCTGAGATATCCCAAGTTCAAGATCTTGAAGTCGAATTGGGTTCGATCAAAATGCGCCTAGTAGCAGCGCAAACAGAAAGCTCGGATTTGAAACTGAATCAGTTAAAGGCCGAAGCAGATGTGGATCAAGTTTTAACGCGGACCAAGCGAGATCAAGATCGCTTGGATTCTGGCGCGGTATCGGCGCCAAAAGAATTAGAAAGTCTGCAACATGAAATTGCTACTTTAGGTAAGCGGCAAGCAGAACTAGAAGATGTTGAACTTGAAATAATGCAGAATCTTGAGAATGCCCA
>CAMBGF010000054.1 GCA_945866135.1 Bifidobacterium breve
GAACGGGTCGCCATACTTTCGCGCACTCGATATGAGTGGACCGTAGCTGACTACGCAATTTGGTACGCCGGTTGCATCACAGTTCCAATTTACGAAACCTCATCCCCTGAACAAGTTGAGTGGATTATTTCTGACGCCAATGTTGTTGCGACTTTCTTTGAGGCTGAGCGAACAACGCATGCTTTTACGCCGATTGCAGCGAAAGTTCCACACATGACTCGCTCTTACATTTTTGGCAACGACGTACTGGCTGAACTTTCCAGCAAAGGCATGCGCATTTCTGATGACGAATTAACTGCCCGACGTACTTCGGCAAAGCCAAGTGATCCTGCAACTTTGATTTACACATCTGGTACAACTGGTCAACCAAAAGGCTGCATTATTACGCACGGAAACATGATGGCTGAAGTTGACACTTTAGTTAAGGGCATACCTGAAGTTTTTGACGTACCAGAGGCATCAACTCTAATTTTTCTACCACTAGCGCACGTGTTCGGAAGATTAATTCAAGTTGCGATGTTGCGTGGTGAAGTCACTATTGGTCACTGTCCAAATCCAGTCGCACTACTTAAAGACTTGAGTTCATTTAAACCAACATTTTTGCTTGCTGTTCCTCGGGTATTTGAAAAAGTATTTAATGGCTCAGCTGCAAAAGCGCACGAGGCAAGTCCAGTTAAAGGAAAGATTTTTGACAGCGCAGCGAAAGTAGCAATTGCATACAGCGAAGCTTTAGACCACGGCCACATGTCAAAGGGTCTGGCACTCAAGCATGGGCTATTTGACAAGCTCGTTTATTCAAAAATACGTCATGCCATGGGTGGCCGGGTTACCCATGCGATTTCAGGCGGCGCTGCACTTGGCTCCCGGCTAGGACACTTTTACCGCGGGTTGGGCTTGATAATTCTTGAGGGATATGGCTTAACGGAAAGCACGGCTGGAAGCACTTTAAATTTGCCAAGCTCGCTAAAGATTGGCTCAGTTGGACGCCCACTGCCTGGCACTGGGGTTCGCATTGAACCAGATGGCGAAATACTTCTTAAAGGTCCGCACATCTTTGCTGGATATTGGAATAACGAAGCAGCAACAGCGCACGAGATGACTAGCGATGGCTGGTTTCGAACTGGTGACATCGGCGAGATCGATGGTGATGGCTTCTTACGAATCACTGGGCGTAAGAAGGAAATCATTGTTACAGCCGGAGGTAAGAACGTGGCTCCGGCCGTACTGGAGGATCGTCTTCGGGCCAATCCCGTTATTAGTCAATGCGTTGTAGTTGGCGATAACAAGCCATACATTGGCGCGCTCATAACCCTTGATCAAGATGCCCTGCCGCAGATTCTTTCCGCAAATAACATTGCGGCTGCGCCGATGTCCCAGTTAGCCGCTAATTCAGACTTGCGGGCATTAGTTCAAAAGGCCGTTAATTCCGCTAACGAAGCAGTATCCAACTCTGAGGCAATCAAAAAGTTTTCGATCCTGCTGGAAGACTTTACAATCGACAATGGTTACTTGACTCCAAAAATGACTATCCGTCGCCATTTAATTGTGCAAGATTTTGCTAAAGATATTGAGGCTCTGTACAGCTAGGCCTGAAAATTTGTTGTCTTTCTCGTTACCCTTGATTTTATAATGCGCACAGTTCCGTTGGTTATTGGCTGGTTTGCGACCAGACTTTGGGTTTTGTTATCTGGATTTAGTATCTTGCTTTATCCCGGCTCTGAATATTTATTTAGTGATGTTCGCCTTTATGACTGGTGGGCTGGAAACATCGCAGCTGGTTCTTTCCCAATTAATGATCCGATGTGGCAGTATCCACCACTTGCTGCCCTAGTTTTCTTAGCTGGCTATTTAATTGCCCCTAACGCCGTTGGGTTTGTTTTTTTAGCTCTTCTAGCTGACCTTGCGATCATGACATTGTTGTTGATTCGCGGCCGGGAACTAACAAACTACCTGCCGGCAGCCATTTGGTTAGCTACTCCCTTGGTAATGGGTCCCATCCTGTTAGGTCGATTCGATGTGTTCCCGACTTTAGCTGCAGTATTTGCATTACTTTATGCGTCATCCGCAAGAAAATTTGGCAGTGTCCTTGCGATTGGCGCCCTACTAAAAGTCTGGCCAATATTATTACTTCTTGCTACACCGGAGAAAATGTTAACCAGAGTTTTACTTTGGTTCGCGCTAACTTTCGGACTTGGAAGTCTCTTACTAGGCATCTGGTGGGATGAAAGTTTTTCTTTTATCAGCGGACAAAGTTCTCGCGGCTTGCAGATTGAATCCATCGCAGCGCTGCCATATCAACTCTGGAATGCCGGTCCAGCAAGTGTGGCTTCAGCATTTCAATTTGGCGCAATTGAAGTAGTTGCGCCAGGCACGACGCTGATCTCGCTGGTTGCGACTCTTGTTGGAATTGCACTCCTTGGACGACTTAGTTATTGGCGATTGTTCAACAGAATAAGTGAGGTGCCGCCAGCCGATATCGCACTGCTTGCTCTTCTATTGGCGATTGTGACAAGTCGGGTGCTTTCCCCGCAGTACTTAGTTTGGATATTTGGTGTACTGGCAGTTTGTGCGTTTAAACCACAGCCAAATTTCCAAAGAATTTTTATCCTGATATCCATAAGCGGTGGTCTTGGACAGTTGATTTACCCAGGCTGGTATGTAAATTTTCAACTCGGTGGCACCCTTGCAGTTGCCGCTCACACGATTCGAGTTATCACACTCGTTTGGGCCACAGTTTTAGTTTGGCGAAACTTGAGTGATTGCGCGCGAAACTCAAAACATGTTGACGCTGCCTACTGATCTGGGTCAATACCCGAAAGCAGCGATTCAAGGCGTTTAAAACTATGTTCCCAGGTCCATTCTTGGGTAACCCAGTTTCGTCCAGCAGAACCCAGGCGTTTTGCGAGATCTTGATCCGCAAGAAGTTCAATTAACCGATCACCGATTTCACTTAAATTATTGCCATTTACTAAGAATCCAGTTTCGCCGTCGAGCACAGCGTCCACAGCTCCTCCAGAGTTGCCAACAATAACCGGCAAGCCAGTTGCAGAGGCCTCTAGAAACACGATGCCCAAGCCCTCGACATCCCAGCCACCTACTCGAGTGCGGCACGGCATAGCAAATACATCGCCAGCCGCGTACCAGTTTGCTAATTGAGCTTGGTCAACTTTTCCTGTGAAATGCACATTATCTCGAAGCCCCAAATCAGCAGTGAGTTTTTCTAAGTGTTTACGATATGGTCCATCGCCAACAATTATTAGCGATGCCAGCGGCACAACTTTTAGTACTTGTGGCAATGCTTGGATAATTTGGTCTTGACCTTTTCGGGTCATTAACCGCGAAACACAAATTATTACTGGTCGGTTTACCCAGCCGATACTTGATCGCAACGCAGATCCGGCAGTTAAATTCGTTGGCGAGAACTCCGTAGTGTTTACCCCAGGTACGACTCGTCTCATATTCAAAGCGGCGCTTGGACTCAAAGCCCGGCTAATCTTTTGATGCGTATATTCACTTATGTAAGTTAAATAATCGACATCATTTCCAATTTTACGAAGTGCTTGCTTCATGCCAGGAGTCATGGCCCAGCCAACTTCATGACCTTGTGTCATGCCAACGATGTTTTTCACACCAAGTTTGCGAAGTGAAGGCGCTAGTAGTCCAAGTGGCGCTGCAGCGCCAAATAAAACACGTGTGACATTGTTTGCAACAATAATTTCGCGAGCCATCGCTAAAGTCCGTTTGTCAGGTAACAAAGTTTTTGTTTTTGCCCGAACTGTCATAAATTTTTGAGCTGCATCAAATTCTGTTGCGCCATCCCAACTGGAAGTCAAAACACTTACTTGGGTGGGATCAAAACGACGCACTAATTCGTAGCCAAAAGTTTGGATTCCACCTGGACGAGGTGGAAAGTCATTGGTGATGACCAAGGTATTACTCATGAGTACATCTTGCCTTAGCGGCGCATTAACTAGTTATTGAGAGTGTTTTTATAGCGCAATATTATTTTGTTTATTGCCAACAGTCGCCGACCTAGTTTGGGTCGATTCACTGCGAATCAGCCGCAGTGGCGCAATCAAGCCGGCGCCAGCAAGCACATCCAAGACATCCTTGTGATCATTAAGCGATGCTGGCATCGGTCCAAGCAGCGCAGTCACGACACACTCCGAGCAGGCGATGTCTCGCATCACACAACTTGCGCAGTCAATTAACATCAAGATCTCCTTCTAGCGATTTAGCCAATCTCTGGCACTACTTGAAACGCTAGAACTGACCACTGACAATTTTTCCCACCCGCCGACCTAGCTGACCGCAAAGTCCCTGCGCAATTGTCGGTGTCCCCCAGTAAAGTGCCCATATGAGTGAATTTCTGGGACAAACTGCGCTCACAATTTCCGATATTGACCAGCAACTCGCCCACACCACATTTGTCATAGTTGATTTAGAAACTGCCGGTGGAAAACCAGATGATGCTGGAATTACCGAAATCGGGGCAGTTAAAGTACGCGGCGGCGAAGTACTGGGAGAATTTCGAACTTTTTGTCACCCTGGCGTGCCGATCCCGGCATTTATTTCTGTGCTAACTGGAATCACAAATCACCACGTGGCAACTGCGCCAAACGTGGCGAGCGCAGTTGTTGAATTCTTGGCGTTTGCGGGATTTGATTGCGAAGATCCGCCGGTACTGGTGGCACATAATGCACCCTTTGATGTTGGGTTCTTAAAGTCTGCCTGCGCTAAATTTGATATTCATTGGCCTGCACCAAAGATTGTTGACACGGTAATTCTGGCCCGGAAAATACTTCGCAAAGATGAAGTTAAAGATAAGAAGCTGGCAACTCTGGCACGTTTTTTTAGTGCTCCAGTTAGTCCAACACATCGCGCTCTCGATGATGCCAGAGCCACTGTCTCGGTACTACACGGTTTAATTGAGCGCGTTGGAAATCTTGGGGTGCATGACTTAGCTGGTCTGACGACCTTTGATGGACCTGGAACGCAGCGACGCCGGCGCAAACGTCACTTAGCAACCGACTTGCCGGAATCACCTGGTGTCTACATCTTTTATGATGGCGCTGATCGAGCGTTATATGTTGGGACCTCAAAAAATATCCGTAAACGCGTTATGACATATTTCACCGCAGCTGAGTCGCGCTCTCGTATGACAGCCATGGTTGAACTTGCTCAGCGAGTGCAAGGCTTTGTTTGTGAAACTCGACTTGAGGCCACTATCCGCGAACTGCGAATCATTAATGAACTACGACCCAGCTATAACGCTCGCTCCAGAAATCCCGAAAAGACTATTTGGCTGACCTTAACTGATGAAAAGTTTCCACGCGCTTCGCTGATTCGCCAAGCAACACTGCCAACTGAAGATCGAACATTTATTGGACCTTTTGTAAATCAGTCATGGGCACAGTTAGCAATGGACGCGTTACACGAAACAACAAAATTGCGGCAATGTAAAGACCGAATCACTAGCAAATCAGTGATGTCAGCCTGTGCGCTTTATGAAATGGATCGATGTATCGCGCCGTGTTTACCAGAAACACAGGCAACTCGTTATGACGCAATAGTGACCAACTCTAAAAAAATACTTAGCGGAGATTCCTCTCACGTTACGACTAAATTCATGGGAAGTATCCAAAAATTTGTTGACCTTGAGAAATTCGAAGAAGCCGCTCTTAGTCGAGATCGAATGCATGCGCTTGCCGGCGGCGTTCATCGGTCAACTAAATTACGTTCGCTAAGTTTGATTCCGTTTTTGTTGGCTGCCCAACTTAACGAACTCGGTGGCTGGGACATTCACGCGATAACTTATGGCCGTCTTGCAGGAGCCATCCAAGCGCCACCTGGTCAGAATCCAAAAAGTTACCTAGCTCAACTTAAAGCAACGATTGCAAGCGAAGTTCGACTACCAACGCTAGTTTCTGAAACAGAATTGCTGTTCAAATGGCTTGGCGATGGCAATACTCGCTTAATTGAAATTGCGCCCGGACATACTTGGCAACACCCGATAACTGCTCCCAGCAAAGCGCAGGAACTACGAAGCGGTTAGCGCGAATCTTTGACTAACTGAAGCCCAAACCTCCAGATGCGAGCTGGCAGCGCCTGAATCGATTGAGTCGCAGGCAGTGGGCATTGCGCGCTTGATTCGGGCAAGCACTGAATCTGTTACTTTTCCGAAACGTTCCTCGCCCGTTGCGGCGTCATAGGCCACCATTGTTGCGGCAGCATTTAGTACTACGACATCACGGATAGCGCGATAGTTCCCATCAGTGCGACCGCTCAACACATTGCGCACAACTTGCGCATTAAACTGCGCGTCTCCTCCCTTAAGCTCTGCAATTGTCGCTGGCTTAAGTCCAAGAGAATCTGGCGTTAAAGTTTCCTCGCGAAGTACACCAGAAGTGACATCCCAAACTTGTGTCGGGGCAGATGTTGACAATTCATCAAGACCGTCAGCACTTCTTACAACTATGGATTTGAAGCCACGCTCTAACTGCACTTGGGCTAAGACTGGAGCTAGCCGAAGATCTGCGCAGCCAAGCAATGCGGCTTCGGGTTGGCCAGGATTTGAAAGCGGTCCAAGTACGTTGAAAACTGTTGGAATCCCAAGTTCTTTACGAACCGCACCCGCATACTTCATTGCAGGGTGATGTGCTGGCGCAAAGCAAAACGCAATACCGGCATCCGCAACACATGAGGACAAAAGTGATGTTGGCATATTTATTGCCACACCAAGTGCTTCAAGTACATCTGCAGTTCCAGCTTGCGAAGAAATGGCACGATTACCATGCTTTAAAACTGGAATTCCAGCGCCGGCAACCGTGATTGCAGCCATAGTTGAAATATTTACAGTGTGCGCGCCATCGCCACCTGTGCCAACGACATCAACGGCAATTCGATCTAAGTTAACTTCAATTGCGTTAGCCAGCATTGCTGCAACCATGCCGCTTACTTCGGTAACAGACTCGCCTTTTACGCGTAGCCCGACGGCAAGTCCAGCTAGCTGTGCATCAGTTGCCGTGCCAGACATCATCTCGTTCATAGCCCAGTAAGCCTGATCAAAAGATAGATCGTTGCTACTAACTAAAACTCCAAGAATCTCTTTCCAAGAAAATGTTCCCATGAGTGCAAAAACCGAACCTTAATCTTTACTTCGAAACAGAATTACGAGATTTAAGCAACGCAACCGCTGCGTTCGCAAGCGCGCGTGGATCAATCGGGTGTGCAACTACCGCGTCGGCCCGTGACCAAGTGGCTAACCAGCGATCATCAGCTCGGCCAACCAGCACTAAAACCGGAGGGCAATTGTAAATTTCATCTTTGAGTTGCCGGCAAAGTCCCATGCCGCCGCTGGGAGTGGCTTCGCCATCGAGAATCAGGAGATCAAAAGTTCCGGGATCAACATTGGCTAGAACTGCAGGTTGCGTTGCCACCTCAAGAATTTCCAGATT
>CAMBGF010000055.1 GCA_945866135.1 Bifidobacterium breve
GCAATGCCATTAATGTCCACTAGCATCTCTGGCGCGGAGAAACGAAGTTTGATCATTGGGATCAAGCTTTGGCCACCCGAAATAACTTTTGCTTCACCAGCGTATGAATCTAGAATCGCTATGGCCTCTTCGAGTGTTTTTGGTGCCTCGTAACCAAATCTGGATGGATACATTTCTTTCCTTTCGATAACTTATTTAATGTTTTAAACTTTTACTTGCGTGCAAAAATTATTTATTGTCTTTAACTGCAACTGGCAGATCATTAGCATCTGGATCTGGTCGCTGTTCTTGACTTGGTGGCCATGGTCCTTGCACGGGTTGTCCGGCAACTTTTAAGTACTCAGTAATTTGTGGCCAAGCCCAAATCGTTGGCGACTTGCCGGTCTTTGGAGCATTTTCGATCAACGAGTAAAGACGTGGATTGCCACGTTCTGCGCCAGTGGACTCAATTGCCATTTTTTCTCCTGAGGATCTATTAGGTAAGTGCAGTCAAGATGTTTCCCGACTTTAACACCGCAGATGCATATAGTTCGCGGAAATTGAGAAAAATCAAAACCGTTACATAACTCGGGATATCTCAGTATTTGGTCGGGAAAACCCTGCGTTGCTTATTTCTGCTTCAAAACAGAGATAACTTCGGCAATTACTGAAACTGCGATTTCAGCCGGCGTACTTGCTGAGATTTTTAGCCCAGCTGGGCCATGAACCCGCGATAAATCAGTTACTTCTTGATAAGCCAGCCAGTCTGCCCGATCCTGTTGCATTTTCGCGGACCCGAGGGCGCCGATGTAGCCAGCATTACCCTCAATTGCAGCGCCTAAGTTTCGACTGGACATTTCGACTTCATGACCCATGATGATGGCTGCATCTAGCGGCGAAAGTGAGGCTAACAGCCCAATTGCCAGGTCGTTTCGCATAACTACTGACACATTCCAACCCAAAGTTTTACCAAGAGCGGCGATGGCTTCGGCGTTTGGACCTTGGCCAGCAACGACCAGTCTGGTGACTGGGAATAGTACTGAGATGACGCGATCTGGGTGGACCTGGAAACCCGTTGCCCCCGTTGCAAATAATTCAGCAGTTTGCGGGTCAGCCGTTGAAATTGAGCTTTCATCAAATACGTCCACTCGAGTAACTTCATCGGCTGTTAAGTGGGCAACTATTGCAATCGGCACTCGATCAATCATGGCTGGCCAAGTGTCCGGATCAAAGGCGTCAGCTGGCACGACTAGGAACTGGGCGTTTGTGCCAACTGGGATTCCAGAAATAGTTGCTTCAAATTCGTTAACCAGTACGTTTAACAATCTGCCGGATGGGAGTTTGCGATTTGAATAATCTGACATAACGCCATCGAAAGCGCCCTCAAAGATTTTTCCGATGCGTCCGCCGCCGGGAGTAAGAGCCAAAGCATTAACGCCTAAATTGGGTGAGACTAACCAAGCAATCTCGGCGCGCGTCTTAGATCGCACACATGCGTTAATACTTAAAGCGATGTCATACATGAGATCAGTATAAGTAGTTGTAAATTTCCGAGGTAATGTCGCCTTGGCTATGGTCGGTGCGGCATGATCGCATCGACTGGAATGTGACCGAAGCGACCCTTTTGGTAATCCTCCATAGCCTGCATAACTTCTTCTCGAGTGCTCATAACAAATGGGCCATACTGGAAAACCTGCTCGCGCAGGGCAATACCGCCAATTAGGAAAATGTCTAGGGCATCGTGACGTGCATCTTGAATTTGATCAGCTTGAATGCGAATGTGATCGCCATCTACAAGTACTGCCATTTGGCCCGTCTGGATTGGCTGATTAGCTGGCCCAATGTTTCCGGCGCCATTTAATACATATGCCAATGCGTTGAAGTCAGCGCGCCAAGGAATTTCTACTCGAGCTCCAGGAGCTAATGAGATGTGCGTAATTGTGATCGGAGTGTGAGAAATTCCAGGACCAGAGTGACCATCAATGTTTCCAGCAAGTACGCGCACTAATGCGCCACCGTCACTGCTCGTTACCAATGCTGAATCTAAACCCTGCAAGTCTTGGTACGCAGGTTCAATTCGCTTCTTGGCCTTAGGTAAATTAATCCAAAGTTGTACACCATGAAAGATTCCACCAGACATAACTAAATCTTCAGGCGGGGTTTCGATGTGCAAAATGCCATCGCCCGCTGTCATGTATTGCGTGCCACCTTCGTTGATAATGCCGCCGCCGCCATGTGAATCTTGATGCAGGAATCGGCCATCCATTAAGTAGGTGAAAGTTTCAAAACCGCGATGTGGATGCCAAGGTGTTCCTTTTGGTTCACCTGGCAAGTATTCAACTTCACCCATTTGATCCATAAGAATAAACGGATCAAGATCTGCTGTCGGAATTCCCGCAAATGCTCGGCGAACTGGAAAACCTTCGCCTTCGTATGCCTGCGGCGCACTAGTAATCATTTTTACTTTGCGGGCTTTTGAATCTGGAGCGACCACTAGTCGTGGCAAAGTCAATGTGTCAGCGGTGATTGCGGGCATTAATGCCTCCTAAGGCGGTAGTTGAACCTTCAACTAATCCTGAGTCTACGTCCCCACCTGGGTCAACGCAACTGGTATTGCCATAATTAACCGTAATCTTTGCTTTATCCCCCAATAGATGGAGAACTTGTGGAACCCATTGTTCGCCGATTGTCCCAAGGTGACTGGTCCGGGTGGCCAGATGACCAAGTTGCTGCGCGCGGCAAAGTCACTTGGAAAGCGTTGCAAGGTGTCAATGATGACGAAAACACCGACATGGTGCTCGGCGTTGCGCGAGTGTTCAAGAGTGAATCCTTGGAAGCTCATCGGCACTTGCAGCCAGAGACATACTACGTATTAAGCGGAAAAGGCAAAGTAACTATCGAGCACGTTGAGTATGAAGTAGAAACTGACACCATGGTTTACATTCCCGGCGATGCCCTACATCAAATCAATAATTACGATGACGAACCGCTTCGGATTCTTTACTTATTTGCTACGCCACATTTCGCAGACGTTATTTATAAGTTCTAGAAACTTTAGGCCGCGTAATCTGGCTGGCTGCGATCTAGCATTCGCTTTAAGGCTGCAAAATGTAAATCAATTCGGCTGTAGCCATTTAGATGTGTGGAATCCTTAAACTGCTCAACTGTTAAATCAACGATGTCTTTTGGAACCTCGCGAAGTGCTTGGCCAGTTGATTGTGCAAGCACTTGAACTTCCGCAGTGCGCTCAAAGAAATAGAGATGATGGAAGGCCTCAGCAACTGTTGCACCCGTCGTGACAATTCCGTGGTTACGCAGTAACAGGATTGACTTATCTCCTAGCGCGCGAGTCATGCGATCTCCTTCGGAACGATCAAGTGCCAAGCCGTTGTAATCACAATCATAAAAAACATCGTCGCGATACCCGAGAGCATTTTGGCTTGCCATAACTAAATCTGGTTCATCTAACATTGCAAGGGCAGTGGCATAAGGCATGTGGGTGTGCAGAACTGCTCGTAATTTGCGGGCGCTGCCATGCATTGGTGCGTGTATGAAGAACGCGGTTTCTTCAACAAGTCCGCTGCCTTCATAAACTGTGCCATCTAAATCAACGATCATAAAATCGCTCGCTTGCATTTCCGACCAATGCAATCCAAATGGAGCCAGAAAGAATCGATCTTCATAACCTGGCACCAGCAAAGTGAAGTGATTATCGATACCCTCGTGAAAGCCATATAAGACCGCTAGTCGATGCGCAGCTGCTAGGTCAATGCGGGCTTGCCGAATCGGATCTTGATCAACCCGCAACATTTCATCAGGTGAAGTCAGTGACATGGTTTAGCCCTTCTTATCCGTAACGTTTAATGCCATAAGTGACATGATTTCGTAAGCCAAAGTTGCTGCTGCTAATGAGGTGATTTCTGCGTGGTCATATGCTGGCGCTACTTCGACAATATCCGCGCCAATCATTTGTTCCCGCGGCATCCCGCGAACCAGGCTAAGTAATTCACGTGAAGTAAACCCGCCCATTTCCGGAGTTCCGGTACCTGGGGCAAAAGCTGGGTCTAGCACATCTATGTCAATAGATAGGTACATCGGGCAATCTCCAACGCGCTTTTGCGCGAGCCCAATAACTTCGGCCACACCCATGCGATCAAAATCAGCCGCGCGAACTGTCGAGAAACCAAAGTTTTTGTCATTGATAAGGTCTTGCTGGTCATAAAGCGGACCGCGAATACCTACGTGAAGCGACTTGTCTTCGATTAGCAAACCTTCTTCGAATGCCCGACGCATAAAAGTTCCGTGGGTGCGGTCGGCGCCGAAGTAACTGTCCCAAGTATCAAGGTGGGAATCGAAGTGAATCATGGCAATAGGGCCATGCACTTTTACTAATGCGCGAAGTAATCCCAGAGTTACTGTGTGATCGCCGCCAAGGGTGACTAACTTACGACTATCACTCACTAACTCACTTGCGCCATCATCGATTTGCTTTAGTGCGCTATCGATGTCGAATGGGTTACAAGGTATGTCGCCGGCGTCAACTGCTTGAATCGTGCGAAACGGGGCAACTTGCAGATCTGGATGATAAGCCGGACGCAAATGCCTGGAAGCCTGGCGAATTGCCATTGGGCCAAAGCGTGCACCTGGCCGGTAGGAAACTCCGCCATCAAATGGCGCACCAAGAATTGCTACATCGTAATCAGATACTTGATCGATGCGTGGCAATCTGGCAAAAGTTGATTCGCCTGCAAAGCGCGGAACTTTCGTTCCTTCGACTGGACCAACGATATCTTCTGGTTTCATCTGTGTTGCTTCTTACTACTTGTTGAACCGACGAATTACAAACATTTTACGAATTGGCTCGTGCACAACCCAAGTTCCGCGCCAACCCTCTGGCGTCACAATTGTGGAATCAACTTTTAATTCAACGACTGTTCCATCTTCACCGGTGATTGTTGCTCGCCCGCTCAAGATCTGTGCGATTTCGTCATAACCGTCGCGGTGCACAATAAATGTGCCCGGCGAGCATTCCCAAATCCCGGTTTCAATTGCAGCATCTGGCGAGGTCCAGGCCATCAAGATTGATTCCATTTGACCATCAATGCTGTTTGGCTTTAGCGCTGCTGCTGGCACTGCGATTTTGCTGCCGCTAAGAACTGTGATTGTTGGCTCGATACGTTCTGACATTTGGTAATACCTTTCAGGAATGAATACCCCAAGTGTATGGCGAGGATGTCCCTTGATTCAGGGGTGGTAGATCCATTGTGGCCATCTGCAAGGCCCTGTTTTGCAACTAATAAGGCACAATTGCTCTATGGCTAAACCAACTGACATCGCCTTGCTGAGTCGTCGCACAATTACTTCGAGCTCAATACTTCTAGGTGCCGCATGGATAGCCGCCTTGGCTTCGGTGCCGGGAGCGCAAAGCTACCGGGATCAATTAGATTCTGGTGTTGAAACCGCAAAAATTTTAACAACTTATGATTCTCTTGCCTCACTTGTTCCAATCGCGATGATTTCTGCTTGGATATTTACCACTCGCTGGTTATACGAACTTTACAAAGTTGCGAAAGACACCAACCCTACGGCTATGAGATTAAAGCGACCATGGATTTTTTGGGGCTGGATTGTTCCAGTGGTTTCCCTCTGGTTTCCCAAGTTAATAATTGAGGATCTATTGAAGTTTCGTAACTCAGAGCAAAGTAAAGAACTGGTCGGACGCGAAACCCTAACTTGGTGGCTAACTTGGGTGGGCTTTGCACTTGTAAATAATGTTGGAATCGTTACGGCGTTTAGTGCCCCCAATGGTTATATTCCGATTCGCCCAGAGCTTGAAATTGCTGGCGCATGTATTTTGACCGCTTCTTATGTTGTCTGGGTGCGAATCGTTAAGGCACTCAGTTAAATACTTCATAACTTAGCGCGAAAAAGTTTTAATCAAATTAGAGCGCAAGAAAAAGACCACCAAAATTGCCACAGCCAGCAAGATCGCGCTAACTACAAAGGCGCTACCCTGATCAGATTCCATTGCAGAGTAGACCGCCATTGGCATAGTGCGAGTAACACCTGGCAATGAACCAGCAAACATTAAAGTTGCGCCAAATTCACCAAGTGCGCGAGCCCAGGCTAAGACAGCGCCGGCAATTAACCCAGATTTAGCAAGTGGCAGCGAAATCCGCCAAAAAACTTTTACCGGTGGCGCGCCAAGTGTCGCGGCAGCTTCCTCCACTTCTATCGGAGTCTGACGAAATGCAGATTCCAGAACCAAAACTAGAAATGGCATGCCCACAAAAATCCCAGAAACAATCACTGCAGTTGTCGTAAATGGCATCGAATAACCAGTTGCTTCATAAATGTATTTTCCGAACATGCCATTTCGGCCCATGAGGGTCAGTAATGCAATGCCAGAAACTGTTGGTGGCATAACAAGAGGGGCAATAACTATCGGACGAATCCATCTTGTTCTTGCTTGGGGTCCACGCGCTAAGTACCAAGCAAGTGGCACTCCCAAGAAAACTGAGATAACTGCAGAAATTATTGAAGTCACTACTGAAACTTCTAAAGCTAGTAAGACGCTTTCCGAAATTGCTATTTCAAAAAATGAACTCCATGGGACTCTTGTCAGCAGCGCAAGAACTGGCAATGCCAGAACGAGAAATCCAGCTAGCGCAAGCAAGGCAAGGCCAGGATTTAGTTTTGCGCTCCCCTGTGGATTATTAGCTTGGCGGCGCATCGAAACCTGCCGCGATTAAAACATCTTGGCCTGATTGCGCAAGGACAAAAGCTACGAAATCTTGCGCAGCTGAGCTTGCCGTACTTGATGTGCCAATTGAGTAAGAAGTTCCTGCGCTGACTTTATTGCTAAATTCCAGTGACTTTAAATTTGAATTTGCAAAAACATCCGTCAGATAAACAATGGCTGCATCTACTTCACCCGCTAAAAGTTTGTTTAAAACCGAATTAACATCTGGTTCAAGTGATTTTGGTTGCGCAGTGATCCCATCTACTGCCAAGGCTTCATCGGCTGCTGCCCCACATGGAACTTGATGGTCACACTGAATCCAAATTAAATCTTTGTTATT
>CAMBGF010000056.1 GCA_945866135.1 Bifidobacterium breve
TTTATCCAACAAATGACCTCGCAGTTTCAATTTACGATTCTGTAATTGCAGCTGGCGAAGGCCTAGGTTTGCGCCGAGCTGGATATCACGCGCTAGATAGTTTGCGAGTGGAAAAGGGCTATCGCCATCTTGGTCACGACATTGGTCCAGTTGATGATCCTTACCAAGCATCACTTGGTTTTGCTGTCAGCTCAAAGAAAGGTGACTTCCTTGGTCGCAACGCTATCGAAGGAAAGCAAAATCCTGATCGCCGGCAAGTTTACATAAAACTAGATAAGCCAGAACCACTATTCGTTCACGATGAATCGATCTTGTTAGATGGCAAAATCATCGGGCACGTAACTTCCGGAGCATACGGTCACACTATTGGGGGAGCCTGCGGCCTTGGATACATTCCTGCGCAAGTTCCTGCTGGTTCAAACTTCATGGTTGATTGCGCGGGAACTTTAGTGCCAGCAACCATTAGCGACGTTCCGTTTTACGATCCAGAAAACTTGCGCTTAAAGGTCTAGCGGGCGTCGTACTCGATTTCGCCGTCAACTATCGTCAGCAGGGAATTTTGGCTGAGTAAAGCATCGGGGTTTTCTGCATGATCGTGTAAGTTGCTCGACCACACGACAACATCTGCTTTTGCACCAACATTTAGATTCCCATATTCAGATTCTCGGTGCCAGGCCCAAGCACCTTCTTTTGTGTAACCATCGATGGCTGCAGAAAGGGATATTCGTTCTTGCGGAGTCCAGGACTTTTTTCCATCCAATGAAGCTCGCGTCATTGCACTGTAAATTCCCACAAGCGGATCCATTTCGCCAACTTGCCAGTCACTTGAAAGCGCCACGTGCGTTCCTGCATCAATTAGTGATTTGATTCGCCACGCGCGATCCCATCGTTGTTCGCCCACGTTGTTCATCCAAGAACCCTCAATTAAGTCAGGGGAGCAGTGCCGCGGTTGCATCGCAGCAGTAACGCCCAGCTGGGCGAGCCTAGGTAAGTCATCAGGATGAATGCATTCCACATGCACAATTCCATGGCGACGATCTGTTGTGGAATTCAACTGGGCTGCATTTTCTAGCGCATCCAGAATCAATCGAATGCCGCCATCGCCCGTGGCATGAGTGTGAGTTTGAAAACCCATCCGATCAAGTTCAGAAACTACATGTTTGAACTCGTCAACAGATGCACTTGGATGGCCGCGATGCCCAGGCATGTTTGCATAATCATCAAGTAACCAAGCTGTGTGTGGCTCAATCACATCATCTGCGTAAAGCTTGACTGGACCGAGTGCAAGTTTGCTGGAATTCTGATGAGTGTCGACAGTATTACGAAGTTCCATTCGGAAATCCGATCCTTCATCAATTGGGTGAAACAATGCAGCAATCACTCGAGACGTGAGCTTGCCTTCCTTAAGCGCGCGTTGAAAGAGATCAAGTTCAGCCATTGGTACTTGAGGTTCGACAACTGTAGTAATTCCAAATCTCGTGGCCATTTCCATGCTGGCGATAAGTTTTCGGTATCTGCGTTCAGGTGAGTACATTGGAATGTCTCGTTGCAGTGCCTTCAACCCAATAGTTGTCATGGCACTGGTATAGAAATCAGTTACCCAGCCCGTTGGCTGTTTTGTCACTTCATCAAATTCGGGTCTGCCCCAACTAAGTTCCACTCCGGCTTCAATTCCTAATGCGCGAATCGCAACATCGTTTAGCCAAACTGAATGCTGATCATAAGTGGTAATGAAAATAGGTCTATTTGTTAAGCCAGCTAAATCACTTGCGTTGGGTCTGCGACCTTCGACAACAGAGTAGTTAGCATTCTCGCCACAAATCCATTCCAATTCTGGATGCGAGTTGGCAAATTCCGCCATTCGCAAACGCACATCGGCTAGGACTACTAAGTCTTGGAGGTTCACCGCGTCTGGATCAAAGCCAAGTAATAGGTGATTGTGGCTATCTATAAATCCAGGGGTAACGAGTTCACCATTTAACTCGACTTGTTGACGAGATGATGGGGCGTCTTGGTATTGGCCTACGAATGAAATTTGATTACCTTTTAAGCCAATTGCTTGAGGCTTGGGAGCGGCACTTCCTGGTACATGAAGAAGCCCGCCCGTTATTAACAAATCCAGCATTTTTCTACCTTAGCCAAATCCCCGTATTCTTAAGTCAGACGAGTCGGTCGGATGATCGCGGTGTAGCAATACATCGAGGAAAGTCCGGACTCCACAGGGCAAGAGTGGTGGATAACATCCACCTGGGGCGACCCACGGGAAAGTGCAACAGAAAGTAAACCGCCTAGCAATAGGTAAGGGTGAAACGGTGAGGTAAGAGCTCACCAGTACTTATGGCGACATAGGTAGCTAGGTAAACCCCACTCGGAGCAAGACCAAGTCGCAGGTGACTGCCCGTCACATGCCTGCAGGTAGGTTGCAAGAGGTTGTTGGTAACAGCAATCGCAGATGGATGATCATCGCGCGCAAGCGTACAGAATCCGGCTTACAGACCGACTCGTCTACTTTGCCTCAGATCTACCATTTAAATGTAATTACTTTTCCAGAATTACAAAAATCTTGCGAGTGCCTGGCTCTTGATTCCAATTAACTGGAGTGCCGCGCTTAATTCCAAAAACATCACCGGTTGTAAAGACCTCTGGATCTTTGCCTGTCTCTGTGAGAGTTATCTTGCCCGATAGAACAACACACACTTCATCCATCGGGTATTGCGCAAAGTCTTGAGAGTGAGGGTCGGCGGACCAGATACCCGCGAAGAACTTTTCATTCTCGCCAAAGAATGGCGTAACGCAATATTCGCCATGGGAGTCAGGATCTGCGGGTAACTCTGCGTTGGTGTCGATTCGGACAATGTTGCTCATCATTTACCTTTCCAAGGTTGAAACAATGTTATCCGTACTGGTTACGGCCAATTGATTAGTTTTCGTTTCGGGTGATATCCAACCGAGATAAGGTGTTAGTCATGCAAAGCGCCTCAACTTTGAGAATTTGTCTGGAGATATAAGTGACTGATTTAAGAAGATTTAATGGCCAGGTTGCCCTCGTTACTGGTTCGGCTAATGGCATCGGCAAAGCGATCGCCCAAAGATTTGCTGAAGAAGGCGCCAAAGTCGTCGTAGCTGATTTGAACCTAGCCGACGCAGAAAAAACTGTGAGCGAAATTGTGAAAGCGGGCGGTCAAGCAATCGCAGTAGGTTGTGACGTGAAGTCATCGGCAGCTATTGAAGCCATGATTAAAACAGTTATTGAAAGTTATGGAAAAGTTGACATCCTGGTAAATAACGCAGGTGATGTGACAATTTCGAAACACTTCTTCGAAACTGATGAAGCTTGGTGGGATCATTTTCTTGATACCAACCTCAAGAGTCAGTATTTAATAAGCCGCTTAGTTGCACCTCTGATGGCGAAGTCCGGTAAGGGTTGCATCATTAACATGTCCAGCGGTGGGGCTACTCGCTCACATCGAGGCATGGTCGCATATGACGCTTCGAAGGGCGGTGTCGAGGCCTTCACTCGCGCACTAGCACTGGAACTTGGACCTTATGGAATTCGCGTTAATGCATTGGTGCCTGGATTGATTGCAACTAGGCCAGAGCATTTAGCAGATGGCGCAGGCGCGCGAAGAGATGCGACCATTCCAATTGGTCGCGGTGGTACCCCACAAGATCTTGCTGGACCAGCTGCATTTCTTGCCTCCGAAGACGCGGCGTATGTCACAGGAAGTTGCCTTGTAGTTGATGGCGCAGTTTTGGTGCAACAGCGAAGTCCGCAAATTGAGACTTTCCCAGTTTCCCAATTTCCATCGGTTGATTCTCTTTAAAGTGGCATGTAAGCGTGGCTAAGTTGATTGCTGAACACATTTGTCATGAATATGGCGACTCAGGAATTTTGGTTGATTTCACAAGTGCAGACTATGAAGATCGCTGGCAGCAAGCGCAGGCATTAGGAAATGCATTGCGTTCCAGCGCTGAACCTGGATTAGTTGACGTGGTTTCCACTTATCAAAATGTTTTTGTCAGTTTTAATCAATTGCTAGCAAGTCACAAATCGATCATGGATGTGATTGAGAAATTGATTGAATCAAAACCTGCCCCACGCGTTGCAACTGTATTCAACATTCCTATTGCTTACGGCCAAGAGTATGGCCCACATTTAGAGTTTGTTGCAAAAGCGTGCGGGCTAACACCAAAGCAAGTAATTGAGTTACATTCAGGCGAAGACTGGACAATTCGATTTATTGGTTCACCTGTTGGCGCGCCATTCCTAGATGGTCCAAAAATTCCAGCGAGCATTCCAAGATTGACCACGCCACTTGCCCGAATGATTCCAGGTTCTGTCGCGCTAAGCGGTTTTCAGACCATAATTTACAACGCACCATCACCCGGTGGTTGGCAGGTAATTGGCAGAACTCCGGTGCAACTTTTTGATTTAAAGCAAAACCCACCCGTGCCATATCACCCAGGTGACCGTATTCGCTTTAAGCCCATATCGCAACGCGAATGGGATGCTTGGAACAAGCCATTTCACGAGGTAAGACTTTGAGCACTGCAACAATTCAGGTTGAGCGCGCTGGTTACGTAGTCGTGCAAGATCTTGGCAGGAGCGGACTTGCAGCCATTGGCATTTCAGCAAATGGCGCTGGCGATCAAAACTCGGCGCGACTTGCCAACACATTAGTTGGAAATGCCGATGGCGCCGCACTGATCGAGATAATTGCATCCGAGTTAATGCTCACAGCTCATTCTGATTTGCTAATTGCAATAACTGGGGCCGCAAAAAAAGTTGAGATCAATTCCATTTCGCATAACACTCATGAAACTTTGGTAGTCCTTTCTGGGTCTACTGTTTTTATCCCAGCACCTAAAAGTGGGCAACGCACTTATCTGGCAATAAACGGCCAAATCAAAGCGCCAGCGATACTGGGAAGCGTTGGACCAGACTCTTTCTTGGATTTCGGACAACGTTTAGTCAGCGGCATGAAACTTGAAATAGAAACGCAATTTAATGCCGGACTTATGGGAAGTGATTTTTCATTATTTCGATTCAACTTTCCAGCGCCTAACTACTCAAGTGAAATTGGATTGCTTGCCACAGTCGGTCCTGACGCGGATCGACTTAAAGCTGGAGTTGCTGGGTTGGCTGGGCAGTTCACTGTGTTGCCACAATCTGATCATGTTGGAATGCGCTTAAGTGGAGTAGACCTAGACCTTGTGGTAGCTGGCGAGATTTTAAGTCGAGGTGTCCCAATTGGCGCAATTGAAATAACGCCAAGTGGTGAGTTAATTATTTTGCTACGAGGCAGACTTTTAACGGCAGGTTATCCAGTGGTTGCAGTTCTGACGCGAAGCGCAATCGACCAAGCTTCGCAAGCTATTCCAGGAACCAAGATTTCACTTGAAGTTGTCAGCATGGAAGTAGCCCGGCGCGAACTTGCGCAGAAAGAGGAAGCGCTGGGAAAGCTAAGTCTGCGAGTGGCTCAAGCGTTTAGTACCAGGGGCTGGAAACAATTGCTCTCTCCTGATCACGCTAGTTTTAACTCCTAAATTAGTTGCTCTTTATCGCGCAAACCAGAAGTAGTGCAGATGCCTACCCACTTCGCCATGAAGTAGGGTTTAAGCAATGTCATCCAGTTAAGTAGTCGAAAGGTCCTGTCATGTCGGATTCAGATAAGTGCCCTGTTGCACACGGTGCAGTAACCCAAGTTGGCACGGTTGAGATGGAGTGGTGGCCAAAAGCTTTAAATTTGGACATCTTGCACCAACATGACAAAAAAACTAACCCATTGGGCGAAGACTTTGATTACCAAAAAGAAGTAAAGTCATTAGATTTTGCAGCTTTGAAAAAAGATATGCATGACTTGATGACTGACAGTCAAGATTGGTGGCCAGCCGACTGGGGTCACTATGGCGGCTTAATGATTCGCATGTCATGGCACGCAGCTGGAACTTATCGAACTGCTGATGGTCGCGGCGGAGCAGGCACTGGAAACCATCGCTTCGCACCACTTAACTCTTGGCCAGATAACACCAACCTTGATAAAGCCCGACGCTTGCTATGGCCGATCAAGAAGAAGTATGGCAACAAGGTCAGTTGGGCTGACTTAATGGTGCTGGCCGGAACAATCGCGTATGAAAACATGGGCTTAAAAACTTTTGGTTTTGGTTTTGGCCGAGCGGATATCTGGGGACCAGAGACCGACATTTACTGGGGACCTGAAACTGAATTCCTGGCACCAAGTGAACAGCGTTACGCAGACATCCGCGATGCATCCACATTGGAAAATCCGCTTGCTGCAGTTCACATGGGTTTGATTTACGTGAACCCTGAAGGCGTTAACGGTATGTCTGACCCGCTGTTGACTGCGCAACACATTCGCGAAACGTTTGCGCGCATGGCGATGAACGATGAAGAAACTGTTGCGCTAACTGCAGGTGGTCACACGGTAGGTAAAGCGCACGGAAATGGCAACGCCGCGCTACTTGGACCTGAGCCAGAAGCTGCTGAACTATTCGAGCAGGGTCTTGGTTGGAACAACCACTCCAAGCGTGGCATTGGTCGCAACACCGTAACCAGTGGCATCGAAGGTGCATGGACAACTTACCCAACTAAATGGGATGCCGGTTACTTTGAAATGTTATTCAAGTACGAATGGGAATTGAAGAAATCACCAGCTGGGGCAACGCAGTGGGAGCCAATCAACATCAGCGAAGAAGACAAACCAGTTGATGTGGAAGATTCATCAATTCGCTACAACCCAATGATGACTGATGCTGACATGGCAATGATTAAGGATCCGATTTACCGTGAGATCTCGGAGCGCTTCCGTAAGGATCCAGATTACTTAAGCGAAGTTTTTGCTCGGGCCTGGTTCAAGCTAACGCACCGCGACATGGGACCAAAAGTTCGCTACATCGGTCCAGATGTTCCGGCTGAAGATTTAATTTGGCAAGATCCAATCACAGCTGGCAAC
>CAMBGF010000057.1 GCA_945866135.1 Bifidobacterium breve
CATGTTGTGCGACCTGCTGATGCAAATGAAACTGCCACAGCTTGGCGCCTGATTCTAGAAGCTAACCATCCAGCAGGTTTATGTCTATCCCGACAAAACTTGCCAGTGATAGATAGCGAAGCAACAAGGGACATGTCCAAAGTTGGTAAAGGTGCTTACGTCATTTCCGAAAGTTCGCGCGAAATAGAAGTAATTCTGATTGCAACGGGATCCGAAGTGTCTTTGGCACTTGCCGCGCAAGCCACACTTGAAAGCAGTGGAGTCTCAACTCGAGTTGTTTCTGCGCCTTGTCTGGAATGGTTTGATAATCAGAGCGCGCAATATCGGGAATCAATCTTGCCCAATAATGTCACTGCTCGTGTTGCCATCGAGGCCGGAATTTCGCAGGGCTGGTGGAAATATGTTGGCACTGCCGGTAGCTGCGTGAGTCTAGAACATTTCGGCGCGTCAGCTGGTGCTGAAAAACTTTACGAAGAGTTTGGTATTACCAGCGATGCAATCGTTGCCGCAGCGCAAGAAATTCTGAACTAGATCTTTTTACCGCGTAAATTAGCAAGTGCTTCGTCAAGAATGCCTTTGCCATCTTTATCGTTACGACGCTCTTTTACATAAGCTAAGTGAGTTTTATATGGTTCAGTTTTTGCAAGTACTGGTGGATTTTCTTTATCGGTCCCAGCTGGTAAACCACACTTAGGGCAATCCCACTCTTCTGGTAAGTCAGCATCGTGAGCAAAACTTGGTGTGGTCTCATGACCAGCAGCGCAATAAAACGGCAAATAGATACGAGGAGCTGCCTCGCCACGAACTGCTTCTCCCATTGGACCTGCGCCAACGCGGCTTCCGCGAATTGCACTACCACTAGCCATTTTGTACTCCTAAGTTATTTAAACTGATTTTAGTAAAAGGCCTAGACCAATAACTGCCGCGGTCCAAATTAACGCCAGCGCAATTGTGATTCGATCTAGATTTCGTTCCGCAACTGAGGATCCGCCCAACGAAGAACTCATGCCGCCACCGAAAAGATCCGATAGTCCCCCACCTTTACCTTTGTGGAGCAAAACTAGCGCGATGAGTAGCAAACTAGTTAATGCTAGTAGCACCTGAAAAGCTGCAATCATGATTCACCTTCTAGACCTTGGAATAGACCCATTCTACGGGTGCAACCGATAGCGACAAACCGAGACGAATTCATCTGGATCCAAGGACGCCCCGCCTACCAATCCACCATCAATGTCTTGCTCTTTCATGAGTGCAGCGACATTGTCTGCCTTCATGGAGCCTCCATAAAGTACCCGGACTTGGTCTGCGGCGCTGCCGTGGACTTCCCTAATTCGAGCTCGAATCGCGCCACAAACCTCTTGCGCATCTGCTGGAGTTGCTACTTCCCCAGTTCCAATTGCCCAAATAGGTTCATACGCAATCACCAAATTTGCCACATCAGCGCTAGCAACGCCGGCTAGTGCCGCGTCCAGTTGTGCCAAGGTGTGGGCAACCTGCTCACCTGCTTGCCTTGTGTCCAAACCCTCACCAACGCACAAGATAGGAGTAAGGCCGTGTCGCAAAGCCGCTTGTACTTTCAGATTTACTTTTTGATCATCCTCACCGTGGTTGGCACGGCGCTCCGAGTGACCCACTATGACGAAAGTACAACCAAGCTTGGCCAACATCAGAGCGCTAACTTCGCCCGTGAATGCTCCCTTATCTGCAACGGCCACGTCTTGGGCGCCATATTTAAGGGCGATTTTGTCACCATCAACCAAAGTTTGAACTGAGCGGATATCAGTGAACGGCGGGATGACTGCGATCTCAAGGGCTGCAAAATCATCGGCTTTGAACGTGTACGCCAACTTCTGAACCAAAGCTATAGCTTCGATGTGGTTCAGATTCATTTTCCAATTGCCAGCCATTAGTGGGATACGCGCCATTTAGTTGTCCTCCAGGACTGTAATACCCGGCAATTTTTTGCCTTCGAGAAATTCTAAACTGGCGCCGCCGCCAGTTGATACGTACGTGAAAGCAGAATCAGGAATTCCGAACAGGCGAATAGCTGCTGCCGAGTCACCACCACCTACTACAGTCATGCCTGTGTTCTCGGTGATGGCTATAGCAACCGACTTTGTACCAGTTGCAAAAGCTGGGATTTCGAATACGCCCATAGGTCCATTCCAAACAATTGTTTTAGCATCCGCAATCTTTGTTTCGAAATTAGCAATCGAAAGTGGTCCGATGTCCAAACCCATCCAACCATCTGGAATGTTATCAACTGAAACTATTCCAGTATCGGCATCTGCTGCGAAATTATCTGCAATAACTACATCAACCGGTAGAACTATTTCAACTCCACGCTTTACGGCAGTTTCCAGAATTGCCTTAACATTTGAGATTTGGTCAGTTTCAAGGAGCGAAGATCCAACTGATTTTCCTTGCGCGGCTAGAAACGTAAAACACATGCCGCCACCAACAATCAACCTGTCAACACTGTGAATCAAGTTCTCAATTACTTTTAGCTTGTCGCTTACTTTTGAGCCACCAAGTATCACCACATATGGACGCTCTGGATCAGTTAAAACTTTGTTAAAAACGCTCACTTCTGCATGTACTAAAAGTCCCGCGGCATTTGGGAGGGCTTCGGCTAGTTCAGTAACTGAAGCTTGCTCCCTATGCACCACTCCGAATCCATCACTTACGAATAAGTCGCCCAAGTCTGCCCAAATTTGGGCTAGCTCGATTCGTTCACTTTTAGACTTACTAGTTTCGCGAGCGTCAAATCTCACGTTTTCCAACATTGCAACATCGCCATCTTGGAGGTTAGCAATCGTTAACTTGGCACTGGACCCACAAACATCACTTGCCAACGGCACTTGGCAGCCAATTATTTCGCCCAGGCGCTTTGCTGCAGGCGCTAAGGAAAACTTTGCATCAGGGGTTCCATCTGGTCGACCAAGGTGTGCCAGCAAAACTACCCGAGCGCCGCGGCTTCTTAGACTTTCAATTGTTGGGACACTCGCCCGAATTCGACCATCATCGGTTATCTGCCCTTGCTCGAGTGGAACATTGAAGTCAACGCGGACAAAAACTATTTTGCCTGTTACTTCTAAGTCTTGAATCCCACGAATCTGCATGCTTTAAAGTTTTGAGCCAACGAATTTCGTGATGTCAACTAGGCGATTTGAATAGCCCCATTCATTGTCATACCAACCAACAACTTTCACGGTATTGCCCATGGCAATGGTCAACGATGAATCAAATATGCAGGAAGCTGGATCAGTAACTATGTCAGAGGAAACGATTGGATCCTCGGTATAAGTCAAGTAACCCTTAAGCGGCCCATTAGCTGCGGCTTTAACAACTTCATTAACTTCTTCTTTTGTCACTGACTTTTTTAGAACTGCAGTCAGATCCGTGGCGGAACCAGTAGGTACTGGCACTCGCATGGCATAGCCGTCTAACTTGCCTTTTAGTTCTGGCATAACTAGCCCAATCGCTTTTGCTGCGCCGGTGGTCGTTGGAATCAGATTCGTTGCTGCCGCGCGTGATCGGCGTAGATCTGGATGTGGAAAATCCAAAATAACTTGATCGTTTGTGTACGCATGAATTGTGGTCATTAAACCATGTTCAATACCAAAGGCATCATGGATAGCTTTAGCCATCGGAGCTAGGCAATTAGTTGTGCAGGACGCATTAGAAATCACATGATGATTCGCAGCGTCATAAGTTTCATGATTAACGCCCATAACTATGGTCACGTCTTCGTTACTTGCTGGCGCTGAAATGATTACTTTTTTGGCGCCCGCAGAAATATGCGCGGCAGCTTTTGTTGCATCCGTGAAATGTCCAGTGGATTCAATCACAATGTCCGCGCCTAAATCGCCCCAAGGCAGCGCGCTTGGATCACGCTGTGAAGTTACGGTGATCGTCTTTCCGTCAACGATGATTGAGTTATCGGTAAAAGTTACTTCCTTGCCAAGACGACCCAGAATGGAGTCATACTTCAATAAATGCGCAAGAGTCCTGTTATCCGTTAGATCATTGATGCCCACAATTTCGATGTCGGCGCCAGAAGTAGCAATCGCACGAAAGTAATTTCGGCCTATTCTTCCAAAGCCATTAATACCGACTCTTACGCTCATAACTAATCTCCCCTAAGTAAGTGCGAACTTCGAGTGCAGGATGCTATTCCCTTTTTTTACCAAATAGCTTTCAAATTATTGTTCGAGCATATCAGCGGTGAGCCCAGCTTCGGTGTTAGGTATGCCCAAATCTGAAGCCCTCTTATCCGCCATTGCCAGCAGTCTTCGGATTCGTCCAGCTATTGCATCCTTTGTCATAGGTGGATCGGCAAGTGCGCCTAGTTCTTCCAGGCTTGCTTGTTGGTGGGTTACTCGCAACTGGCCAGCCTCCAATAAATGTGTTGGAATTTCGGGCCCAAGAATTTCGATGGCTCTCGCCGCACGCGCGCCCGCAGCAACTGCTGCGCGCGCGGATCGTCGCAAGTTCGCATCGTCAAAATTCGCTAACCGGTTGGCAGTAGCGCGAACTTCACGTCGCATTCTGCGCTCTTCCCAGGCCAAAACTGATTCATGCGCGCCAATACGTGTCAACAATGCTCCGATTGCGTCCCCATCGCGAATAACTACTCGATCAACACCGCGTACCTCGCGAGCCTTAGCTGCGATGCCAAGACGACGTGCGCTGCCAACTAGTGCCAATGCTGCTTCGGGACCTGGGCAAGTTATTTCAAGAGATGAAGAACGACCGGGTTCGGTTAATGAACCATGTGCCAAAAACGCACCACGCCAAGCTGCCTCGGCGTCGCACAGACTTGCTGAAACTATGTGTGGTGGCAAGCCACGAATTGGTCGCCCGCCGCCATCGACTAAGCCAGCTTGCTTAGCAAGGTGCTCACCCTCGTTTGCAACTCGTACTAGATAGCGACTGCCTTTGCGGATACCAGCACCGGAGAGCACTGAAACTTCGCTTTCGTGTCCAAAAATTTCAGCTAAGTCTCGGCGGAGTCGACGCGCAGCTTGACCGGTATCAAGTTCTGCTTCAACCACAATTTTGCCACTGACAATGTGTAAACCGCCGGCAAAGCGAAGCAGCGCAGAGACTTCTGCTTTACGACAGCATTTTTTAGTTATTGGAAGTCGACTTAGTTCGTCCTTAACAGCTGCTGTCATTGCCATGAGTCAATCCTGCCATGAGCAAATATTGAAGTGAACGCCGAGGCTAACGATTCGGGGGCATGCTGATCTTTGGCCCCAACGCTATTTGCAACCCTCGCCCATTCAATTCGGGCACCAGCAATTTTGGCAACCCGCTCTAGTTCTAGGGTATCGCCAACATGATCTGGATCCGCTATCACCACGTCTACTCGGAAATCTGGGTAACTCTTTGCCAAAACTTCCAAGTAGCGAGTTGCGCTATACCCATCAGTCTCACCAGCTTGCGGGCGTAAGTTCAAAGTGAGGATGCGCATCGCAGTACTCTCATGCAGGGCGCGCGACATCTCTGGAACTTGAAAGTGCGTTAAGACACTGGTGTACCAAGAACCCGGACCTAGAACCAGCGCGTCCGCGGCGCGTACTGCAGCCACTGCCTCTTTACACACCGCAGGGTTCTCGGGTGCCAAAGCGATACTTTGGATTTCGTGCGGCGTGGTGGCAACTTGCACTTGACCTCGAACTTCCTCGTTCACTCCTAAATTTGTTTTAACTTGCGCAACTATTTCCAGTGGCTCGATGCAAAGTGGTAAGACTTTACCTTTCGCATCTAGTAGCCGCGCCACCCAATCAAGACCTGAAACTACGTCTTGCGTTTCTTCCCACAGTGCGGTGATCAAAAGGTTTCCAAGTGAGTGACCATTTAGTTGACCACTTGACGAGAATCTATGTTGCAGTACCCGTGCCCAAGTTGAGCCCCATTCGTCATCACCACAAAGGGCAGCAAGAGCCATTCGCAAATCCCCTGGCGGCACGATTCCAAATTCATCTCGGAGCCGGCCACTACTTCCGCCATCATCACTTACGCCAACAACGGCAGTTAGGTGTGGTGTTACTCTACGCAGTGCCCGCAAACTAGCGGCAAGTCCGTGCCCGCCACCTAGTGCAACAACGGCAAGTGGCCGTTGTGGTGCATTGGGCATCTACTCGCGTCCCAGATCTCGATGCACAACACGAACATCCACACCGTTTTTTACTAGCCGCGCTGACAAGTTTTCTGCCATAGCAACGCTTCGATGCTTACCGCCTGTGCAGCCCATTGCGATAGTTATAAACCGTTTACCTTCACGCAAGTAACCATCCTCAACTATGTCAAGTAGATCGGCATACTTGGATAGAAAATCCTGCGCAGTTGGAAAACCTACAACGTAATCGTTAACTGCGGCATCTAGTCCAGTCAACTCTTTAAGTTCTGGGTCCCAGTATGGATTTGGTAAAAAGCGCATGTCGGCAACTAAGTCAGCATCAACGGGAATTCCGTACTTAAATCCAAATGACATTATTGTGGCTCGAAGCGCATAGTGCTCATCGTCTCCGAAAGCGTTTTCAATTGATCTACGCAATTCGTGAACATTCAAATTACTGGTGTCAATGACAATATCAGCATCAGCTCGCAAATCACGCAATAACTCTCGCTCTCGCTGCACCGCTCCTAATAAGCTGTCATCACGTTGCAATGGATGTGGTCGGCGCGATGACTCATACCGGCGAACTAGCGCTTCGTCTCCCGCCTCCAGGAATAAGACCCGTAAGTCGTGTCCAGCAGCTTTAATGCTTGAAAGTGATGCGCGAAGTTCGTCAAAACGTTGACCGCCTCGCACATCTGCCACAAGGGCAA
>CAMBGF010000058.1 GCA_945866135.1 Bifidobacterium breve
GTATTTTGTAACACAGTTAAATCAGGTCCAAGTAATTGGCTGACTAAGTACGGCTTCATAACAACGCCGTCATTAGCTATTCCCGCAGCTACTAGTGCCATTTGTAGTGCGTTTGCCCGCACATCAAATTGACCAATTGCGCTCATGGCCGTTTGTGGTTGATTTGGATCTACTGGGAAGCGACTTATTGCTGCGGTCATAGGAACATCAAATTGTGACTCAAAGCCGAACTTCTTAGCTTGATCTTCAATTGCAGTAGCGCCAAGTTCCATCCCCAACCAAGCAAATGCGGTGTTGCATGAAATTTCTAAAGCTTGTGCCAAGGTGAGCACATCGTCGGTGCCACAGGATTTTTTATTCCAGTTGCCGAGTTGCACATCTGTACCCGGCAAATTTATTTCCATAGGGCCAGGTAGTTGTGACGTTGCGTTATAAAGTCCGGATTCTAAAGCGGCTGCAGCGGTAACTAATTTGAATGTTGAACCTGGCGGCAAAGTCATAGCTAAAGCGCGATTAAGCATTGGTTGCTCAGGGTCAGCATTTAGTTCTTCATAATTCTTTTGGATCTCTGCTGCATCGTGACTCGACAATAAATTTGGATCAAAAGATGGTGAACTCGCTAGAGCTAAAATTGCGCCAGTGGTTGGATCAATGGCAACCACAGCGCCAGTTCGCCCATTCAAGGCCTTCATTGCAGCGCTTTGCGCCTCTGGATCAATGGTCAACCTAACAGCGCCACCCTTTGGTTCCCGATTAGCAAAAAGTTGTTGTAGCCGATCAACAAAGAAGCGACTGTCATTTCCAGCTAGAACATCGTTTGCTTCGGACTCAATTCCGGTTGCCCCGTATAGAACTGAGTAAAAACCAGTGATTGGCGCAAATATAGTTTCGTCTGGGTAGGTCCTTAGGTACTTCAAGGCATCAAGTGTTGGAGTAGATTGCGCAATTGATTGTGAACCAAGCAATATCGGACCACGTTCGCGCGAGTACTCAGTTAAAGTGACGCGCTGATTCCCAGGTTGTCCACGCAAATCTTTGGCATTAAAAACCTGGATATAAGAAATGTTAATTATCAGAGCTAGCAATAAAAGAATAATTACTGCAGTAACTCGATTTATTTGTCTAATCATTTAGTCTCAACATCTTGTCGTAAAACCAGTTGGTCATCTGTAATTTCTGGTGCGCGAGCAGCATTAGAAATTCGAATCAGGATCCCAATGATTATGTAATTAGCAACCAGCGATGATCCACCATAAGACAAAAATGGCGTTGTTAAACCTGTTAATGGAACAAGCCGAGTCACGCCGCCGATAACAATAAAAGTTTGTAGTCCGATAACGGTAGTGAGTCCGATTGCGAATAGATTGCCAAAAGGATCACGTGTGGCAACAGCTGCGCGGGCGCCACGTTCAACAATGATTGCGAAGAGCAACAAAATTGCAATAAGTCCCATAAGCCCTAGCTCTTCGCCAAGAGCCGAAGTAATAAAGTCAGTTTTTGCAAAAGGTACAAGTTGTGGGTATCCCTGACCCCAACCCGTGCCAAAAATTCCACCATTTGCCAGGCCATAAAGTGATTGAACTATTTGATATCCATTACCGTTGGCATCATCAAATGGTCGCAGCCAGACATCAAATCTAATCTGCACATGGCCAAATAGTCGATACGCTAACGCGCCACCAACAGCTAAAAGTAGAGCGCCGATTAAAACCCAGGACCTTCGCCCGGTTGCAACATAAAGCATCACTGTGAAAAGGCCAAAGAGCAAAAGTGAAGTACCCAGATCACGTTCCAATATCAGAACTAATAACGCGAATATCCAAACCAGAAATAGCGGACCAACATCTTTTCCACGCGGGATTCCAATACCTAAAATCTTTTTATGAACCAGTGCTAATGAGTGACGGCGACCTACTAAGAAACCAGCAAAAAATATGGTGAGGGCAACTTTTGCTAATTCACCAGGCTGAAAAGTTAAGCCAAACAGACTGATCCAAAGCTGGGCGCCATTTACTTCGGTGCCAATAATTGGCAGCAATGGAAGAAACAGCAAAACAATTCCAGCAAAGCCAGCAGTGAAAGTAAATCGCTGCAGTCTTCTATGGTCACCAACGAATGTAAGTACAACAATGAACGCTATTAGTCCAACTAACATCCAAGTCAACTGCAGATAAACATCTGGTGTTGGAGGTGGACTGCCATTACTCGCGGCGCGTTGTGCTGCGGCTGCATCGAGTCGGTGAATCATGGCAAGACCGAGCATGTTCAATGCCGCAACACTAGGCAGTAACAAGGGATCCGCATAAGGTGCCTGCCACCTGACAACACCATGGGTTACTAGCAGCAAGACACCAGCACTTAATAGCGAGGTCCAGCCACCCAAGGAAGCTGCATCAGTTGAAGCATCCACCAAAATCCAAGCAAAAACCCCGATTAACCAGGCACCAATTAATAACGTAAGTTCTGCTGAGCGACGAGTTGAAACACGATAGCGAATTAAGTTGGTACTCATGGAGTTACCTGAGGGCACCCAGGCGAACTTGGAAGTAGTACACATAAGTCCGCACTTTTTTGCAACCTAGCCACAGCCGCTTGTGCATCTTCTAAATTTGCAGATTCAAAAGTTTGGTAAGCCTGACTATATTCAAATTCTGGTAGTTGCGAAACTGACAAAGTAGAAACTTCGACAAGACGATACATCCCCCCCGCTGGGACACCTTGAAAGATTGCGACAACTTTGTTCTGGGTATAAACACCAACAAACCATTGATTTGAAAGCCACCACAACGCACTCACAATAGATATAGTGATGATGCCCAGAGTTGCAAAAACTGGAACCAGCCATCGTGCACTTGGGTTCGCAGCAACTTGGAGTAAGAAATGATTGGGCGGATCACCTTCTTCGGGGAAATCTACCGCCGGCAATCTAGATTGGTTACTTTCGTCAGCAGCAGATCCAATTAACACTGGATCAACTTCGATACTGTCATTTACTACATCAGCAACTACCACCGTGATGTTATCTGGCGCACCTGCCAACATTGCTGCATCAATTAGCAGTGTGACCGCATGCGTCAAATCAGTTACCGAAAGACATTTCGCGATGGTTGCGGAATCGATAACGCCGCATAAGCCGTCACTGCAAAGCAGGTACCTATCGCCTACTCGAGTTTCGCGAACCGACAAATCTACTTCGACAGCGTGGATACCATCAATAGCTCGCATCATTAGGTTTCGCTTGGGGTGGACTGCAGCCTGCTCCTGCGTAATTTCGCCAGAATCCACCAAGGTTTGGACAAACGTGTGATCCTTGGTCATTTGTTGCAGTTCATTAGCGCGAAAAAGATATGCCCGCGAATCTCCAACGTGTGCCATGGCAATTCGATCTTCGCGTAGCGCTACCACTGTCATAGTGGTTCCCATTCCAGCAAGATCCCGGTTTGCAGCAACTACATCGGCTATGTATTCACCGGAGGTGATCACGGCTTCGGCGAGTTGCGTTAAAACTTCGTCTGCTCCAGAAGATGTGGCAGCAGCAGAAACTATTGCCGCGATCGTAGCTGCGCTGGCGAGTTCCCCGGCTTCATGTCCACCCATGCCATCAGCTACCACCAATAAGTCAGTTGCTGCGTAACCTGCATCTTCGTTATTGCGGCGCACTCGGCCAATTTCTGAGCGCGCAGCAAATCGCAGACTTAAACCACTCATGAGCTCAATTCCATACTGGTTCGACCAATACGTAGTTGAGTTCCGGGCCGTAACACTGTGGGCGCCGAAATCCGAGTGCGATCAATCCAAGTTCCGTTTGTTGAACCCAAGTCTTCGACAATCCAATGATTTCCATTTGGAGTTAATTGGGCATGGCGAGTGCTTACAAAATCATCATCCAATACGACAGTTGAATCTGGCGCGCGGCCAATCGAAATTGGTGATGTACCAAGTGGTAACACAGTTCCAGTTAACGCACCTTCAACGATTACGAGTTTGGTTGAAGTCTTTCTCGAACGAAGCGTAGGTCGTTGACTTGGTTGTTTGGATGAGCGTGCGGGAGTTAGTGGTTTGGCATCACGAGGTGCTTGTAGATCTCGGCGCAGCACTGAGACAACCGTTAGCACAAACCACCAAAGCGCTAAAAGAAAACCAATTCGCAAAATACTGAGCAAAAGTTCTGACATAAATTTGTCACTGACTCTTGTATGTCAAAGTAATGTTTCCAATTTTAATTATTGATCCATCATGTACGACCGTTTCAGTGGCGCGAACACCATCTATCAATGTGCCATTAGTGGAACCTAAATCACGAACGAGTACATCCGACCCCAAAACAATTGCGCAATGTAACCTACTGACACTTGAGTCATCGATTTGAATGTCAGCCTCTGCTCCGCGACCTACATTTGAAACAGATTTAGTTATTTTGAATTCTTCGCCAGTAATGGAAACTAAATAAGGACTCGAAGCTACTGCAAAGCTTGAAAGGGGAACTTGTGGCGTCAGATCAGGATTTATCGCTGGCGCCCTTGGGGCATCAACTGGTCGGGCAGCCGCGGTACTGCGAATTCGAAATACGCCAGTTTCCAAAACTGAATCAAGATCGAAAGTAATGTGAGCGCTATCAATAGTTGTATACCTTTGCTCACCGGTGTACTGGTCTGCCAGAGCAGTTAACTCAGCGCTTAGGGTTTCAAAATATGGTGTTAAGCGATCGTGATCAACTAAGCCAAGTTCGATTATAAAAATATTGGGAACCACTGTTTGCCCAGTTATAGTCTCAGCTCGGTTATCGATTTCCTGTTGCAATGCAGCACCAAGCTCAACGGGCTGAACTTCGGACTTAAAAGCCTTAGAAAATGAGCCGTTTACGATTCGGTCCAAGCGTTGTTCAAGGTTTTCGAGCAAACCCATTGCGACTCCTTGGTTAAGCACTAAATGCGGGAAAATACTGGGTGGAAACTTAACTCAATTCTACTTGAGACAACCAAACCCCAGGTATTTCAAGGATCTTTGACGCGCTGACACCTTAGGCGATGAAGGCCATAACAAGCAACGCGATGATCATTAGGCCTACTAGTGCAGCGCCAAGTTTTGAAACAAGTAACTTATGCACGGCAGGAACGTAAGTTCCGATAATAAGTGCCAGACCAAACATCCAAAGTGGAGCTCCCACCGCAAATGAATTTTGATAACGCCAATTGATTAATCCAAAAGCAATTAGTAAATAGCCGGCCCAACGCATGTTCATAACCAAAGTTTCCATAGTTCCACAGTAGCGAGTGCAACCGCCATTGTGCACTAGCAATGCGAAGGTTCAGGATTTGCACTTGCCTGTTTTGAATAATCAGGGGACTATTGAACTATGTCTAAACCAACCTCAATCTACGATCTAGAGTTCACTAATAACCGTGGCAAGCTTGTCTCACTCGCAGATTATGCTGGTAAGCCAATTCTGATTGTGAATACCGCAAGCAAATGTGGCTTCACGCCACAGTATGAAGGTTTACAAAAACTTAATGAAGAGTTTCGGGAACAAGGACTTATTGTTCTTGGCTTTCCCTGCGATCAGTTTGCGCACCAGGAGCCAGGAAATGATCAAGAGATTGATGAATTCTGCAAAGTGAATTTTGGAGTGGATTTTCCACTTTCGCAAAAAGTAAATGTAAATGGCAAGAATGCTCATCCAATCTTTAAATTCTTAAAGGGCAATTCAAAGAGTTTGCTTGGTGGGGCAGTGAAGTGGAACTTTACTAAGTTCTTGATTTCACCAGATGGACAGTCCATTAAGCGTTACAGCCCAAATACCACTCCAGAAAACATTCGAGCTGACGTGTTAGAGATTTTGCCTAGTTAACGCAAGATCAACTACGGCAAGCTGACCAAGATATTTGAATTCTTAGCTCCACAGGTCAGGTTTATAGGTGAGTAATACTTCTATAATTTGGGCTCTACGCTAGTTAAGTGAGCATATCCAGTGAATTGTTAAGCCGAGTTCAATCGTGGCTTGCGCAAGACCCTGACCCAGTTACTCATGCGGAGCTCACCCAACTCGTTGCCAATGCGAACACCGATATAGATGCACTTCGAGAGCTAGAAGATGCGTTCTCTGCGCAGCTGGAATTTGGAACAGCCGGTCTACGTGGCGCCCTTGGTCCTGGCCCAAATCGCATGAATCGGGTGACGGTTCTACAAGCAGCTGCTGGACTAGCAAAGTATCTAGTTTCCAACGGCTGCGTTGGTCAATCGATAGTTATTGGCTTTGATGCGCGCTATAACAGCGAGGTTTTTGCAACTGACACTGCGCAAGTTATGGCAGGGGCCGGACTCAAGCCAATAATTTTTAGTCACGTGGTTCCAACACCAGTTCTTGCATATTCAATTTCACAGTTAGGCGCGTGCGCGGCAGTGATGGTCACGGCAAGCCACAATCCGGCGCATGACAATGGCTACAAAGTCTATTTAGGTGATGGCCGACAGATAGTAACACCTGTGGATGCCGAAATTTCAAAACAAATTAGATCTGTAGTTGATGTGCGGGAGATAAATCTTGCCGCTGAGATTGAGACTTTATCGGAAAGCGTTACTAAGTCTTACGTTGAGACGATCACACATTTGATTACTGGTGGACCAACTACAACTGCGCAACGCAGCGAAATCAAAAGTGTCTATACCGCCATGCACGGTGTTGG
>CAMBGF010000059.1 GCA_945866135.1 Bifidobacterium breve
TCTCCGAATGGGTCTGGCACATCAGTTTTAATCCCAGACATAGTTTCTAGAACTGCCAAACCGCAATATGGAACATAAATCGGTGAGTAGCCGCCTTCATGCGTCATCATCAATTTACCTTCGCAAACTTCATCAGCCACATTAAGTAATAGCTCAGTTAGTTGGCGGTAACCCGCGGAGGTAACCAACATGCGGCCAAGCGGGTCAGCTGCGCTAGCGTCAAAACCAGATGCCACCACAATCACATCAGGTAAGAAATTACGAATTGCAGGAAGTACAACTTTTTCTAAAGCTTCAACATATGCGCCATTACCAGAACCAGCAGGTAGCGGAATATTAATTACTGAACCAGATGCTGCTGCCCCACCAATGTCATCAATGAGGCCACTATCAGCTGGATATAGATTGTCTTGGTGAATTGAGATACATAAAACATTTGGGTCAGAATAAAAAATTTCTTGCGTACCGTTACCGTGATGAACGTCCCAGTCAACAACAACTACCCGCTGTACGCCCAATGTTTCTCTGACGTTTTGAATGGCAATGGCTGCATTTGCAAAAATGCAATAACCCATTCCAGTTTCTGGCCGAGCATGATGTCCAGGTGGACGCACTAACGCATATGCATTATTTACTGTGCCATTAACTACGGCGCGCAGCGCTTCAATTGCCCCACCAGCAGCAAGTGCTGCGATGTCATAGCCACCATTGCCAAATGGTGATTCGCCGTCTCCGGCATCGCCGCCCTTAGGTAGCAAACTTTCAGCTTTGATTCGAGCAAGGTATTCTTTCGTGTGCACTCGCAAAATGTCAGCTTCAGTTGCTGTAATTGCAGGAATCTTAACTAGTTGCTGGCCAAGGCCAGAAACTTCAATTAGCGAAGCAAAGCGAGTTTTAGTCTCACTGCTTTCGTAGTGTTCATATGGCTGCACTTTTGTGCTTGCAAATGCATGACCAGCCGAAGTTCCAGTATCGTGCCAGCCATAAAGTTCATTCCAAACAAAACCAGTTTTCATGTCGCCCACACTACAACGCAGGAACTACCTAATTCTTGAAAATCAACTTTCTGTTACCAATTAAGAATCAAATCCCATGCCTAGCCGATCAAGGGTACGTAGCCAGATATTGCGTTTACCGCTATTGCGATCCGCCTTATCAAGTGACCAGCGAGTGAAGTTAATTCCGGCTGATTTAAATGGCTCAGGTGGGAACGGAATCGGCAAAGTGTTCACCATCTCGAGGGTTCGACGATCGGTATCACGATCCAACAATTTGTCGATCGATACTTGGGCACCAAACCGGGATGCCCCAACTCCAAGTCCCGTATAACCCGCAACATAAACCACTTTGTCTTTCATCGCCGTGCCCCAAAATGCGCTAAAGCGAGTACAAGTATCAATCGCGCCACTCCAGGCATATTCAAAACGCAAACCTTCTAATTGTGGGAAAGTTGAGAAAAAGTGATCAGCTAATTTTGGCCAGGACTTTGTTGAATGTTCGTGCTGGACGCCAAAGCCACTGCGGAAGTGATAAGTCGCGTCGTATCCGCCCCAAAGGATTCGGCCATCAACAGTTGGTCGGTAGTAATGGAATTGATTGCCACTATCGCTGACGCCTTCATTACCCGCCCAACCAATGTCGCGGCGTTGCTGCTCGCTCAATGGCTCGGTAACTAAAACTGAATCGTAAACCGGAACCATTAAATACTTAAGTCGGCGCAAAAGCGGCGGGAAGGCATTAGTTGCCAGTAACACCTTGGGGGCAGTTACGCTGCCAAACTCGGTCTTTGCGGCAACACGATCCCCGCGTTCATCGAGTTCGGTTACTTTGCTGTGTTCGTAGATTCTCACGCCAAGTTCAAGGGCAGCATCACGAAGTCCCCAGGCCAAACGCGCTGGATCACAAATTGCCACATTGTTGCGATTAAACAATGCGCCAAGGTAGGTAGGTGAATTTAGGCGACGTCGAGTTTCGCCTTGATCCAGCCAAATAAGTTCTTCGCCATATGGTTTTGCCACATCAATAACTTCTTGCAGTTCAGTGACTTGGTAATCCTCGGTGGCGACATCCATTTCACCGACGCGCATCCAGTCGCAATCAATTTTTCGATCGATTATGAACTGTTCCATTTCATTTAAGTTTTGGTGACCCAGTTGAGTCAACTTGGCAATGTCATTTGGCCAACGATCAAGACCGTTTGCAAAACCGTGAGTAAGTGAGGCCGCAACAAAGCCGCCGTTTTGACCCGATGCACCGCGAGCTACTGCGTCTCCTTCAACTAAGACAACATCTAAATTTGAATTGTGTTGCTTAGCTTCAATTGCTGCCCAGAGGCCAGTGAATCCGCCTCCGATTATTAATAAGTCAGCTGTTAAATTCCCAACTACGCGCGAAGCATCATTGAGTGGTTCAGCTTCATCATCGAGCCAGTATGAGCCCTGCCAAATATCGGCTAGGGACGGTAAAACATGTGAGGAAGGTAGGTGTGTAAAAACCATTGCAAAAGTCCAAACGATTGGGTGAGGGGGTCTCACTGGTGATCAGATGTGTCTGGCAAATTTGCCAGCATTAGTGTCTGTCGGAGGTTCGCTGATTCGCGAATCCGGATCCCACCAGTCCCTTTCTCTAAGTTCACTAGGCCTTGATTTCCTAGTGCCAATCGGCCGCCTCTACAGACGATCCCCTTGCTCTTACATTTAAGCACACCTGCAAAATAAATTCGCTAATTAGGCAGCAATTGTTTATCAGCAACAAGCAAAATGGGCACCTCGATTAAGAGATGCCCATTTTTAGGTAGGTGATTAGCCGTTAATACGGATGAGCTTCTTATTAAGGAATTCTTCAATTCCAAGTGGACCAAGTTCGCGGCCGAAACCAGAGCGCTTAGTGCCGCCGAACGGAAGTTCCGGGGCATCCATACCAACGCCATTTACGTAAACCATTCCAGTATCAAGGGCATCTGCAACTCGCAGCGCTTGCTTGTCATCGGTAGTAAATAAGTATGAACCCAAACCAAATTGCGAATCGTTGGCAATGCGAATTGCATCGTCTTCATCCTTCGCGCGATGAATCTGGGCAACTGGACCAAAAAGTTCTTCGCGGAAAATTTCGTTTTCTGCAGTTACCTCAGTAAGAACACCGGCTGGGAAGAAGGCACCATTTCGGGAACCGGCACTTGCTAGCTTTGCACCTTGCTTTACTGCGCGATTAACTTGCTCTTCAAGAATTTCGGCAGCCCGTAATGAGCTAAGTGGACTTAATATTTCTGCTGACATCATTGCGGCAGTGAACTTTTCAACAAATTCGTTATAAAGACCATCAACGACAACCATGCGCTTTGCCGCGTTACATGCCTGACCAGTGTTATCAATACGGGCAAAAACTGCGGATTCGATAACTGCGTCCATATCCTTTGTGCTGAGCAAGATGAAAGCATCAGAGCCACCAAGTTCTAGCACACACTTCTTAAGGTGGCGGCCAGCAATTTCGGCAACTGCTGCGCCCGCACGTTCGGAACCAGTTAGCGAAACACCACGAATTGCTGGGTGTGGAATCATGTCTGCAATTTGCTCGTTAGATGCAAATAGGTTTACATACACACCATCTGGCACACCTGCGTCAGCGAAAATCTTTGCAATTGCCAGAGCAGACTCTGGGCACTGCGGCGCGTGCTTCAAAATTACGGTGTTGCCTGCTACCAGGTTTGGACCAGCAAAGCGGGAAACTTGGTACGCCGGGAAGTTCCACGGCATAATTCCAAGCAGGGCGCCAACTGAGGACTTGCGCATTACCGCCGTTCCTTCGCCACCCGATAGTTCGATAGGTGTGTCTGCCAGTAGTGAAACGGCATTGTCTGCGTAGTACTGATAGATGTAACCGGAAAATTCAACTTCACCTGCAGCATCAGCTAATGGCTTACCCATTTCGCGATTAATGATCGCAGCAAGTTCGTCTTGACGATCAATGTGTAGCTGGCCAATGCGATGAACAATTGCAGCGCGCTGCGCTACTGGAACTTTGGTCCATGCTTTATGTGCATTATCTGCAGAAGTAATTGCAGCAAGGCACTGCGCGTCAGTTGCCGTTGCGAATTCTTGTTCAACGACGCCGGTTGCAGGATTAAGAACTTGATAGTGACTCATTGGATATTCCTTCTTTAAAAGAGTGTTGGGTTTAATTGATTGCCTCCACAATACCTATGAACTAGCCATGCTGTCAGGGGCTTTTTTTGCGATATCTTGACTCAAATCTGGAAAAAACTACGAAATTCGTATCTATTTTCGATAAATCCTGCGATTTCACTTGTTTTTACGACGAAAACCATTGAAACTAGAGCCATGGCAAAGGTTGCAGTTCTTGATGACGTCTCAAAAGCCATCATCGAGCAACTCCAGCAAGATGGCCGCCGTCCCTACGCAACTATCGGTAAGGCAGTTGGTTTATCAGAGGCTGCAGTTCGCCAGCGGGTAAGCAAGCTCCTAGAAACCGGAGTCATGCAGATCGTTGCCGTAACTGATCCACTTCAAGTTGGGTTTAATCGCGAAGCGATGATCGGAATTGAAGTAGATGGTGACATGGAGGCAGTCGCAGACTTGCTTTCAGGTATGGATGAAATCAGTTACATCATCCTGACAGCAGGAAGCTTCGACATAATTCTCGAAGTTGTCTGTGAAGACGATGAAGCACTTCTTGAAGTGATCAATCGTAAAATTCGTGCGATTCCTGGGGTCCGGCGCACGGAAACATTCATGTATTTGAAACTGCGCAAGCAGAGCTATACCTGGGGAACCCGCTAACCGAAGACATTGGATATGTAATGACTGCACTAGAAGAACGCACAACAAATTCGGCCCTGTCAGATATGGCTCGAGATCGACTCTGGATGCACTTCACTCGCCATTCGATATTTGAAAATGGCGGAGAAGTTCCAATCATTACTCGTGGTGAGGGCGCTTACCTTTATGACGAGCATGGCAAAAAGTACCTTGACGGTCTAGCTGGACTATTCACGGTGCAATTAGGTCATGGTCGCCGCGAACTTGCCGAAGCAGCTGCAAAGCAAATGCAGGAATTGGCATTCTTCCCACTTTGGTCTTACGCGCACCCTAAAGCAATTGAACTTGCGGACCGCCTGATCAGTTACGCGCCAGCATCGCTGAATCGAGTTTTCTTCACTACCGGTGGCGGCGAAGCTGTTGAATCAGCTTGGAAAGCCGCGAAGATGTATTACAAGTTAATTGGCAAGCCAATGAAGCACAAAGTAATCAGTCGCGCAGTTGCTTATCACGGCACACCACAAGGTGCGTTGGCTATCACTGGAATTCCAGATGCCAAGAAATACTTTGAGCCACTAACTCCTGGTGGGTTCCGGGTACCTAACACCAACTTTTACCGCGCCGAATATCACCAAGATGACATCAAGGCTTTTGGCCGCTGGGCTGCTAACCGAATTGAAGAAGCCATTCTTTTTGAAGGCGCTGACACAGTTGCTGCCGTGTTTCTAGAACCAGTTCAAAACTCAGGTGGCTGTTTCCCACCACCGCCGGGTTACTTAGAGCGAGTTCGCGAAATTTGTGATGAGTATGACGTGTTGATGGTTGCAGATGAAACCATCACTGGATTTGGGCGAATCGGCGACATGTTTGCCATGAAGCGCTTTGGTGTTGATCCAGACATCATTACTTGTGCAAAGGGTATGACTTCGGGCTACTCCCCAATTGGCGCAATGCTTGTTGGCGACAAAGTCTTTGAGCCATTCAAGAAGGGCAATACCTACTTCGCGCATGGCTATACCTTTGGTGGTCACCCAGTTTCAGCGGCAGTGGCACTGGCTAACTTGGACATATTTGATAAAGAAGGCATTAATCAGCACGTTCGAGACAACGAAAATCAATTCCGTAAGACTTTGGAAAAGCTTAACAATCTTGACATCGTTGGTGATGTTCGAGGCGAGGGCTTCTTCTACGGCATTGAACTTGTTAAGGACAAGGCAACTAAAGAATCATTCAATGACGATGAGTGCGAGCGATTACTTCGTGGCTACTTATCCAAGGCGTTATTCGAAAATGGTCTTTACTGTCGCGCCGATGATCGCGGGGACCCGGTAATTCAGCTAGCACCACCGCTAATAATTGGCCAGAGCGAGTTTGATGAGATTGAACAAATCTTGCGTCACGTTCTTACTGAAGGTCAAAAGATTCTCTAGTGCAAAACAAAGTTGGCGCGACGGACCGCACAGCGGTCCGTCGCTTTCCTGAAAAAGCTGTCACAGACCGGTCAAAAGTAAATGAAATTCTTGACGCCGGATTAGTTGCCCACGTTTCCTGCGTAGTCGATGGTCAACCCTTCGTAATGCCAGTTGGTTATGCCCGAGATGGTGATCGAGTGCTATTTCACGGATCAACAGCCTCAAGACTTTTTAAAAATTTAGCAGCCGGACAACCTTGTTGCTTAACCGTCACATTGCTTGATGGCGTGGTGCTAGCGCGTAGTGCGTTTGAATCCAGCATGAATTACCGATGCGTGATAGCGCTGGGATCTTGCGAGGTTCTTGAGGGTGATGAAAAAGCAGCAGCACTGCTTCGGATTACTGACCATTTGCTTCCAGGACGCACAGACCAGGCC
>CAMBGF010000060.1 GCA_945866135.1 Bifidobacterium breve
TTACCACATCACATCGCCCTGTTGATTTTGCGACAAGTGCGCCAAGAACATCATCAGCCTCATGACCTAGCTGACCGATTCTAGGTAAACCGATAGCGTCGAGCAGATGGCTGATGGCCCCAATTTGTGGTGATAGCGCATCTGGGATCACTTCAAAGGCAGCATCTGGTTGCTCTGATACTTCTTCGGCCACGCGATGCAATTTATAAGAAGGGACTAAATCCACGCGCCACTGTGGCCGCCAATCATCATCCCAAGCAAAAACTACTTGCTTCGCTGGGAATTGCTTAGCAATTGCGCTAACCATGTCCAAGAAGCCGCGCACCGCTCCGGAGGGCGTGCCATCTGGGGCGACAATGCTTTCTGGGACGGCATAAAATGCCCGGTAGTAGAGAGTTGCCGTGTCGAAATATAGATTGCGATCCTCACTCATATTCCATCACCAAGCGACTATGCCTCGACTTATGAGATCACCGGATGCCCGTGCATCGCGAGCAACTTTAGGATCATCACTTGCTAAGGAGACTTGACCCAGTAAGTCAATGACTTGTTTAGTCCAGCGCACAAAATCACCTGGTTGGAGATCCGTACTTTTTAGAACTTGCGTAATTGATTGACCGCGGGCCCACTTTAGAGTCAACCAAACAAACCCGGGATCCATTTCGCGTAATGAATCCATGCGGAATTGGTTTTCAATTTCCTTAAGCTCTCCCCATTTGTAAACCATCTCGGTAAGGGAAATTCCAAGTTCACCATCGGGAATGTTTTGCGGATCGCGACCGTCATCGCGCCTGGATTCAAACACCAAGGTGCTCACGGCGCTTGCCATTTGTTCCGGTGACAACTTGCTCCAGATCCCACTGCGCAAGCACTCTGCAGCTAGTAAATCCAACTCACAGTAGATTCGTCCCAAAACAGCGCCCGCATCGGTTACTGAGTGGCCATTCTCGGTGATTTCGAGATATTTCAGCTCAGTTAGCACTGCACAAATTTGATCGAACTCTTTGGCGATTGAGCTGGTTCTGGTCGCGACTTTTGACTCTAATTTATCTATTTCACGCCGAGTCGAAAAAATCCGTTCATGCCAACGCACATGCTCTTCCCTATCGCTGCAGCCGTGACAAACATGTGCGCGGATTGCTTTGCGTAACCTGGAAAGTTCAGTTTCTACTTTGGAATCAGAAACTTTTTCGCTCGTATCATTCGGCACACTTTTTGCGACCACTGCCATTTGGTCTGCCAACCAATTACGCGTCTTTGGTGAACGGGAATCAAAAGTCGCTGGCAAATTAACGCGCCCTACGATTCGTCCTTGATCTCCAACATCTGCGAAACTAATCCGCTTAACAACCCTGGAAAGTGACATAACTCTTGGTCGTGGGTCATCAAAATCGCGGGCCTCATCGAGTACAACGAATGGCACACTTGATCGACGCTGCGAGTCAATGACGATCACATCGCCACGCGTAATTTCGCTCAAAAAATTTGTTGCGACATTCCGGCGCTCGCGCACGCCATCACGCTTAGTATCTTTCTCTAAATCCGAAAGAGTTCGGCGCAATTTCATGTAACTTGCGAAATCACCTAGATGACATTCCATCGCATCCTGGTAGCCCTCAATTGCATCTTCATTTCGACGCATCTGCGTTGCCATCCCGACAACAGATCTATCTGCTTGAAACTGAGCGAAGGAAGATTCCAACAACTCTCGCGCTCGATGGGTGCCAAACTTTCCGATCAGATTTATTGCCATGTTGTAAGACGGCTTAAAGCTTGACTTCAAGGGATAAGTTCGCGCGCTTGCCAGTCCAGCTAGTGAGTCTGGATCAAGTTCTTGATGCCACACCACGATGGCGTGTCCCTGGGTATCGATACCGCGGCGACCCGCGCGCCCAGTGAGCTGGGTGTATTCCCCGGCGGTAACTGGGGCATGTACCGAACCATTCCATTTAGTAAGTTTTTCCAGAACAACACTTCGCGCAGGCATATTGATGCCAAGCGCCAAAGTTTCAGTGGCAAAGACGACTTTCACTAAGCCAGCTTGAAATAATTGCTCCACTACAACCTTGAAAGCTGGAAGCAGCCCAGCATGGTGCGCAGCAATACCGCGCTCGAGTCCTTCACACCAAGAAGCAAACCCCAAGACCCGCAATTCTTCAGAACTTGCTTCCGGGAAATGTGCATCAACTATGCCGCGAATCTCCAGTCGCTCCTGCGGGCTCGTAACACTTACCCCACCGGCTAAACACTGGGACACCGCGTCATCGCAAGCAGCTCGCGAGAAAATAAAGGTAATGCTTGGCAGCAAATCTGCTTTCTCCAGTGCTTCAATTACGTCAACTCGTGAGGGTGTGTATCTACTTCTAAATCGGTTACCTCGACCATATCCATGGCTCGATTGAGATCGATCATTACGGGCTATCCGCTGTAATTCGGGACTGACTTTGGTTCTGGCAGTATTGACAAATAGATCATGAAGTTCATCACTAACCATGACATGTTGATGAAGCGGAATTGGGCGATGTTCTTCAACTATTACTTCAGTTGCGCCTCGCACAGTTCGCAACCAGTCGCCAAATTCTTCGGCATTACTAACCGTGGCTGATAGCGCGACAACAGAAACTGATTCCGATAAATGAATAATCACTTCTTCCCAAACCGCGCCCCGGTTTCGGTCTGCTAAGTAGTGCACTTCGTCCATCACGACATGGCTTAAACCGCGCAGTCCAGTTGAACCCTCATAAAGCATGTTTCGAAGCACTTCAGTAGTCATAACCACTATCGGGGCATCACCATTGATGCTGCTATCGCCAGTTAGCAGTCCGATGTTTTCAGCGCCATAAAAGTCAACAAACTCGTTGAATTTTTGATTCGACAAAGCCTTAATTGGTGTGGTGTAGAAACACCTCGACTGCTTTGAAAGCGCGGTATAGACCGCAAATTGACCAACCACAGTTTTGCCAGCGCTAGTAGGCGCAGCCACCAAGACACCAGATCCTTTGGCTATGGCGCGGCAGGCATTTAGTTGAAAGTCGTCCAGGGTAAAGCTAAGGGATTCTTGGAATGAACCAAGTAGTCCTTGCGAGTCGCTATTTCTGGATTTCGCGGCTGCATATTTGGCGGCCGGCGACTGTTCCATAGTCCAAGATTACGGCGTAGTTGCTGGCTTTGCTTGCCACACTCGCAGCCCCCCTGGAACAACGTGTACCGAAACTGGTCCTACACCCACTCGCTCGCCATCGGCATAGACCGGGAATGCCTCCCCGCTGATATCAATAGTGGTGCAACTTGTTTGGGTTACCAATGGATGCTTCACATGGGTACCCCAGAAAACTTTCGGCAAAACCCGAAGAAGCACTCGCCTAGATACTTTTGCAACAAACGTCACTTCAAGTAAGCCATCATGGGCATCGGCAGTTGGACACATTTTCATTCCGCCACCATATGAAGTGGTATTTCCTATTGCTACTAGCGTCAATCTTTCGCTACGTCGCACTTCACCAGAAATAAGGATGTCCAACTGGCGAGTCGAGAGCTTACTTAACTCAATAAGCAACGCGAATAGGTACTTAAGTGTTCCGGTAGGTCCGCGATATCTATTAGCCCGTTCGTTAACTTGAGCGTCAAAACCACATGAAGCAACACCTACAAATTTCCTGGTCTCCCCATCCGACAATGTAATTACCCCGTGATCTATTGTCGTAGCGCAGCCATCACTTAAAACTTTGAGTCCTTCACTCGGATTCTTAATGCCGATAAATCTTGCAAAGTCATTTCCAGTCCCAAGTGGTACAACTGCAACTGGTATTTGCATGTCTGGCAAGGAATTGAGTGCAAGGTGCACCGTGCCATCTCCGCCACAGGCAACAACTACTAAATCCTGGTGAACAGATTGCAAGGATTCCAATTCTCTTCGCAACTGCGAGATGTTCGCTCCTGCTAACTCAATTGCCCCGAACTCAGTTATTGTCGCCAGTATTTTGCGGCCACTTCGAGTTTGCTTAACTTTGGGCTTAATCAGAAGTGCATACACTCCTAGGCCTCGAGTCTTGCTGCCATTGCTCGTTCCCTGCGTCTGTCATTCAAGAGCGCAATCCCAACGGCAATAATACTTAAGCCAATCATGGGCAGTGCCACAAAAGTCATTGCTAATGGATCACCATTAGGGGTAGCAACTGCGCCAAAAACAAAGCTGCCGAGTATCAACCAACGCCAAGCAGCGCGTAGCCGGTCGCCACTTAAAACACCCGCAAAATTAAGCGTGACCAAAATTAAGGGCAGTAAAAATCCAATGCCAAAAAATAGCACTAGGTGGAGAAAGAAACTCAGATAACTCTCAACGCTGGTGACATTCTGCACATCAGTTGGAGTGAAAGTGAAAAGAATGTCCAGCATTCGGGGCATCACAAAATAAGCCAGCGCTACCCCAGCTGAAAATAGTGGAACAGCAACAGCCGTGAATGAATAGGCCCATCGGCGTTCATTATGTTTAAGCCCAGGCGAGACAAAGCGCCAAATTTGATAAATCCAAATCGGACTCGAAAGTACAGTGGCGGCAGCGAGAGAAACTTTAAGCTGTAACGAAAACCCACTTGTAACTCCCATTAATGCAAGTACTGCATTAGAGCCAGTCCCCTGCACGCTGTCGTAGGGTTTGCGGATGAGTGAAAACAAAGTTTCAAATTGCTGCCAGACCGCAACCGTGCAAACAAGTAATGCAATGGCGCTTCGCACAAGTCGTTTACGTAGCTCCGTAAAATGTTCAATTAGCGTCATGCCATCCGAGCGCTCGGCTTCGACCGAAATATCGGACATCGAAGGATTTAGTTCTTATCGCTACTTGGACTTGAATCTGGATCGTTTTTGGTCTTATCAGTGTCCAGTTCAGTCTTAAAAATCTTGATCGATTTTCCTACGCTCTTTGCAGCTTCAGGTAACCTGCGGGCACCGAAAAGAACAATTACAAGCAACAGCAGAATAATTCCGGCTGGTGACTCGAATAAAGCTCGCATGATTTCTCCTGACTCGATTCAACTAACGTTATCGCATGACATGGGCTTGGCTATTCCCAACCCTTAGCCCGTTCTACCAGGGCCTGGATCAAATCAGGTGGTCCAATAGCCCGCATTCGACCACCTGATGCCAAGATCATCGAGATCAGCCAATCTCTGGAATAGACCTTGAGTTGCACTTCCACGGCGTGCCACATGTATTCCTTAAATGTAATGATGTCCACTTGATCAAGCTGGCCGTAATACGCCTTATCTAATTCGATGACTGCTAAATATTCGCGCGATTCCTGCGTTTCGACAATATCAACTGGAACTTCCAGGGGCTGCTCACTTTGAACGGCGGCCATGATTCGATCTAGCCGGAAATTGCGCCATGCTTGGGAGCGGCGACACCAGGCTTGCAAGTAAGTGAAATCGTCTCTTACGTAAAGCTGAACTGGATCAACTAGTCGATCCGATACATCTTCCTTTGACACCGCGCCGTAGGAAATCTGTACTGCACGCTTACTCTCGATACTTGAAGCTAATACTTCATAGACCGCGCTATGTATTGGAGCAGCTATAACACTGATTGGACTTTCCAAACTTGGGAGCAGCGATTGAATTTTGGTAATCAATCCTGCGACAATCTCGGAACTAGCCAGACTCGGAAACTGCTCCAAGTAATGTAAACCACCCAGCAAAGTAGTCGCTTCTAAACTGGTGAACTTAATTGGTCGATCTAGCGACTTTGCATCAGAGACATATATTGATTCTGCGTCTTCGAAATCAATGTCCACCAACCCGCCACCATCTTGTGACGGACCGGTAACCACTAGCTGACTAATCAATTCAAGGGCGTCCTTATTAGTTATCTCAAACTGCGCTGCAACTTCACTAAGCGAGGCACCGTTATTTGCCACCATCCATGGCAGCATCTCAATTAATAGTTCAAGATCATTTGCCATTGTTGTGCACCGACAAAGTTGTTTTTACTATCCGGGTTACTTTTTCATGTAACGACTTGGGTTCCAATACGCGGGCTACATCGCACGAGCTGGCGATCAAGCCAATAATCTGCGAGTCGTGAAAATAAGGAATTGTTAAAGTGTCCCACTCTTGTCCAACGCTAATTTCAGTCGCAAGTAGGCGTAAGGACGCTCCCTTACCCGGCTTCAAGTTGATTTTTGCTGTGTTTTTGCCTTGGTCAATGATTTCCCAGCGCGACACTAATGAGATGATGTCGAAATCTTTTGGCATCGGCTCCAGCACGCTTTGTTTCAGCTCAGAGATCTCCCCAACTATCCGGTCGGTGCGATACATCCGAGTCTCACCTTTATCTTGATCAAATCCGACCAGATACCAATGCCCGCTATGAAGTAGCGCCCGCCATGGATCAACTGTCCGCTTAATCGAGGCGGAATCTGCCGTCCCAACATAATCAAATG
>CAMBGF010000061.1 GCA_945866135.1 Bifidobacterium breve
TGGGCGTAATTTCCCGCGCTATCTGGGGTGGCGCGATGCAAGTAGCGCCGCCGCTAACCACGAGCGCAGATGAGATTGATCAGATGGTTGCGCTATTTCGTGAGGGTTTAACTAGTTAGCTGAAACTTCACTAGCGTTTACTGCGCCCGGAACTTCTCGGCCAGCAAAAGCTTCGACTACTGATTCGGCAACTGCAATTCCAGCTTTTTCTTGAGCTTCTTCAGTGGAGGCCCCAAGATGTGGAGTGGCAACTACGTTGTCCAGTGCAAATAATGGTGAATCAATGCAAGGCTCCATTGCGTAAACATCTAGTCCAGCGCCAGCAATTTTGCCTGCCTGCAGTGCCTGAAATAAATCTGCTTCATCAAGAACGCCGCCGCGGGCAGCATTAATCAAAAACGCCGATGGCTTCATTTTTGAAAGTGCGGCTGCATTAATTAGGCCCGAAGTCTCTGGAGTCTTTGGGATGTGAATGGTTACAAAGTCAGATTGGGTTAACAATTCATCCAAAGAAACCATTGTGATCGAGGGTCCACCGCTTGGAGCAACTTTCACATAAGGATCATAAGCAACAAACTTCATGTCAAAGCCAGCTAGTCGCTGGGCAACAAGTAAACCAATTTTGCCCATTCCGATGATGCCAACAGTCTTACCCTGTAGTTCTACTCCCCCAAATTGGGAACGCTTCCACTTACCCTCCCGCAGTGCCAGATTTGCAGGAACAACATTTCGGGCAACTGCCAAAAGTAAAGCAACGGCTAACTCGGCTGCTGAAACAATATTACTCGTTGGTGCATTAACTACCAGTACGCCAGCGCTGGTGGCAGCTGGAATATCAACATTGTCTAGTCCAACTCCCGCACGCGCAATTATCTTTAGATTTGGCGCAGCAGCAATTGCATGCGCGTCTAACTTCGTTGCGGAGCGAATCAGAACAGCATTAGCTTGGGCAAGGGCTGGCAGTAATTCATCTCGATTTGCGCCATCACAATAGCGAATTTCAAAACCATCACCCAGAACTGCAATTGTTGCAGGGGATAACTCTTCAGCAATAAGAACAATTGGTTTTGACATATCTTGATTCTAAGTCAACTAAAAGAAAATGATCTGCAAAGATTTCGCAGCCACATCTACCAGAAGTCTGGTTCTTCATCTGTGGCTCGCCAGCAATGCCAAGCCACCACACTTCGATATGGCGATAAGTGATCAGTAACACCGATTACTTCTTTTTCAGTTGGGGTGTAGCCAAGTCCCTGAATAATTCCCCAACCGCGCCTGACACCTAAATCCCCAATCGGCCAAACATCCATGCGTCCCAGGCGAAACATCATGAACATTTCTACGGTCCAACGCCCAATGCCCCAGAACTGCGTCAGCTCTTTGATCACTTCTTCGTCCGGCAATTCACCTACTGACTCCAAATCAAAACCCTCGACTACTGCCTGGCTCAATTCGAGAATAGTTCGCGCTTTTGCATTACTTAATCCAGCTTCGCGTAGCTGTAAGTGACCAAGTTTAAGAAGTTTTGCTGGCTTTACTGGTGAACCACTTTTAGCAATTAAGCGATGGGTTATGGTGTCCGCTGCTTTTCCAGAAACTTGTTGGCCAATAACTGCAAAAATAATCGTCTCAAAGTGAGAGTTATGTGCTGGTTCTTTTGCAACTGGATAAAGCGGAGCATTCTCCAGGAATCGCCCTAGTCGCTTATCTTGGGTTGCGAGATAAGCCTGAATGGACTTTATGGATTTCAATTTTGGTGGAGATTTAGGTTTCTCGGGCATTATGTCCTGCGCGGTGAAGGTGTGAACTTTATTGGAAGTTCAATCGGACCGGTGTTGCCGCTATCCGGAAGATAAGAAGCGCCCTGGCGAATTTCAAAGTCTGGGATGCGTTCGGCAAGTGCTTTAAAAGCCTGCGCCATATCAAGGCGAGCCACATAATGCCCTAAACAGTGATGCATTCCGCCACCGAACCCAAAGTGAGGTGGCCGCTGGGCGGTGATGTCGAATTCTGCTTTTTCAAAACGACGCGGATCGCTACCAGAAGGAATTGTTAGTAAGTGAATGGTTTTACCTTGCGGAATCAATAGATCTTTGTATTCAACATCAACTGAGGCCTCTCGACTAACCCAAGTAATTGTTGGGTTAACTCGCATGACTTCTTCAACTGCGCTGCGAGCCAAGTCCGGGTTCTTACCCAAACTTTGCCACTGAGCCATGTGACTGGAGAAGGTTTGCAAACCGAGTCCGATTTGATTTCGCGTTGTATCAAAGCCCGCAAAAATAATGAAACTGACTAACATCAACAATTCATGATCAGTGATTTTCTTGCCATCTAAATTTGCCTTGATTAGTGCGCTGACAAAATCCTCACCGTCGGTGCCTTGCCGGCTTTCAATTAGAGATTTCGAAATTTCTAATAATCCAGACAAGCCGTGTTCAATAACGTCGAGGTCATCTTTGATTGTGACGCTAAATACATAACCAAGTTCTGTTGCAAGATCTGCAACCTCTCGCCACCTGGATTTATCAATACCGAGAAGGCCAGTTATTACCCGCGCTGAATATGCTTCGGCAAACTCGCTCATGAACTCTGCAGTACCACGCTCACAGAAACCATCTATCAATTCATGCGCAAGTTCTGAAAAAGTTGGGATCAGTGGTTCAAGAACTTTTGGTGAAAATGCTGGTCCAGAAAGTTTACGAAGCCTAAGGTGATCTTCGCCTTCGATGCTGAGCATAATGTCGGGCCACCACTGGGCCAGCAAGCCGTCTTTGATGTCAAAGTGTGAAGGCCATCTGCGAGTTCCTTGATAAAGCCGTTTGTCCTTTAGTAACGCATTTGAATCTTCGTATCGCAAAATTGCAATTCCAAAATTAGTTGTTGCATACCAATGCTGCTCGCGGGCCTGCATAACTTGATCAGAGCGAATGGAAAATCCGGTCTCTGAAAAATCTAGGTGTGCAGGATTTGAGACTTCTTGCATTTAGGAATTAATCTTTTCCAATACGCGGCCAAGTATCGCTGACAATGTAACCAAGAGGATATGGGTCCGTTGGATCAAGCATGTGCTGATGAGTTCCAGTTAGCCAAGCTTGGCCGGCAATCGACGGGATGATTCCCGGCTTATCCCCGATCATTACTTCCTGCTCAACGCGTCCTTCAAAGTGAGAGCCAATTATGGAACGGCCCCGCAACCTATCGCCAAGTTTCATCACACCTCGGGCGTGTAAAACTGCCATCCGCGCCGATAATCCAGTTCCAGTCGGTGAACGATCGATCTTGCCCGGTTGCACTACAACGGCATTATGACTGATGAGCATGCCATCTTCTTCAAACACTGGCATAGCAAGTTGGCAAAATGAAAAGTGGGACCAACCATCGATTATTGGGTGCGTAAAAGTGAGTTGTTCGTTTGCTGCCTTAGTAATTCCAATACCCATGACAGCAAGGTCGCGAGCTTCACTGGGATCTAACCTAAATCCCAGTTCCTTTGCATTCACAATTACAAAAGAATCTCCGCCCCAGGCAGTGTCCACAGTTAAAGTTCCTAAACCCGCAACTTCTAGTTTGGTATCAAGTGTGGCCGCAAAGGATGGGACATTATGAACTTTGATTTGTAGAGCTTTGCCCTCTTTACAAGTTGCAAAAACTTCAACTAACCCAGCCGGTGCTTCCATAAAGAAATGAGTTTCTGGCTCAATCATGGGAACAATACCTGTTTCCAAAACAACAGTGGCCACACACATTGAATTTGAACCAGACATCAAGGGGGTGTCTTCTGGCTCCATAATTATGAATCCAACCGCAGCTCTTGGATCTTTTGGTGGAACCAACATATTTACATGGCGAAATACGCCACCCCGTGGCTCGTTTAAAACGAACTGTCTAAGTTCATTATCAGAGGCAATAAATCTGGATTGCTCATAAAGCGTTTCCCCTGGCGGTGGATTTACCCCACCTACGATTACATCGCCGACTTCACCTTCGGCATGACAACTCACAACATGGATAGTTTTTACAGAACGCATACCTACGAGTTTAGAGCTTGGGGCTATTGAAAAAGTAATGAACCTTGGAATTAGTGAGTATGAAAATCGAAGGCTTGTGCCATGGCTGCATCAATTGCATCAAGCGCGATTGCCACTCTGGTTTCGACACTTCCATCAAGTGCCATCCAGGAACGGCCAGTGCTGATCAAATCATCTTCAAACTCGCGGGTCATAGTTTCTCTGAGCCCTTCCGAGTTTCGAATCTTGTCTTGAACGAAAGGCACACCATCAGGTTGGGTTACAAAATAGATTCGATTCTGAGAGTCTGCTGGCATTGGAAGTGAAGCTTTTCCGCCGAGATAACGCCGTTCCCAAATGATGGTTGCGAATACATCGGTGTCACAACAAACGACTGGTCCACCAGTTCGAGCTGCAACGTCCTCAAGTTGCTGTTGCACGATTGCAATTTCCACGAAGTCATTTGTTGTCCAAGGGACTTCATACTCTGGTAGTCCCATGGCTTCGGCTTGCTCAGCTTTTCGCATGGTCAAGTCGCGACCATACTCTCTAATCCAATTCGTGCTCGTGAAGTTTCCGCCACGCTTTATTAACTCAGCCTGCACTGCCAATGTCGTTGTCGTCGTACCAGTTGATTCTGCGCCAATAAACACAGCCCGTATGGAGAGCAGTTCGCGCGACCCTGGACCGAGTAAGTGCCAGTTTTTCGCAAGCCCTTCCCGAATTTGAGTTGATGAAACTGGAACTTGAGTACGCTCTGGATCAAAACTAAAACAATGCAGTCCCAGAAGTTGAGCGAATTGCTCACCATTAATTTCTGAAGTTACCAGCAGATCAACGGGCGGGGTATGCCGCAAATGCGCTTCGATGACTCGAGCATTTGATTTAGCAACATCGGGATTATCTGGCTTGTAAGGCGTGGATTCATAGCCATGAACAATCGTCATGGCAGATTCAACAACGCCTTCAGCAACGCAGTCTTGCAGCAACGCCCGAGCTCTATCGTGAGCAGCTAACCGATCATGTGGCTGGGCAAGAACAACAATGACAACATGATCACGCTTTTCAATCGCAGCTTTAATTAGTTTTACGTGACCCATATGAGGTGGGTTGAAAGTCCCGGTGACTAATGCTGCTGGCATATCGCAAGCCTATCTCGAAATTTATAGGTGAAAAAAACCTAGAAGTCACCATTGATGGACTAAGGAACTAGGAGAAGTTTTCCAGTCGTTTTGCGTGCAGCCAAGTCGCTATGGGCTGAAGTCGCATCAGCTAAGTCATATGTTTTCCCAATTGCGAAATCTAGTTTTCCAGCGCTATGGGCAGAAAAAATCTCGTCAGCGCGCCATTGCATTTCTCCTGGGGCCGCAATGTAATCCGCCAAAGTTGGACGAGTTACAAACAGTGAGCCCATTCGACTCAGAGATTGCAGGTCAAAGTCTGGCACCATTCCACTGGCGCCACCAAAAAGTGCCATCATGCCACGGCGTTTTAGTGAAGCAAGACTTGCTTCGAAAGTTGCTTTACCCACACCGTCATAAACAACATCAACACCAAGTCCACCAGTGAGTTGCTTAACTTCTGCAGCCACATCGTCTTTGTCATATCTAATAACGTGCTGGGCGCATGCTTTAGTAGCAATGGCTGCCTTAGCGTCCGTTGAAACAGTTGCGATTGCAATCGCGCCACGAGCCGAGATCATTTGGCAAAGTAGTTGCCCCACTCCACCAGCGCCAGCATGAACAAGGGCAAAATTTCCGGGTTTGATTTCATACAGTGAAGTAACTAAGTAATGGGCCGTCATACCTTGCAACATCGCCGCACAAGCAGCATCAAGTGCTACATCTTTTGGAACTTTAACAACTGCGCTTGCGTTCACAGCATGGATTTCGCAGTAGCTACCAAGAGCAGATGGCCAAGCAACCTGGTCCCCCACTGAAAATCCAGAGACTGCGCTACCAACTTCGATGACAATTCCAGAGCCTTCAAGACCTGGCACATACGGACTTGGCATTGGATAAATGCCTTGCCGCTGGTAAATATCAATGAAGTTCACACCACTGAAGGCAAGATCAACTAGCAGTTGGTCAGGACCACATACGGGAACAGGTAGCTCAACTACCGAGAGGACTTCTGGTCCACCTGGGTTGGCTACCTGTATCGCACGCATTTTTAACGAATTAACGACCGGCTGTGCCTTCAACATAGTCACTGTCATCAGTCTTAACCCATGACATCAACTTGCGAAGGTCGCGCCCAACAGCTTCAATCGGATGCACTTCAGCTTTTGCGCGAAGCGCCTT
>CAMBGF010000062.1 GCA_945866135.1 Bifidobacterium breve
TTGTCTGGACCGTGGCGAAATAAAATTTTGGCCGCAACCGTTTGGGGTCAGTCCAAGACTGCCTACCAAGCCGAGATTGATTCAACCTGTGAGCTAATTGATTTTTGGCGATTCAACGTGCATTTTGCGCGCCAGATCTTGCAAGAGCAACCCGTCTCCTCCCCAGGTGTTTGGAACCGAACTGATCATCGTTCGCTAGAGGGTTTTGTTTATGCAATCACACCGTTTAACTTCACTGCGATCGCAGGAAACTTACCGACTGCCCCAGCACTCATGGGTAACACTGTGGTGTGGAAGCCATCGCCAACCCAACAAGTTGCCGCTTCAATGACAATGGATTTGTTAATGGCTGCTGGATTGCCACCTGGTGTGATCAACATGGTGACTGGTGATGGCATCGCAGTTTCTGATGTCGCGCTCGCTGATCCTGATCTTGCCGGAATTCACTTCACAGGATCGACTCCAGTATTTCAACACCTTTGGAAAACCGTCGGTAACAATATTGAAAACTACAAAACTTACCCACGCCTAGTTGGCGAAACTGGTGGCAAGGACTTTATCTTTGCTCATCCATCAGCCGAGCACCGAACACTGATTACCGCAATGATTCGTGGCTCCTTTGAATTCCAGGGTCAAAAATGTTCTGCTGCCTCGCGGGCTTATGTGCCGCGCAGTATTTGGAATGCAATAAAGGACGAGTTCTTAGCTGAAGTTGAAGGCATCAAGCAAGGTCACGCATCTGACTTTAGTAACTTCATGACGGCAGTTATCGACGAAAAAGCGTTTAAACGAGTTTCCGGTGCCATTGATCGCGCGCATGCGGATAAGACGATCGAAGTTGCTGCGGGCGGAAAGTATGACGGCAGCCAAGGCTGGTTTATTCGTCCAACTGTGCTCGTTGGAACCGACCCGACTTCGGAATTCTTTACGGACGAATACTTTGGCCCAGTTCTTGCCATCTATGTCTACGAAGACAACAACTGGCGAGATACTTTGGCGCAAATGGAAAGCGTGGCAAAGTACGCGCTAACGGGAGCAATAATTGCCCAAGATCGAGACGCGATAACTGAAATGTCGCAAGCCCTTCGCTTTGCGGCCGGCAATTTCTATATCAACGACAAGCCAACTGGCGCCGTTGTTGGTCAGCAACCATTTGGTGGTGGCCGAGCCTCTGGAACTAATGACAAAGCTGGCGCTGCCATTAACTTGATGCGCTGGACAAGTGATCGCAGTATCAAGGAGACCATGGTGCCAGCCCAGAATTACCGATACCCATTTATGGATTAATTGTGGCTTCCAAGGACTTAAGCAAACTCAAATCATTTTGGGAAAGCGTTAAGTCTTGGTCACGTGCGTTCGCAGACATGCTTCGTGGTGCGGAGCCACCATTTTGATTACCGCAATTCTTATTACTGATGGTGATTGCGAGTTTTGTCAGCGCACTGCTAAGAAGCTCGCCAACATCGTTCCAACAGGCTGGATCAACGTGCCAAGCACGCAGTTAAGTGAGTCTTACGACCTAACTCAAGAACAGCTCGCACATTCAGTTTGGCTAATTGAACAGCCAGACTCAGATCCAATTCGTTACAGCGGTGCTAAGGCAGTTGGAAAAGTCTTGCGAATCCGAGGCGGGCTTTTTGGCGCAATTGGTTGGCTCACTTTTATCCCGCCAATGTCCTGGATTGCAGCGGGGTTGTATCGACTGGTTGCGAACAACCGAAAATTCTTTAGCCGATTTGTTTAGGTTTGATTTTGGTACGAGCATTATTAGGTGGAATTAATCACTTAACTTCCGGCCGCAGCCCGGCAATTATAAAGACAAGCCGATAAGGCGCGGTTCAGGCTTAAGTTCAATGGCAAACTTTGCAAGAACACCATTGCGGAGGTGTTGAGCTAACTCCAAAATGTCTTCACTTGTTGCGTTACCTCGGTTTGAAATCGCTAAAGTGTGTTTTCCAGAAAGTGCAGCGCGACCATTTAAAGTAAAGCCTTTTCCAAAACCAGCTTGTTCAATTAACCAGGCAGCACTTACTTTTACTGAGCCACTTGCTTCTGGCCAATTTGGGGCGCCCTCTGGTGCTTGGGTGACACGCGGATTCATGAAGAACGACCCCACACTCCAAGTGTCATGGTCACTGGAATCGAGCACCATTCCTTTTCCAGCGCGCAGTTGTAATACTGCGCGCTGGAGATCTGTAGTTGGAACTCGATCACCAAGGTTCACACCAAGTTTTTTTGCTAACTCGTCATAACTAATTGGCGAAGACATCGTGCCAAGTGGCAATTGAAAGGTGACACTAAGAATTACCCAGGTGTCAGGGTTAGCTTTAAATATTGAAGTTCGGTAACCAAATTCACAATCTGCAGCAAACAAGATTTCTACTTCGTTAGTCTTGCGATTCCAGGCGCGAACTTGGGCAATTGTTTCGCTAACACTTTGCCCGTAAGCGCCAACGTTTTGAATTGGAGTTGCGCCAACTGTGCCAGGAATTCCTGCTAGGCCCTCGATACCCGTCCAACCGCTTGAGACTGCGGCGGATACGAAGTCATCCCAGTTATGTCCGGCCTCGACTGTGACCCAGGCGCCAGCGCAGGCAGATTCATCATTTGTAAATCCTTGGGTTTCAATCTTTATAACTTCGCCAGCAAAATCATCACTGACTAATAAATTGCTTCCGCCACCAAGAATTAACACCTCGGGGCCTGCTGCTGATACTGCCGCAATAAGTTGCGACTGTGTGGTGACAACATTTAATGACGAAGGCGTGCCGCCAACGCGTAATGTGGTCAGTTCCGCAAGGCTGCGCATCATGTTCCTATTGTGCTATTCGCACTGTAGCTTTTGCTAAACCTAGGACCTTCACGTCACCAAAGACTGCGCCAAGTTCAACTTGCACAGTTCCATCATCATTAATTTGAGCAACTTTTCCAGTGAAGCTAACAACGGAGCCCTCAGCAGTATCGGGCACAACAACTGGACGCGTCATGCGAACTGAATATTCAATAACTGCCGTTGGATCCCCAACCCAATTCGTGACAACCTGAATCGCGCGACCCATGGTCAGCATGCCGTGGGCAATTACATCAGGCAGGCCTACGGACTTAGCAAATGCTTCGTCCTGATGAATTGGATTGAGATCACCAGAGGCGTGCGCGTAAGCAACAAGGTCTGCACGGGTAAAGGTTAAATCCAAACCAGGTAGATCCATGCCAACTGAAAGGTTTGCGATTTTTAGTGTCATGCCTCTGGTCCTCGTACAACTATCTTTGACCAACCGGTAACAACCAGTTCATCACCAGAGAAAACGTCTGTTTTGAAAGTTGCAATCTCGTTTGTGCCAAGAGGCTTGATTTCTTCGACGCAGGCCCTAACAGTTAGCACATCACCGACACGAATTGGACGAATGTATTCAAACTTTTGATCACTGTGTACTAGGCGCGAGTAATCAAGCTGTAAAGCTGGGTCATGGAACGCGGTGTCCATGGCATTCATCGTGACCACAATCGAAAATGTTGGTGGAGCAACAGTCCCGTCTGCGTAAGCAGGGTTCGTGTCACCCAATGCCTTAACGAAAGCCGAAATCTTTTCCCCCGTCACCGAGTAAGGCGGTGAAGCTGGATAGACATGACCAATCATGTCTCGGTTCATTCCCATGGGATTCCCCTAAACAATCAACGTAGGTTCGCTAACTAAACGTTAAGTGATTAACGAGTTTCTTTGTGTGTGGTGTGCTTGTTGCAACGTGGGCAGTGCTTCTTGATCTCTAAGCGGTCAGGATCGTTACGACGATTCTTACGCGAGATGTAGTTGCGTTCTTTGCAGTCTTCGCATGCCAAAGTGATCTTTGGACGAACATCGTTACGTGCCATGTTCTTGCCTTTCGTTTGAGCAGGTACACATGGTGTGTACCTGGTCTTGCCTTTACGTACCGAGGGCCGGACTTGAACCGGCGACACAGCGATTATGAGCCGCTTGCTCTACCAAGCTGAGCTACCCCGGCTTAAAACCGTGCGTAAACACGGCATTCGAGCCCCCTGTCAGAATCGAACTGACGACCTCTTCCTTACCAAGGAAGTGCGCTACCACTGTGCCAAGGGGGCCAGTCTTTTCTTACAGACACACATTTCTGCGCCCCGCTAGCGTACCGAATACCTGCCATTACAGGGAAATTGGGCAAAAACAAGGCTCAGTGCAATTATCTGCAAATCTCTGGCATGGCCATTTTCCTTATGGCTACTACGATTGAAAAAACCTTTTGAAATTGGGAGAAAATTCATGGCAACATCAGGTGAAAATTTGAGCGTTAGCGCCCAGGCGCAAGATGACCAATTAGGTATCTTGCAGCGCCGGCGAATTGAGGCAAACATCATTGATCCGATTTACCAGATTATGGTCCGCGAGCTGGGGCAAGAAAAAGCAGCTGACATTATTCGAGAAGCCATCACTGAAGATGCCCAAAAAGCCGGAGCCCGATTTGCCGCATCTGAACCAAATGGCGCAAATCTCCTAACTTTTATTGCAATCCAAGATTTATGGAAAAAAGATGATGCTTTAGTCACAACAGTTATCGAAGAATCCGAAGAGGTCTACACCTACGAAGTAACACGTTGTGCTTACGCCGAGATGTACCAAGAAATGGGTCTTGCTGAAATTGGAAACTTGCTTTCCTGCACCAGAGATTTCGAATTCATAGTTGGGTATGACCCAAGTATCGAAATTACCCGCACCAAAACCATCATGGGTGGAGATTCGCATTGCGATTTCCACTATGTTCGCAAGTCGTAGGCATGACCACTCCTCAAATTGATTCTGCTCGACTTTGGAAATCTCTAACTGAAATTTCGGTGTTTGGCGCGACTCCAGCAGGCGGACTTCATCGACTAGCCGCGTCCAAGGAAGATGGCCAGGCTCGCGACTACGTAGTAGCGGCAGCGCGTGAACTTGGCTGCGCAGTTCGCATCGATGCACTTGGTAACACTTTTATGCGTCGGGCTGGCAGTGATGCAAATGCAAAAGCTATTTTGGTTGGATCACATTTAGATTCCCAGCCACTTGGTGGCAAGTATGACGGAATCTATGGTGTGATGGCGGGCTTGGAATTGCTTCGAGTGTTGCACGAATCTAGAACTGAAACAAAGCATGCAATTGAAGTTGCAGTTTGGACTAATGAAGAAGGCGCTCGCTTCGCGCCAGCCATGATGGGCGCGGCGTACTTTGCTGGAAAATTTACTGCTGATGAATTGTTGGTCCGAAAAGATGTTGATGGAGTTCAACTAGGGAACTCGTTGACCGAAATTGGGTATGCCGGAATCGACATAGTTTCCCCAGTTGAGCACAAGGCGTACTTCGAGATACACATCGAGCAAGGACCAATTCTGCAGGATGAGAACTTGCAGATTGGCGTGGTCACTTTGGTGCAAGGCATGCGCTGGTTCCGGATTGGAATTTCTGGTCAGTCAGGTCACACTGGAACTTACCCAATGGAGACTCGTCGGGACGCCCTGGTTGCTGCCTCGCATTTGATCAAGGCCGTGCAACAAATCGGTTTGGATCAACCATTAACAGGCCGCGCAACTGTGGGACACCTTGTTGTCACTCCGAACTCCCCCAATGTGATCCCGGGTCACGTGGAATTAATGGTTGAATTCCGCAATCCCGAAGTTGCTGTGCTTGATGTGATGACAGCTTCGCTTAACCAGGCCTTGAAAGAGACTGCAGATAAGTACGGGGTCGAAGTAGTTAGCAAGCAAGAACTTGATTCGGCAACCATAGACTTCACCTCCGAACTAATTGACCTAGTTGAGCAGGCCGCATCGGCTTGTGGCAAAACATCCAAGCGCATGATTTCTGGCGCTGGCCATGATGCCTGCCAGCTTTCTGCAGTGATGCCAACCACGATGATTTTCATTCCTTGCGACAAGGGAATTAGTCACGCTGAAAATGAGGCAATCACTCAGGACTGGGCTGCCGATGGCGCTGCGGTTTTGGTGGAAACTGTTCTCGCGTTTGACTCGAAATAAGCCAGAAAATAAAGAAGGCGCTAAATCCCGTCGGATTCAACGCCTTCTAGTGGCAGATAGTGGGTTCGAACCACTGTAGCTTGCGCGACGGATTTACAGTCCGCTCCCATTGGCCGCTCGGGCAATCTGCCGTGTCGCCCAAAGGCAACTTAGTAAGGATAGCGAGTGAATGGCTGAAAATGCCAATCGGCAATTGGTTAAAACGAGTCCATAATGTGTCGATTGCCACGATCAAAGGTTAAATAGTTCCAAGTCCAGTCGGCCATGGTTCCAATTTTGTTTCGGCCGCC
>CAMBGF010000063.1 GCA_945866135.1 Bifidobacterium breve
ACTAGTGCGATCGCAGAAGGTGTATCCAAATCTTGCTGAAGAATCGACATTAACTCAGCCACCACATTTATTGCGCCCTGAGATTGGCGTAAAGCCCTGCGCCACATCGCCAACTTGGTGGTTGCCAGCTCTAGTTCACTAGCAAACCATTCCCAGTCACTGCGGTAATGATGCTGCAAAAGAGTAAGTCGAATTGCCATGGGATCAACGCCAGATGTTCGCAGCTTGGAAACGAAAACCAAGTTGCCGAGTGACTTACTCATCTTCTGGCCATCGAGGGCAACCATTCCGGCATGCATAAAGTTCGTTGCAAACGGGCTCACCCCGGTAAGTGATTGGGCATGCGCTGCGCTCATCTCATGGTGAGGAAACTTTAGATCGCTACCGCCGCCTTGCACATCTATTTGCTTGCCCAGGTAATGCGTAGCAATCGCAGAACATTCGATGTGCCAACCCGGTCGACCTTCACCAAGTTGCGATGGCCAGTACGGGTCATTTGCGCTGCGAGTTCGCCACAACATCGGATCAAGCGGATTACGCTTACCAATCCGAGCAGGGTCGCCGCCACGTTCAGAAAAGATGGTCATCATTGAATCGAGCGATAAATGTGAAACTTCTCCCAGCATGTTTGATTTCGACATGTCGTAGTAATAATCATTGTCAACTTTGTAGGCAAGACCGTTGGCCAAAAGCGCCACCACGCTTTGCTCGATCAATTCCATCGCCTCGACAACACCAACATAGTTTTGCGGAGAGATAACCCGAAGCGCGATCATGTCGCTATGAAAGAGGGCGGTTTGTTCAACTGCGATGTCTTTCCAGTCCTTGCCTGTTGCTAACGCACGTTCAATTAGCGGGTCATCGACATCGGTTACATTTTGGGTGTATTTGACTTCGACGCCACTTGCGCGCCAAATCCTGATCAGAGTGTCAAACGCCACGTATGTTGCGGCGTGACCCATGTGTGTGGCGTCATAAGGCGTTATCCCACAGACGTAAAGCGTCCCCGATCGATTTGTCGGCAATTCCCGCAAACTCTGAGTTTGGGAATCGTAGATAACTGGCGCCCCAGATGAGAGGGGCAACCGAGGTACGTCGACTTGCGCCCAAGGTTGCATAACTAGATTCTACGAGAGAGTGCTCGATTGTTAGTTAAGTACTCGAGGATCTAGATGAAGTACTAGTTTTCTCGCCTGCGTAGATATCTTTCGAATTCTCGGGCTATGGCCTCGCCAGTAGCCTCCGGTAATTCAGCGGTGTCGTGGGTTTCTTCTAAGCCCCGAACATATTCAGATATTTCATCATCATCAGTTGACATTTCATCAACACCGAGTTGCCAAGCCCGAGATTCTTCAATGAGTATGTCCACTGGTATTGAAGTATCTAGTAAATCTTCCAGTCCGCGAATTAATGCCAATGTAGCTTTCGGACATGGCGGAGTGGCCACGTAATGCGGGATCGCTGCCCAAAGCGCAACGGATGGAATACCTTGGACTTCAAATTCAGATTGCAAAATTCCTAAAATTCCAGTTGGTCCTTCGTACTTGGAACTTTCAAAACCAGTGCGTAGTTGGATTTCTTTATTGGAAGTGGTTCCGCTAAGTGGAACTGGGCGAGTGTGAGCTACATCCGCCAGCAGGGCGCCGAGTGTTACCAATACCGTGTTTTTATCCAATTGCAATTGACTCATGATTTCTGCGCAGAATTGTTTCCACTTCATACTTGGTTCAACGCCATGTACTAAGAAGATGGTGGTTTCTGGCATAGTGTCCGCTTTGGCCTTAAATACTGTGGTGCCAGGCCAGGCAATCTCTCGATCACCGGCTAGGCCAAGACTTATCTCAGGGCGATTGAACTGGTAGTCGTAATATTCATCACCTGGCAAGTCAACGATCTCCTCGCAATGCCAGACGTCAAGCAGGTGCTCGAGGGCATCTGTTGCGCTCTGTCCAGCGTCATTCCAGCCACCAAAGGCCGCTATCACGATAGTTGAACCGCGCGGAAAAACTTTATCTAGATCCAAGCCCGCGCACCCCTATTCATTTCAACTGTGCTCTAGTTTATTGGCGCTTCTCCCAGCGCGTTGGGCCAGGAGAGTAAAAACTGGGACACTAGGTGAATGGAATCTGTGAGCGTTGTAAGTACTGCCCGCCCAGCAGAATTTGCGGCCGGTGATCGGGTTCAATTAACGGATACAAAGTCGCGTAAACACACGATTGTGCTTGAGGCAGGTCGGGAATTTCATACTAATCACGGAAGTATTAAGCACGATGAATTGATCGGAGTTAGCGAAGGATCAGTTGTAATCTCATCCGGAAACATGAGCTACTTGGCTTTGCGTCCACTGCTCCTGGATTTTGTTTTAAGTATGCCAAGAGGCGCGGCCGTGGTCTATCCAAAGGACGCTGCGGCGATAGTTGGGTTAGCTGATGTTTTTCCCGGCGCTGTCGTAGTTGAGGCGGGGGTTGGCTCGGGCGCGCTAACTTGTTCGTTGCTGCGCGCAGTTGGTTCGAGTGGCTATGTCTACAGTTTCGAACGCCGCGAAGATTTTGCGAAAATTGCTCAAAAGAATGTTAAGAATTTCTTTGGTGAGATGCCAACTAATTGGCAAGTCACTTTAGGAGACCTGCAGGAAAAAGTCACGCAGTTGCCAGAAGCAAGTGTGGATCGAATTGTCCTTGACATGCTCGCCCCCTGGGAATGTATCGACAGCATCGCCCAAGTTCTGCGGCCAGGTGGCGTTGTAATCGCTTATGTTGCGACAACAACACAGATGTCGCGGTTTGTGGAGGACCTACGCCTTGATAAGCGCTGGACGAATCCAGAGGGTCAGGAACTGATTCAACGACCTTGGCACCTTGAGGGATTAGCTGTGCGGCCAAATCACAGAATGCAGGGACATACTGGTTTTCTGGTAACTGCCCGCAAACTGGCGCCAGGCACTGTCTTACCTACCCGTCGGATCCGACCAACTAAAGGTGGATTAGATAATGTTGCAGTGTCCACTTCGCCCGAGAGCCCAGATCAGGAGTCAGCATGACTGAATCAGCCGCACCCGATCAGTTGCGCGCGCTCAATGTGCGAATTGATAACTTGTCAGAATCAAACACGAAGTTAACCGCAACACTGCGGGAAGCGCGCGAGCAAATAGTTGGCCTCAAAGAAGAGGTCGATCGACTCAGCGCACCACCAAATGGTTACGCAATCTACCTAGGTGACGCGGATGATGAACTCGTTGATGTCACTATAAATGGTCGCAAGATGCGCGTGGCTATGGCACCTGAAGTAGATCGAAGTTCACTTCGCCCAGGACAAGAAGTAATTTTGAACGAGTCAATGAACGTCGTGGTAGCCGGATCATTTGATGATCAAGGTGAGATTGTTATTTATCAAGAGACTTTGGAGGATGGCGCGCGCGCTATTGTCACGGGCAGAAGTGACGAGGAACGAGTAGTTCACCTCGCTTCGCCACTTCGCGACATAGCCCTTCGCTCTGGCGATAGTTTGCTGGCAGATATGAAAGCTGGATATGCATTCGAGAGAATCGCCAAATCCGAAGTTGAAGATTTAGTTTTGGAAGAAGTTCCCGACATTAATTATGAGGACATCGGCGGTCTTGCGGATCAAATCAACATGATCCGCGACGCGGTTGAATTGCCATTCCTACATCCGGAATTATTTCGTGAGTATGAACTTAAACCGCCAAAGGGCATCTTGCTCTACGGTCCACCGGGATGTGGCAAAACACTTATCGCTAAAGCAGTTGCGAACTCGCTTGCCAAAAAGGTTTCTGAGATATCTGGGATTGGCGAGGGCCGAAGTTACTTTCTCAACATTAAAGGTCCAGAGCTTCTTAACAAGTTTGTCGGTGAGACAGAGCGTCAGATTCGCATTATCTTCCAGCGTGCGCGCGAGAAAGCAAGTGAGGGCACCCCAGTAATTGTATTTTTTGATGAAATGGATTCGCTGTTTAGGACGCGTGGCAGTGGTATCTCAAGTGATGTGGAAAACACAATTGTGCCACAACTGCTTAGTGAGATTGATGGCGTGGAGAGTTTAGAAAATGTAATCGTCATCGGTGCTTCTAACCGGGAAGACATGATTGATCCAGCGATTCTGCGGCCAGGTCGCCTTGATGTGAAAATTAAGATTGAGCGTCCTGATGCCCAAGCTGCCCTTGATATCTTTGCTAAGTATTTAACCGAAGATTTACCGCTAAACGAAGTCGATCTAGCAGTACACAACAACGACGCCAAAGCAACAACCTCTGCGATGATCAACCGGGTAGTTGAGGAAATGTACGCTACGAGCGCAGGAAATGAATTCTTGGAAGTTACTTACGCAACTGGTGACAAAGAGATTTTATATTTCAAAGACTTTAGTTCCGGCGCAATGATCGAGAACATAGTGAGCCGCGCTAAGAAAGCCGCTATCAAATCTTTCTTGACCGTTGGCCAAAAGGGAATAACCATTGAGCATCTCTTGCAAGCGTGCCTGGATGAGTTCCACGAAAATGAGGATCTGCCAAACACGACCAACCCAGATGACTGGTCGCGGATTTCCGGCAAACGTGGGGAGCGAATCGTCTTCATGCGAACTTTGATACACGGGAAAAAGGGTATTGATTCAGGTCGCAGTATCGATACCTCGCTTTCCGGCAAACCCTTCGTCTAGGCACTAGATATGTCCGTTCGTCGCGTTATGGGAATCGAATCCGAATTCGGTATCTCAAACCCAAGAGATGCCAGCGCCAACCCAATGCTGCTCTCTAGCCAGGTGGTTAATGCTTACGGAAATGTTGTGATGCCGAGCAGGTTGCGCCGGATGCGCTGGGACTATGACGTTGAGTCCCCACTTCGGGATGCTCGTGGATTTGATATGAGTCGCGCAGATGCGGACCCAAGTCAGTTAACTGATGATGATTACGGACTAGCAAACTTAGTCCTGCCAAATGGCGCCCGATATTACGTAGATCACGCGCATCCAGAATATGCCTCGCCCGAGGTCACTAACCCCTATGACGCCGCGCTTTGGGATCTTGCCGGGGATCGGATTATTGAACAAAGTGCGCGGCTAGCCAGCACATTAAGTGGCGAGTTACTGACTGTTTATAAAAACAATACTGATGGAAAAGGTGTTAGTTATGGCACTCATGAAAACTACCAAGTCCAACGTGATGTGCCATTCACAGATTTAATTAAATTCCTCACGCCATTTTTTGTCACTCGCTGCATTTTTGCTGGCGCCGGGCGCGTTGGTATAGGACAAGACGACATTGAGCCTGGCTTCCAAATCTCGCAACGAGCTGATTTTTTTGAAGCGCAAGTTGGTTTGGAGACAACGCTTCGCAGGCCAATCATTAACACTCGAGATGAACCTCATGCTGATCCAGATAAATTCCGCAGACTTCACGTAATCATTGGCGATGCAAACATGTCCCATCGCGCAACTTATTTGAAGATGGGAACAACTGCGATTGTGCTGAGCATGATTGAGGCTGGATTCTTAAGTTTGGATTTCGAACTTTACGACCCGGTTACTTCCATGCATTTAGTAAGTCATGACTACGAGCTAAAGACTAAGCAGCGGATGCGCGCTGGTTCGGAGCTATCTGCAATTGAAATTCAGAAACATTATCAAGCAAGCGCCGTTGCTTTCCTAGCTGCTACGGGCGACCAAGATGAGATGGCTCACGATGTTGTTGCGCACTGGGGCAGAATTCTATTGACGCTGGAAACCGACCCGATGTCACTTGTTAACGAAGTCGACTGGATTACAAAGTTGTCCGTTCTCAATGGTTATAGAAATCGTGATCAACTGCTCTGGAGTGACTCGCGATTAGCCGCAATTGACATTCAGTTTGCGGATCTGCGTCCCGAAAAAGGAATCAGTCTGATTTTGCAGCAAAAAGGCAAAGTAGATGTGATGTTCACCGAGGCACAAATAGCGCAGGCAGTTGCCAATCCGCCGGCAGACACCAGGGCATATTTTCGAGGAACTTGTATTACTAAATATTGCGATCAGATTGCGGCGGCCTCGTGGGATTCGGTGATTTTTGATTTAGGGCCGGATACGCCACTAAAGCGGGTTTCTACGCCAGATGCCCTGGGTGGAATCAAGTCGACTTGCGAAGTGCTATTTGCCAGAAGTGATGATGCCAATGAATTG
>CAMBGF010000064.1 GCA_945866135.1 Bifidobacterium breve
GCCGTGAGATTCTCCAGCGGTCAGCCAACGCAACATGGCTCTATTCTTTCACTAATTGATCAATAACACCGAATTGGCAGACTAAATAGTGGCTAAACCACGCGCTAACAGCTCAAGGTTTAAACCAGCGCGCATCTCGTTTATTGGCACTGGCAGATTTGTCATTAATGCGACTTGATGTGCGGCTTGATGAAGCAACATACTCAGACCAGATGTGACTGAGCCACCAGAAACTTCCCAAGATGCGCCGAGTTGCGTAGGCCAGGGATGGTAAACGACATCTAGCAAAATTCCCTTGGGTTGCCAAACATCCTTTGCGATTTCATCTAGTACCCCAACAGGCGTGGTGTTAATTACGACATCACTTGTAAGCCAATTGGAGTCGCTCAATAGCGTATGTGAAACTACAACATCGACAACCTCGCCTAATTCGATTAATTGCGCCACATCCAACTTGTTGCGGGCTATGCATTGAACTTGGGTGATTCCAAGTTGCGCCATGGCAACTAACGCAGAGCGAGCCGTCGCACCTGATCCAAATACCGTGCCGGTGTCCGCTCTGGATAAACCTTGCTCGATAAAGGAATCGACTATGCCAGCTACATCTGTATTAAACCCAGATATTCCATCCGAGAAAATCAAAGTGTTGATCGACCCAGTTTGGGTTGCTATCAGATCAGCAGTTGTCGCAACTTGGAAGGCAGATTCCTTAAGGGGCATAGTTAGCGAAACGCCAAGCCAGCTTTCATCAAGCCTGGAAATGAAATTTGGAAAATCTGCTTCACTTACTTCAATTGCGCTATAAGTGTGATCTAACCCAAGGCAACGGTAGGCACTGTTATGCAGGACCGGGGAAAGCGAATGCGAAACCGGACTGCCAAGCACTGCTGCTTTCATTAGTAACACACCCCAACATTGGCATCACAAAAGGCCAAAAACTCATCTTTGTATCTTAAAAAATCTGAATAAGACCTTGTGAATTTCGTTTCCTGCGTATTTAAATCCACTGTAATGAAATATAGCCAATCCCCTGGCTCTGGATTGAGTGCTGCTTCTAGCGCCTGGGCGCCTGGGCCGTCAATGGGAGTCGGTGGCAATCCATCACGCAAGTACGAGTTGTATGGCGTGTCAGTGTTTAGTAGCTGCGTCGTCAAAATGACATCAGTCTTACCGAGACCGTAATTAACTATGGAATCAAACTGTAAGCGCATCGGCTCAGCGAGCCGATTGTAAACAACTTGCGCAACTTTAGTGAAGTCGCGTGGATGTCCCTCAACTTCAAGCAACGATGCAATCGTCACAATTTCATATGGAGTTTTGCCCATGGCTTTGGCGCGGGCTTCTAAATCGATTCGGACCGCTTCGGAATTAAATTTTTCCAGCATTGCGGTAATCATTTGCGTCGCCGTAGTGCCGGGGGCAAACTCATAAGTTGCTGGAAAGAGAAAACCTTCAATGTTTCCATCGGCATATTCTGGAAGTCCCAGGTTGTTGGCATTAGCAAGTGCAGCCTCGAATTCTGTCGCAGGAATTCCAGTAGCTTCAACCAGCGCAGCAACAGTCCAGCTCGTGCGCTTGCCCTCTGGTATCACGACTTTGGTTACTACTCGATTTGCCGGATCAAGCAATGCCAGAATTGCGTCAGAACTCTTCATCTCTTTCAATAAGTTGTAACTACCTGGCGAGATGTTGGCACTTTCTGGAATCTTGCTGGCTGCTGAAATAAAACCATCAACTGAGGCAACCACACCCAGGTCCTTTAAGTCATTTCCAATTTTTGCCAAAGTTGCACCTGGCTCAATTTGCAGTTGTACTGAACCAGAACCTGGACCCGAAAAATCTGGAGCACTGGAAAACATGGAAATAGCGCGAGGTGCAAGCAGACCGAGCGCAAGAATTACTCCGAAAACGGTAACTAAGTAACGAAGCCTTGATCTCTTTGAATTTCTTGGAGCTCTGTGAGATTCATTAGAGGCAGGTGATGGGTTATCGCTAAGCACATCTAAATTACTCATTGGCCAACACCACTTCCCTGCCAACGAAAGTTCCTTGGCGCTTCTCTGACTCTAAAGCGTGTTCCAATATTACGATGGCTGCGGCTTGATCAATTACTTCTCGACTGGACTTATGTGTTCTCCCAGCCTCATGCAAACCCCTTTGCGCACTTACTGTACTTAGTCTTTCATCGATCATGCGAACACTGAGCGCGCCTATATCAAGTGACCTGGAAACCTCTGCTACTAAAGCTTGCGCAAATTCAATTGCAGCATCAGTTGACACAGTTGCTTGGCCCTTAAGGCTTATTGGGTTTCCAACATAGACAACGATTGGTCTTTGATCCCTGATCAATTCGATCGCTCGAGCGATAGCCTGCTCGCCAGCCACAATAGTTTCCAGCGGTACTGCCAGCATGCCATCAGGATCACACTTAGCTACTCCGATGCGAACTGTGCCCACATCCATTGCAAGGCGAACGCCGCGAAGCACAGGTCTAACTTTCTATGCCAGCTGCTGCAGCGCTAAGACTCGCATCAAGTCCTGCTACGTTGGCTCCGCCACCTTGTGACATTTCAGCGCTACCGCCGCCACGTCCATCGACAGCAGGCAACATAACTTTGAGAACGCCTGCAGCAGAAACACCACAATCGCGCGCTGCTGAATCAGTAGTGATTACAAATGCAACTTTGCCGTCATCTATTGTGGCGCCAATCAAGACATAATTGTTTAACTTAATGCCTGATTTGGCACTTGTCACTAGGTCACGCAGATCGCCAGCGGTCGTGCCAGCCGGGGCTGTGAACCGATACAAATTAGTGTTTGCAACTTTTACCGGTGCCCCAATTAATTCATCAATATTGCTGGTTAGCGTGTTTGTGCGCGCTTTTGCAATCTCTTTCTCAGCTTGCTTTAACCGATCTAGCATCTTTGAAATGCGATCGGGCAATTCATCTGGTCGCACTTTAGTAAGTTCCGCCAGTTGACCAACTAAATGATGTTCCCGAGCTAAATAACGATAAGCATCAGCACCCACCAATGCTTCTACGCGTCTGATCCCAGCACCAATTGAACTCTCCGACAAGAAAGTAATAATGCCTAGTTGACCTGAAGTTTGGGTGTGTGTACCACCGCAAAGTTCGCGCGCCCAGTCGCCAACGCTTACAACACGAACTTGATCGCCATACTTTTCGCCAAATAACGCCATGGCTCCAGTTGCCCGAGCTTGCTCTTGCGTCATTAATTCTGCAGTGACTGCCAAGTTGTCCAAAAGCAATTCATTTACGCGCGCTTCAACATCTGCTAAAACTGATTGCGGCACGGCCCCGGCGCTTGGGAAATCAAATCTAAAACGACCTGGCGAATTTTCCGAACCCATTTGGGTTGCAGTATCCCCAAGTGCTTCTCTGAATGCTTTGTGCACCATGTGGGTGGCAGTATGCGCGCGAGAAATTGCTAATCTACGTTGCACATCAACTTGCGTAAGCGCAGCAGAACCAACAACCACTGATCCTGCAACCACTCGTCCCCGATGTACGTAAAGTCCAGGAACTGGAGTCTGCACATCATCAACTTCAACGATGCTGCCATCTGCAAACGTAATCAAACCATGGTCAGCAAGCTGACCACCACCCTCGGCGTAAAACGAGGTTCGATCGGTTAGCACTTCGACTTCATCACCCAGCGCAGCGCTCTTCACGTCAGTGCCATCTACGACAAGCCCGGTTACTTTGCTTTCGGTTTGTGTCTCGGTATAGCCAGTAAATTTCGTAACGCCAGACTTGCCCATAATTTCTCGGTATACAGTTACTGGCGCAACACCACTCTTACGCGCAACTGAATCGGCCTTAGCTCTGGTTCGCTGTTCTTGCATGAGGCGCCTAAAGCCCTCTTCGTCAACAGCTAGGCCTTGTTCTGCGGCCATTTCAAGTGTTAAGTCAATTGGGAAACCAAAAGTGTCATGCAACGCAAACGCACTGTCGCCACTTAACACTTTGGACTTACTTGATTTCAATTCCGTTGCAGCTAGATCAAATAATGATGTGCCTCGCTCTAGCGTGGACAGGAATGATTCCTCTTCCGCCTTTGCAATTGAAAGTATTCGCCCTTGTTCAGATAGCAACTCTGGATACTGCGGCGCCATTGCTTGGATACTGGCTAAAATCAATTCTTCGATTGACGGATCATGTGTTCCCAGTAGGCGCATATTGCGCACAACCCGGCGCAGGATTCGGCGTAGTACATATCCGCGACCCTCATTACCTGGTAATACCCCATCGGCTATCAGGAACGCGCAAGTTCGCGCGTGATCGGCAACTACACGAAGTGCAATGTCAGACTTTGGATTAGTGCCATACTTCTGACCACTTAATGCACTGGCTCGATCCAAGATGATCCGCGTGGTGTCAATTTCGTAAATGTTTTCAACACCTTGCAGGAGCGCTGCCATGCGCTCTAATCCCATGCCAGTATCAATACTTTTTGAGGGAAGTTCGCCCAGGATTGGGAAGTTCTCTTTACCGCCGCCAGCGCCACGCTCGAATTGCATGAAAACCAGATTCCAAACTTCTAGATATCGAGTTTCATCCGCAATGGGCCCACCCTCGCGACCATGTTCTGGGCCACGATCATAATAAATTTCAGAGCATGGTCCACATGGTCCAGGCACACCCATCGACCAGTAGTTATCAGCCATGTCACGGCGCTGAATCCGCTCCATCGGTACTCCAACAGTGTTGTGCCAGATGTCAACACTTTCATCGTCATCTAAATAAACTGTGACCCAAAGTTTGTCTTCTGGAAATCCATAACCACCATCAGCAACAGAAGAAGTCAATAATTCCCAAGCAAATGGGATTGCTTCTTTCTTGAAGTAGTCACCGAAGGAAAAGTTGCCACACATTTGAAAAAATGACGCATGTCGAGTAGTTTTTCCAACTTCCTCGATGTCCAAAGTGCGAACTACTTTCTGAGCTGACACTGCGCGCGGGTAAGGTGGCGCTGCTTCACCAAGAAAGTAAGGCTTGAATGGCACCATGCCGGCATTCACGAAAAGTAAAGTTGGATCATCAAGAAGCAAGCTCGCACTCGGCACAACGGTGTGGCCCTTGGACTGGAAATAGTTCAAAAAGCGCGACCGAATTTCTGCAGATTCCACGTTCTTTAAACACCTCCCATTTCCTTGGCTCTGACTTGTCTCTGAAAAAAATCAAGAATTGTTACTTACTGCCTAAACCTTAACGAACATGGCACTTGTGGGCTTAATCCCTACCCAGTAACGAACGTATTTTTTGCCAAATTTCCCGCAAGTTACTCTCCTGCCCATGTGGTGACGGCTGGTAATACCGAGCAGTTTTCAGCGGCTCAGGTAAGTACTGCTGATTTGCTACACCCTGGGCAACATCGTGGGGATAGATGTAGCCAACGCCATGTCCCATGTCTCCTGCTCGGGCGTAGTGAGAATCCCGAAGCGGCGCCAGCACTACGCCAATGTCGCCTTGCCGGACATCTGCTATTGCTCGATCTATCGCTAAATATGCAGCATTTGATTTTGGGGCGAGCGCAAGTGAAATTGTGGCTTGCGACAAAGTGATGCGGGCTTCTGGCATACCTATTAAAGCCACGGTTTGCGCGGCGGCAACTGCGATGCTCAACATGGAGTTATCCGCTAAACCAATGTCTTCACTGGCACTAATCATTAATCTGCGTGCGATAAAGCGTGGATCTTCGCCAGCTTCCAGCATGCGCGCTAAATAGTGCAACGCAGCATCAACATCGGATCCTCGGATTGACTTAATGAATGCGCTGATTATGTCGTAGTGCTGATCCCCAGCTTTGTCATACCTAACTATGTTGTGATCACTTGCTGCGCTGATGTCAGCGGCTGTTACTTGTGTTCGATCATTACTTAGGGCGACTCCAGCTGCGGCCTCCAAAATGGTAAGTGATCTGCGCGCATCACCGCCAGCAAGTCGTACGACAATGTCTTGCGACTCGTCATCTAGTGATATTGAGTTATTTAAACCACGCGCATCCGCTACGGCGCGCGATATGACTTCTCTGATGTCGTCGTCAGCTAATTCGGTCAGTGTCACTAATAACGACCTGGACATTAAAGGCGCTATTACTGAAAAGGATGGGTTCTCTGTTGTGGCCGCCACTAACGTGACCC
>CAMBGF010000065.1 GCA_945866135.1 Bifidobacterium breve
GTTCTTGAGCATGCCTACCACGGGCACACTACAAGCACCATTGACATTAGCCCCTACAAGTTCGATGGGCGTGGTGGAGACGGCCGGCCAGACCAAGTTCGCGTCGCGCCAATTCCAGATGCATATAAAGGCTTGCATCGCGGTGAAGGTGCCGGCGAAAAATACGCCGCTGAGTTTAAGCGTGAACTTGATTCCTTAGGGCAACCGCTGTGCGCTTTCATTTCCGAATCCATTGTGAGTTCTGGGGGTCAAGTTCCCTTAGCAACTGGATTCTTAAAACAAGCTTTCCAAATGACGCGCGAGGTTGGTGGCGTTTGCATTGCCGATGAAGTGCAAATTGGCATGGGTCGCATGGGTAGCACCTTCTGGGGCTTTGAATTGCATGATGTGGTTCCTGACATTGTGACAATGGGCAAACCAATTGGCAGTGGTCATCCCCTAGCTGCAGTAATAACTACACCTGAAATTGCGCATTCCTTTATGACGGGCATGGAATACTTCAACACCTTTGGTGGCAACCCAGTCTCGGCCGCAATTGGCCAGACTGTGCTGGATGTGATTGTTGATGAAGCATTGCAGCGTAATGCGCTAACTGTAGGTAATTACTTAATGAATGGTGTTCGTGAACTTGGTAAATCAATTGAAACCATCGGCGATGTTCGCGGTAGTGGTTTGTTTATTGGGGTGGAATTTGTAACTGATCGAGAGTCGCAATCTCCCGGCACGAAAGTAACGAAAGACTTAATCGAGTTCGCTCGTGAAAACGGAGTCTTCTTATCCAGTGATGGACCGGCCGACAATGTGTTGAAAATTAAGCCGCCAATGATAATCGGGACCAAAGAAGTCGACATATTTCTTGATGTTTTGGAACGTGGCCTTAAATCAATTTAGCCAAAGCTATGAGTCTTACTTTTTTGAGTTAAGGCTAAATGCTGCCAGCGCTAAAACGACCGCGCCAGCGCCAATTCCGTAATACATGACATCATTTGCAGATTTTGCATCAACTAATTCACCAACAAAAATAACAGCAATGATGGCAACAATTACGCCAATGAGTTTTGCTTTCAAGTCATCCAGATTGTTAATTTCTAACCAATCTGGGACATCAATGTTCGTGTCCACAAATAGCTCATAGAGACCATAGCCAATAACGAGTAACACGGTTCCCAGCAAAATCGCATCAATAGATGCCAAGACATCAACGATCGTTTCCTTCAACGGAACTTGGTCAACGACTACGTTTAGCGCGGCCCGCAAGATTTCGACGGAGCCTAAGATCATCAGCACAATTGCACCAACTATGGCTGCCAATGCTGGCACAATTACAACGAATCGGGATACTTCAATTAATCTGCGCATTCCCCAAGTCTATAAACATAAGCAATTACGAGCCCGCTGATAAATCGCGATGATCTGACTCTAATAGAGGCAAAACAAGCACTTAAACCCCAATTTTCCCCGGTAAGTCATGGATTTTCGATACGCGTACTCAGTGTCAGCGTGGTACGGTTGTACCCATAAAGTCCATTGTTTTCGGGAGGATTCACATGTCAGAAGAAACTGCTACTGCTGCAGAGGCAATTAAATCAATCTGGCAAGGCAATCCTTCGACCATGGCTGAACTTGATGAAGAGTGCAACCCAAATAAGGTATGTCGCAATATGAAGGATGTTACTTATGAGGGCTTTGGCGAAGAAGGAACAAGTGTCGCCACCGCGTGGAAAGCAAAGTTAGCTCGCGAAGGAAAGCTCGCCTCAGGCGGTTCAATTGGCGACCTAATTCTTGGCCAACAAAACTAACAAATCGAAGAACTCGGATTTCTCATGAGTGATGCTCGCCCATTTGCAGATTTAACTGTTGAAAAATTAACTAAAGATCTCCGCGAACTTGGCTATATTGCTGACCGTGGACTTGCCACCTCGATTCTGATCGCATTAAAGCTTGGTAAACCACTTTTACTTGAGGGCGAAGTTGGCGTCGGTAAAACTGAATTAGCAAAGACTCTGGCAATCATGTTCCAGCGCGAGTTGATCCGATTACAGTGCTACGAAGGCATCGATACAAATCACGCACTTTATGAATGGGATTATGCCCGCCAAATGCTTCATATTCGTTCGCTAACAAGCGCGGAACTAGCTGGCAATTCCGACGAACAACTATTCAGCCCTAAATTCCTACTTGAGCGCCCGCTACTTAAAGCGGTTCGCGCTGGAGCAAGTTGCGTACTTCTAATCGACGAAGTAGATCGCGCTGATGACGAGTTCGAGGCATTCTTGCTGGAATTATTATCTGACTTCCAAGTTACGATCCCTGAAATTGGAACTATCGCAGCCATAACCCGCCCGATTGTGATTCTGACTTCCAACCGCACGCGCGAATTACATGACGCGCTCAAGCGTCGTTGCCTTTACACCTGGATCGGCTTTCCAACTGCAGATCGCGAAATTGAAATAGTCCGGGCCCGCGTGCCAGGCATCAGTGAACGCCTTGCCACCCAGGTTGTTGGGGCAGTTAACCAACTTCGTGAGATGGAACTTGAGAAAGTACCTGGCGTTGCCGAAACCATCGACTGGGTTGAATCATTGGATGCTTTAGGTGCCACCGATCTAACGGAATCCAGCGCAGCTGACACAATTGGCGCTGTGATTAAAGATCGTGATGATCTGGACTTCACCCTTAAGAACCTCAATGACATCGTCCCTAGCTCCTGATTTAACTGGATTCGACGAGCTCTTCATCGAGTTTGCCCACGACCTGCGAACTCATGGCATGGTCATTGGATCAGATGATGTAATAACTTTTCTTTCCGGCATTGCGGTCCTGGATGCAACTGATGTCATGGATGTTTATTGGAGTGGCCGGACAACTCTGGTGCGTAAAAAAGACAATGTTCCGATTTATAACAAGCGCTTTCAAGCTTTCTTCTTAACTATTGCAACCGGCGAGACTGATCAACGCAAGCTAAAGCTCAAGTCCTCGGCAAATGCTGGGGCAACTTTAGAAGTGCCAAATGTGGAACAAGGGTTGCCTGGAGACGTGCAAGAGGACGAAAGTCGCATGGGCTACATGGCATCAGCAGCTGACGTTGCCCGCCATAAAGCCTTCGCGGACTGCACGCCAGAAGAGTTAAATCGGTTTCGCAAGTTGATCTCAATGCTTCGGGTCTCCCCTCCGATGCGACGGACATTTCGCACGCAGTCCAGTCCTAAAGGGAAAATTCTTGACATGCGCCGGATGGCTCGCGAAACTATGCGATCCCTGGGAGAACCAAACAAATTGGTTTTCATTAAGCGCAAAGAAAAACTTCGCCCGATTGTGTTCATCTTGGATGTTTCTGGATCTATGGCTGACTATTCTCGCAACTTATTACAACTGGCATATTCAGCTCGCCGCGCGAACACAAAAGTTGAAGTTTTTTGCTTTGGTTCCAGACTTACTCGAATCACTAAGTCAATTGATAAGCGCACACCTGACGAGGCTATGCGCCTTGCTGGCGAAGCTGTTCTGGACTGGGATGGTGGCACTCGCATTGGCGACTCACTTTCCACCTTTATTAAGGAATCCCGCAGAGCGCGCTTAGGGCGTGGGGCCATTGTTGTGATCTGTTCTGATGGCTTAGACCAAGGACAACCCCAAGTTTTAGATAAGTCCATGCAGACGCTGGCTCGGCTGGCTCATCGGGTAGTTTGGGTGAACCCGCATAAAGGTGACAACGAAGACTACGTACCAAATACCATTGGCATGATGGTTGCAGATCCATACATCGACAAAGTGTATTCAGGTCACAACTTTAAGAGCATCGAAGAATTTGCACGAGAACTATCAAGGATGGGATGAAAGATTATGAAATTTAGCGTTTCGTTAGTCGCACATGGCGATCGTGACATGACACTAGATGAGATCGTGGAACTAGCTGACGCAGTTGCCCCACTCAGCGGTATCGCATCAGGTATGGGCACTAATTCCTATGGCGCCCAGATTATGGTCGAGGCTGAATCTGCAGTCGACGCCGTTAATGAAGGTCGCAAACTTTTTGAGGCAGCAATTGCTAAGACTTCCCTACCTAAATGGGAAATTACTGATGCCGACACTATGAGTGAAGAAGAAGATTTCTTCGACATTGATTTAGAGCTCGAATGATTCGTCTTGGGACGCTAGCGGGCTACCCATTCGAGGGACCGCGGGTGCTTTCCGGATGGACTGCGCCAAAAGTTCCCGCAGTTTATGCAATCCTCAGCCGCAACGACATCGAAGGTAAGCCGCAGGATTATTCAGTAATCTTTGTTGGACACTCAGAAGACTTAACCACGGTTGGATTTCCATTTAAGCATCGCCGTTCCCCAGCTTGGATTGCGCGCGCTGGAGATAAATACAATTTGCATGTTGCCTATTATGAAATTCCAGGCGGATTACCAAAACATCGCCAATTGGTCTGTGAAGAATTACTCGCGATCTACACACCAAGTTGTAACGAAGAAAAATTTGATAAGTCTTGGAAAGACGAATGGATTGGCGAATACTCAACTCAAGTAACTGATCCACTAACAACTAACCGGGATCCAAACTCTTCTAATTAGAAACATAAAAATGGCCTCACTTTTGTGAGGCCATTTTTAGTTTATTGAAATTAATCTATGTCTACGCCAACGCCATGCATTTGACGTGAACGACGAACTCCCATTGCTGGTTTAGCAACTTCGCGTTCCTTGCCGGCAGGTTCTGCCACATAGGTAGCGCCAGTCACAATGCCTTCAGCCATTGTGTAAAGCAATGGCAGAGCTCCGGCAACGATCCCGCCAGTTGAATTAATCTGGGTTAGACCGCCGTGAATAACTTCGGCGTCTTTCTTAATTTCCCAAACTAGATCAGCAGCTTCTTCTAGGGTGCCAGCAACTTTTGTAAGTTGGCGACCAACTATGTATAAGTAAACGGCAAGTCCGGCAATTAGAGCTACTACATCAATTACTGACCACAATGCTAATGAGCTCATGAGCGCACCTTCTCTAGAACGCGGCCTAAGAACAAGTGATGCTCTAAACCTTCAGCTAATACGGCGTCTACGCCAGCGGCTGTTACGCCAATTAACGCAGTGTTTGAAGTATTGTCCTTAGCTGCTGTCAAGGTTGCTTTGATAGCCGAAACGCGCTTATCAATTGTGCGAACCAAGAGCACCAAGATTGTTAGAAGTGCAGCTACTGCTACTACGACAACAATGCCAAGGATGTTTGCAACGGTCCACAATGTTTCTACTGTGCTATCCATTTTCAGCCTCCAAGCTTAGTGCGACCGCGAATTAGGCCGGCAACGATGTTTGTTGCTGACTCAATCGTGGTGCGTAGTTTCTTAAGGCCGGCAGTATTTTTCTCTGCAGCCATTAATCCGGTGTTGATTCGCTTTGCTTGACCGCCGATGCGACCTGCCAAAAGCAGAATCGGTACAACTAATGCAACGACAACTAGCACTACGACTAGGCCAATTACATATCCCAAAAGCCAACCGGTGTGGGTACCAAAGAAATCACTCATAACTACCCCTAAATCGATTCTGCGAAGTTACGCACTGGCGCCAAGCTGGCATTAACTGAATCAACTGTGCTCGGCACAGTTGATGTTTGCGCGACAATTACCGCTACGCCACCATCAAGTGCGTCCAGGGTTTTAACAACTGAACGCAGGTGAAGAATGACGCGAATTAAGCCAAGTGCGGCTGCGGCAATGATGATCGTAAAGATCACTAGTGAGACTACAAATACGGTTTCCATTGTTATCCCCTTATCCCAATAACTTTGCAACTGATCCGGCATAACGCACAGCTCCGTTTGCAACTTCTTTGATAGTTTCATCCGTTGTTTCCAACAATGCAGGTGTGGTGCCGAGTTCGCCAATTAGAGCGACGCCACCAGCAAGTGCATCATCTGCTGCGCCGCGGATTCGCTCCAAAGCGCTAAGTACCATGTTTAGCAACCAAACCAGAACTGGAATGATCACCACAACAAGTGCGATGTTAAAAATTGCCCAAATACTCATCTCTGTCCCCTTCTACCGTCGTGCCAAAGGCTTGTATGGAAGGAAGAAGCGAGCAAGA
>CAMBGF010000066.1 GCA_945866135.1 Bifidobacterium breve
GCGACGGCTCTTCTTCACGTCCAAGTGAAGGTCGCTCCTATGGTGACCGCGATTCCCGTCCGTCTTCACGTCCATCTTCCGATCGCCCAGCAGGTCGTTCCTTTGGGGACAGAGATTCCCGTCCGTCTTCACGACCAAGTGAAGGTCGTTCTTACGGAGATCGCGACTCCCGACCACCGCGCTCAGGTTCCGATCGTCCGTCACGTCCAAGCGAAGGTCGTTCATACGGAGATCGTGATTCCCGTCCTTCATCACGGCCAAGTTCCGATCGCCCAGCAGGTCGCTCGTACGGTGACAGAGACTCACGTCCATCGTCTGATCGGCCACGCAGAAGCAATCCTTTTGGTGGCGATCGTCCAAAAGCTAGTGATGATCGTGGCGATCGCTCGTCTTCGCGTTTTAGTGAACGCGGTGGTCGTCCAGATCGCGCCGGTGGTCGGTTTGCCGATGACCGCGAAGAGCGCCCACGTGGTCGCGTAGGAGAAAAGCGGGTCAATGTTTTAGATCCGATAATTCCTGATCACATCACTGGTGAAGAACTACCGCGCGCTGTTCGCAACGAACTTCGCACACTTCCAGAAGGCTTAGCGCTTCGGGTTGCTCGCCACTTAGCGGCTTCAGTTGAAGCTGCAACTGTGAACCCAGAAATTTCCTGGCAACATGCAAAGGCAGCATTAAGTAAAGCATCACGCGTTGGCATCATTCGCGAAGCCGCCGCCGAAGCTGCTTACAACGCAGGCCATTTTGCTGAGGCACTAATTGAATTCCGCGCTGCTCGACGGATGCGCGGCATCAAGGAATATTGGCCACTTATGGCAGATTGCGAACGCGCCTGCGGTCGTCCAATGAAAGCAATCGAAATGGCAGGGGATCCGTTAGTTAAGAACCTTGATCATGCTTCGCGCATTGAAATGCGAATTGTTGCAGCTGGTGCACGTCTAGATATGGGCAATAAGGAAGCAGCTCTTGCTACCTTGCAGTGCCCTGACTTGACTGCGAACTCAGCAGAACCATGGGCCGCTCGCATTCGTTACACGTATGCAGATGTCTTAGAACAAATGGGTCGCCCGCAAGAAGCACTGGAATGGTTTCACCGGGCCGCAGCCGTTGACGCTGACATGCTAACTGATTCTGATCAGCGCATTCGAAAACTCGAAGGCAAATCATCTGATCTTGATACTGAAGACGGCTACCTTTATGACGATCTTGAGGACCTGGATGATGCCGAGGATTTTGAAGAAGAGTAACATGCTAATACACAGCTCCACTTAGCGATCGGGAAGCAGAAAATGAAGGAGAGTACTCAATCAGTTTGGTCGCCGACTCCCCAAAGAGTTAATGATTCAGAGATGGCAAGATTCATCGAAAACCTAGGTTTTACTGATTCAACCGAGGATTTACATTTGTGGTCGGTAACTAAGCCGGATAAATTCTGGGCAGCCATTTGGGATCAGTTTGGAGTAATGGGCGATTTTGCAGGAGTAGTTTTTGAACCTGGAAAAGACATATCATCGACAGCTTGGTTTCCGCAAAGCAAAGTTTGTTATGCCGAAAACGTGCTAAAAAATGCCCCCAGTAATGCTGTAATTACAATCAAAGAAGATGCAACGACACAACATTGGTCAAATAGCGAGTTATTGAAGTTAGTTTCACAGGTGCAATTTGAGTTAGAAAACATTGGTGTTGTTCCAGGTGATGTCGTTGTTGCTTGGACTGGAAACGGCATAGAGACTTTGGCAACTATGCTGGCGGCTAATGCGCTGGGAGCAGTTTTTAGTTCTGCATCTTTGGATTTTGGCCACACTGCGGTCGTTGATCGATTTAAGCAATTAAAACCAAAAGTATTACTAACCTGCGATGGCTATCAATATAACGGAAAGACAATAGATCGCACTGATGAAATTATTCAAGTAACTTCAAATTTAGATTCTTTAGACTTGATCCTTGTAATTGATCAAATTGGCACTAGAGATAGCTTAAAAAGTTTTTTGAAGTTTAATGAGTGGGAGACTCTAAATTCAAACCCCGTAAATGATGTGAAGTATGTTAGACGAGAGTTTAATGAGCCGGCTTTCGTGCTTTTCACTTCCGGAACTACAGGTTTACCAAAAGGAATAATTCACCGTGCTGGGGGATTTATTCTCAAGCACATGATGGAACAGCGCTTGCACTGCGACATAAAGTCAGGTGATGTTGTTTTTTACTACACAACTACCGGCTGGATGATGTGGAATTGGCTGGTTTCGAATTTGATGCAGGGCGCAACCATAATTCTCTACGATGGCAATCCATTGTTTCCTGATGAATCACGAATCTTTAAGTTGTGTGAAGAAAATAATGTGACCTTTGTTGGAGTTAGCGCAAAATTTATTGATGCAGTTCGTAAATCAGGGTTTCATCCAAATGAATCGATCAATTTTGACTCGATTCGAACATTAGCTTCCACGGGTTCTCCTTTAAATTCAGATAACTACATTTGGATTCATGAAAATATAAAGACTGATTTACACATTGGCTCAATCTCGGGTGGAACTGATATTTGTGGTTGCTTTGTTGGTTGTGATCCGACCAAAGAAGTTTGGGCGGGTGAAATACAGGGACCAATACTTGGACAAGACGTAGATGTTATAGACGAAAACGGAAAGAGTCTCAGAGATTCACCTGGGAAAGAGGGTGAATTAATTAATCGAAATTCCTTTCCCACGGTTCCCCTTGGTTTCATCGGTGATGATGGCACCAAATTTCACGACGCTTATTTTGAAGCTAACAAAGGAGTCTGGACTCATGGTGATTACGCTTCCTTTACAAGTAATGCTGGATTTGTAATTCACGGTAGATCAGATGCCACCTTAAAGCCAGGTGGGGTGCGGCTCGGTACTGCAGAGATCTATCGCGTTGTTGAAAGCATGGCGCAAATTAAAGAATCAATAGTCGTGGGTCAAAAATGGCAGGATGATGTTCGAACTGTGCTATTCGTTGTGCTTACGGCCGGCCAAGTGCTAAACGATGAACTGATCAATCAAATTAAAGCTAAAATTAAGGCTGAATTATCGCCAAGACATGTGCCAGCCTTGATCATTCAGGTAACCGAAATTCCAATAACCCGCTCTGGAAAAATTGCCGAAATTGCGGTGCGCGAAACCATAGAGGGTAGGCCTGTTAAGAACCTTGCTAGCTTGGTTAACCCAGATTCGCTAACGCAGTACGTGACCTGATCTGCCCCTATAGGCTTATGGATAAGCCAAAGGTTCTTTCCTAGAATCCAATTCAGGTGATGATTAGTGGAGTTTAAAGTGGCGAAATCAGCACAACCGATAGCCCTACCAAATCCTTTTGCTGCAGGTTGCGCCTGGATTGACGGTAAATATGTACCCATTGGTGAAGCGTGCATTCCAATTCTGGACACCGGATTTGTCAGGTCTGATCTCACTTATGACGTTGCTTCTGTCTGGGAGGGGCGATTCTTTCGCCTTGACGATCATCTTGAACGGTTTTTTACTGGATGTGAACGACTTCGGTTGGTACCACCTCTGACCAAAGCCGAAATCCGAGCCATCATGGTAGAGACCGTGAGCAGATCAGGTCTTCGCGAAGCGTACGTTGAAGTTATCGTCACAAGAGGAGTCCCAGGCCCAGGCCAGCGAGATCCTCGTCTCTACCAACCGCGACTTTACGTATACGCAATTCCATATGTATGGATCGTTAAACCAGAACTACAAGCTAGAGGTACTGACGTTTTCGTCACGCAAAATACTCATCGAATCCCATCTAGTTCAGTTGACCCCACCGTAAAAAACTTTCACTGGGGAGATTTCATTCGAGGGATGTTTGAAGCGTACGACCGCGACGCCTGGGTTCCGATTTTGCCTGATCAAAATGGCATGGTGACTGAAGGACCTGGGTTCAATGTGTTTGCAATGGTTGACGATGTTCTTTACACACCTGTGCGTGGCGTGCTCGAAGGAATTACGCGACGAACCGCGATTGAAATCGCCAAGGACATTGGAATTAAAGTTATTGTCGATGAAGTGCCCGTAGAAGATCTATTCCGGTCCACTGAAATGTTCCTAACCAGTACGGCGGGAGGCATTATGCCCGTTGCCACACTCGACGGAAAGCCAGTTGGCTCTGGCCAGCCCGGTCCAGTAACGACGAAAATTCGAAATCGTTATTGGGAATTGCACACTGATCCGCGCTACAGCCTCGAAGTGGATTACTAGTCACATCCGAATTTTGTGCACAGCGATGCTTCTCTGATTGCTGTTCGCAAGTCCACTAAGCAACATGATTCCCACAAACAATTTTTTGGGGGAATCATGGCTGCACTTGCGCAAGAATTTACGAACTGGGAAAACAGCGTCACATTAGTGGCGCGCGTAACTTCCGAAGCGCAGCAATTCGAGCTACCAAGTGGCGACACTTTAATGAAGTTTCGAGTTGTTGTGCCGCGCTATAAACCAGTAACCAAAGCAACGATTGACACCATTGATTGCGTGGTATTCAAGCCTGTTGCGCAACGTAAATCTGCAACTTTAGCGATTGGTGACATCGTAGAAATTACTGGTGAACTGCGGCGCAGGTTTTGGAAAACCGGAGCGGGAGTTGCTTCCCGAATGGAAGTGGAAGTCTCAAAAATAACTGCAGTTAAACGATAATTGGGATACTCGTACTCGGCTGATAAGAGCGACGTGACATTCTTTATGGGTGTCGAGTTTTGAATCTGCCAGCCCAATCTTGGCTCAGGCCTACGACACTGCGCTTTTGGATCTTGATGGCGTTGTTTACATCGGCCAAGACGCGGTGCCCGGGGTTATTGGCGCACTGAATCAAGCGCACGATGAATTCGGTATGACGCTAACTTGCGTTACGAACAACGCATCACGCTCACCGCAACGAGTTGCAGATCATTTAGTGCAATTAGGGCTAAGAGTTAGCGCTGCTGATGTTGTCACATCCGCCCAAGCTGGAGCTAGCGAACTCGCTAAATTAATTCCGCAAGGTTCGCGAGTTTTTGTATTAGGAAGTCAAGATCTGGCGCGCGAAGTTGAGTTAGTGGGCTTGTTGGCAAGTCATGATGATTCACTTACTTACGATGGGTTAATTCAGGGTTACTGGCCCGACATGCCGTGGCGGATTTTGGATTTTGCTGCCGAGTTATTGCGATCTGGTGTGCCATGGGTTGCGACAAACATGGATATGACAATTCCAACTCCAACTGGAGTTGCACCAGGAAATGGCAGCGTAGTTCAAGCACTTGGCCAAAGTGTTAATCGCAAGCCAACGGTTGTTGCTGGGAAACCGGAGACGCCATTAATGCAGCAGTCAATTGATCGCACAAATGCCAAGCGTCCGCTAGTAGTTGGTGATCGATTAGATACCGACATACATGGGGCAAATAATGTTGGCGTTGATTCGTTATTGGTTTTATCCGGTGTCACAACACTTGCGGAGATTTTGCAGGCTCCCGTTGAGCTGCGACCGACATACATTGCCTGGGATGCCTGCGAAATCCTAGAACCTCAAACCGGCGCAAGTTTTGTCGGCAAAGTTGCATCCTGCGGTGGTTGGCAGGTAAAAAATAGCGACTTAGTTGGCCAAGGAGACGCCCTAGATGGATTTAAAGCGGTTGCGCTAGCGCATTGGAATGGCGAGATATCCCTTGCGAACGCCCTTGACTGCTTACAGGGCATTGGCCTCGAGGTGCGATGAGGGCATATTTCGGGTTACCGTAAGGCATGGATAATTTAAAGGCCTTTGCAGGCATTGCTAAAGACATACTTGAAGAATCTGTGGATCAGATCAAAACCAACGTTTCCGAAAACTCAAAAGACGGCGTTGACACCAAGTTAGTTGTTGAGGCAATCACTGCCGTTGGCACTCTGGCTGGGGGAATTATCGTTGAATTTTTAGACAAGTTGCCTAAGCCAAGTTGCGGCGCTGGCTCAGTTGACGAGAAAGCTCGAAACTTAGCATCAACCGAGCTGGAAAAACTAATCGGTCGTATGGGACTTGTGCAAGAAGATGAATTAGCAGCGCTTCGTAAGCGTGTAGTTGACCTTGA
>CAMBGF010000067.1 GCA_945866135.1 Bifidobacterium breve
ATTTAGCGAAAAAGCTCAGTTTCTAATTCCGCCACGTCCGCAACTATTGCTAACGCTCCAGCGGCAGCGAGCTCGGCCCGATCCCCATATCCATAGAGAACACCGATCCCCGGAATGGCATGTTCCTTTGCGCCCAAAATGTCGTGCTCACGGTCGCCTATCATCACAATTTTCGTCCCATCACACATCCGAAATTCTGCCAAGGCATGGGCAATAACTTGGGACTTAGTTCCTCTTAACTCCCCAGATTCATCGGAGCCAGCAATCACATCGAAGTGATGATCCAAGTTGAAGTGTTGAAGGATTTTGACCGCAGCATAATCAACTTTGGAAGTTGCTACCGCTACCCGCTTTCCAGCCTCGGTTAACCGTTGTAGTAATTCGGGGATTCCTGGATAAACCGAGTTTTCATATGCGCCAGTTTCGTTGTAGTACTCGCGATATAACCTGACGGCTTCCACTGTTTGCTCCTGCGACATGCCTGCGTAGTCTGCAAATGATGTCCAAAGTGGTGGACCTAAGTATTTCTTTAACAATGCGTTATCTGGTTTTTCAAAATTCATTTTTTCCAGAGCGTAAAGAACACCATTGGCAACACCTAAACCTGAATCAGTGAGCGTGCCATCTAAATCAAAAAGTATTACGTCATAACTCATGGGTGGACGAAGCCAAGCTTGTCATGCACATCGGCCAGAGTTTTACTTGCGATCTCCCGTGCCCGAACGGCGCTTGTGCGCATCAATCTTTCAATTTCACTCGGGTCTGACATAAGCGATTCAACTTTTGTTTGGAATGGTTCCACAAAACTTAGGACGGCTGCTGCAGTTTCTTTCTTTAAGTCTCCGTACATCCGTCCAGAAAAATTTTTTACTAAATCATCAATTGAAGTATCTGCATACGCTGACATTATTGTCAGCAAATTAGACACTCCGGCTTTTTTTACCGGATCAAAAGCAACTACCGAATCTGAATCAGTAACTGCAGACTTGATTTTCTTTTCAGTGGTCTTAAGCGGATCTAACAAATTAATGCAACCACTAGGAGATGACTTACTCATTTTTGCTGTTGGATCTTGCAGGTCCTGAATTTTTGCAGTGCCCTTAACTATGTGAGCTTCGGGAACTGTGAAGGTGTCACCAAAGCGACCATTGAATCGAATTGCCAGGTCACGAGTTAGTTCTAGATGTTGACGCTGGTCCTCGCCAACTGGAACGGCATTAGCTTGATAAAGCAAAATATCAGCGGCCTGCAAAATTGGATAGGTAAGCAATCCAAGGCTGGCACCCGTGGCACCACCTTTTGCAGATTTGTCCTTAAATTGCGTCATTCGATTAGCTTCACCTAAACCAGTGATCGTAGACATAACCCACATCAACTGGGCATGTTCTGGCACATGGCTTTGCACTATCAGGGTTGATTTATTTGGGTCGATGCCCAGAGCAAGTAACTGTGCGTAGGAAAGCAGAGTTCGCTGTCTTAGTTGAGCAGGATCCTGTTCAACTGTGATGGCATGCATGTCAGCGATGAAGTAAACGCATTCATGTGTTTCCTGCATAGCGACCCAATTTTGCAACGCGCCCAAGTGATTACCGACATGGAAACTATCGGAAGTTGGCTGAATGCCAGAGAGTACGCGCGGTGTCATTGCCCTATTGTGGCAGAACGAACCACTCGAATTCGTGACACCCGACGACCGTCCATTTCCAGGACGCTCAAGGTACCTGATTCAACAACAATCTCATCACCAACCATTGGGATTCGACCCAGTTGCGATGTAAGGAAACCAGCAGCTGTGTCGTAGGGTCCCTCTGGCAATTCCATCAAAGTTTCTTCCAGGAAGTCGTCCAGGTTTAGTAAGCCATCAACAACAACATCTTTTCCAAGCGGGATTACGCCTTCAGATGCATCAGTATCGTACTCATCGCGAATATCACCGATTAGTTCTTCAACCAGATCTTCCATAGTGATGATTCCTGCTGTGCCACCATACTCATCGACAACTATCGCCAGGTGCGCATTAGTCGCGCGCATATCAGTTAGTGCTGGAATCACGCGTTTGATGCCTGGAAGGCGGGCAACATCGCGAACTAAATCCCCGACTCGAATCGAGCGTTCCCGAATTTCTGGATCAAGTAGATCTCTAACGTGCACAAACCCAAGAACATCATCCTCAGAACTATCGAATACTGGATAACGCGAATGTGGTTTATCCGCAACAATCTTCACTGCTTTATAAACTGGCAAATCTGCATCAAGGAAAGCGACTTCGGTTCGCGGAATCATAATCTCGCGGATCTCACGATCTCCTGCTTCAAAGACGTCATCAATTAGTTCACGTTCGGCATGAGTCAAGTCTTGATGCATGGCTACCATGCCACGTAATTCTTCGCCTGAAATTTGTTCCTTACCCGCTTTAGGATCACCGCCCAAAATCCGAAGAAGTGCATCCGAGGATTTTGACAGTAACCAAATGAATGGCGCAGTAATTTTGGCAATGAAATCAACTGGGGTGACTAACAAAAGCGCATATCGTTCGGCGTGCTGAATTGCTAAGCGTTTTGGCGTTAGTTCACCGACGACCAAAGACAAATAAGCAATTAAAATTGTGGCAGCGATAAAGGAAAGAGTTTCAGCTGCGCTCTTACTTAGTCCCCAGCTAACTATCTGGGGACTAAAAATTGGCACTATTTTTGAGGCGCCATAACCCGCAGAAAGAAAGCCAGCAAGTGTTACCCCTACTTGGACAGCGCCCAAAAAGCGATTGGGATTAAGCATCAATTTTTCTAGGCGACGCCCACGACGACCAGTGGCCGCAAGTTTTTTAACTTGGCTATCTCGTAACGTGATTAATGCCGTCTCAGCAGCAGCAAAAATACCGCCAACGATTGTGAAGAGTAGAACTATGGCCATGGTTTGCCAAAAAGTACTCATAGACCCAATTCTATAAGTTAAAGTGAGCGGTCACTGGCGCATGATCGCTCCAACGCTGCGCATAAGTATTGGCTCTACCCACGACAACATCCGCGCAATATGGGGCTAATGCACTATTTGCAACGTGATAATCAATACGCCAGCCCGCATTGTTATCAAAGGCTTGGCCGCGCCAGGACCACCAGGTGTAAGGGCCGTCAACTTCGCCAGCAACTTTTCGACCCAAATCAACAACACCTAGTTTTTCAAACCACTTATCAAAGTAAGCACGTTCTTGCGGCAAAAATCCAGCGTTTGTGACATTGCCTTTCCAATTTTTAATATCAAGTTCTCGATGTCCAACATTGAAGTCACCACTTGCTAAAAATAATCCATCATTTTTTTGTGCTGCTTGAAACTTTTTAGTTAATGCATCTAGGAAGCGATACTTTTCTTGTTGGACGGGCTTTTCGGCATCACCAGAATGGACGTATACCGAGGCCACCGTCATGGGTCCCTTCTTGGTTTCAATATCTGCTTGTACCCAGCGGCCAGTTTCTGCAAATTCTTTCGGGCCTATCCCAGTTTTAATGTTCACAAGTTTTCGAGTGCTCAAGATCGCAACACCGGCATGACCCAACCGAGCGCTGGCATCATGTGCGATGTGCAACTGAGATAGCCCAGCTGTTGCTAAAACCTCGCGCAGTTGTTGCGTAGTAGCCCGGACTTCTTGCAAGCAAACGACATCGGCAACACCAGAGTCAAGCTGGGACTTAATCCACTCAAATCCGCCGCGCTTAAGTGATGCCCGAACTCCATTTGCATTCGCCGAAATCACACCGAGCATAAATTAGGCCGACATGGCTTTCTGCAGGTTTTCATTAATTGCGGCTAGAAATTCTTCAGTAGTTAAGAAGGGTTGATCTTTACTAATTAGGAGCGCAAGATCTTTTGTCATCTTTCCACTCTCTACCGTTTCGATACACACACGTTCTAGGGTTTCGGCGAAGTTTGTAACTTCTGGGGTGCCATCTAACTTGCCTCGATGCGCCAATCCTTGGGTCCAAGCAAAAATTGAGGCAATTGGATTTGTTGAAGTTGGTTTGCCTTGTTGATGTTGGCGGTAGTGACGAGTCACTGTGCCATGAGCTGCTTCGGCTTCAACAGTTTTTCCATCTGGTGTCATTAATACTGAAGTCATTAAGCCAAGTGAACCAAAGCCTTGGGCTACAGTGTCAGACTGCACGTCGCCGTCGTAGTTCTTGCAAGCCCAGACGTAGCCACCTTCCCACTTCATTGCACTGGCAACCATGTCATCAATCAAACGATGCTCGTAAGTTAGACCAGCGGCATCAAACTCTGTTTTGAATTCAGTTTCAAAAACTGACTCAAAGATATCTTTGAACTGGCCATCGTATGCCTTCAAAATTGTGTTCTTAGTCGAAAGATAGACCGGATAATTACGATTCAAGCCATAACGCAGCGAGGCTCTCGCGAAATCTCGGATTGATTCGTCCAAGTTGTACATGCCCATTGCCACACCAGAAGATGGAAAATCGAAAACATTTAATTCCAGTGGCGCCCCGCCATCGGCTGGAGTAAAAGTCATAGTTAACGCGCCAGCGCCTGGAATCTTTACATCAGTTGCTTTGTACTGATCTCCGTAGGCATGGCGACCAATAATGATTGGCTTAGTCCAACCTGGAACTAGCCGTGGGATGTTACTTATGATGATCGGCTCACGGAAAATAACGCCACCGAGGATATTGCGGACTGTGCCATTGGGCGATTTCCACATCTTCTTCAAGCCAAATTCTTCAACGCGTGCTTCATCGGGTGTGATTGTGGCACATTTAATTCCAACCCCATGCTTCTTTATTGCATTGGCAGCGTCAATTGTTACTTGATCATCTGTGGCATCGCGATTTTCCATACCAAGGTCGTAGTAATCAATATTGATATCTAGGTAAGGCAGAATCAACTGCTCTTTAATAAAGGACCAGATGATGCGGGTCATCTCGTCACCATCAAGGTCAACAACGGTGCCTTTTACTTTAATTTTTGACATAAGTTACAAACCTGCTACGTCGGCTTGTTTTTCTCGGACAGCTTCAGCGGCGGCTTTGAGTTCAGCTAACTCGCTGGAAGTTAACTCAGTTTCGACCACTTTGCGTACGCCACCTTTGCCAATTTGTGCCTCAACGCCAAGGTAAACACCATTAATTCCATACTCACCATCAACCCAAGCACACACCGGCATTACGGCGCCAGAATCTTCAATCACTGCTTTAGCCATGCGAGCTGCTGCTGCTGAAGGCGCATAGTAAGCCGAACCAGTTTTTAGTAGGGCAACAACTTCTGCGCCACCATTGCGAGTGCGAACCACTAGGTCTTCAATTTTTTCAGCAGATAATAAATCAGCCAGCGCCTTACCGTCTACGGTGCAGCGAGAAGGTACTGGAACCATAGTGTCGCCATGTGAACCCAGAGTAAGTGTCTTTACGCTGGCGACTGGAACTTTTAGTTCCTCAGCTACAAAGTTTGTAAAGCGCGCAGTATCTAACATGCCCGCTTGGCCAAGTACTCGCTCTTTTGGAAATCCACTTGCCAGTTGGGTCAGCGCAGTCATCTCATCAAGCGGGTTTGAAACTACGATGATGACCGCCTTTGGGGCATGCTTAGCAACATTCTCAGCAACGCCACGAACAATTTTTGCATTAGTTTCAATTAAGTCCATGCGACTCATGCCTGGTTTACGAGGAAGTCCAGCAGTAATAACCACAACGTCTGAACCCGAAATTGCTTCGTAGCCGCCGCCTTCAACAGTTGTTGTTTGACCAACAACTTTGGTTTCAAATCCCTCAATCGCGCGGGACTGATTCATATCAAGTGCTAGACCCTCAGCTTTTCCATCGAGAATGTCTGTTAACACCAAGGTGTCCACGATGTTGTATTCCGCGATCCGAAGCGCAGTTGTTGAGCCATAGAACCC
>CAMBGF010000068.1 GCA_945866135.1 Bifidobacterium breve
AGCTTGCGGCAGTTCCGGAGCACTCCCGGAGTATCCGGTATCGCTGCGCTTGATCATGTCGATTAATACACCGCGACTCGGTTTTGCAATTGGGAAATCCATTTCTGCAACCGGCAGCGGTAAAACATCTTCTGGGAATGTGCGCCACTTCGCACTGGTGCGCTTACGTAAAACTTCTAAGGAATCTGCAGAAACTCTAACCATGATTACAGGCTAGCAATGCTTATGGCTTGATTATGGTGATACCCGGTAATGGGTTAGAGCTCAGGCCGGCAAGGGCGTCGGGGACCTGTTCCAGAGTGATTGTGCGCTCCACCAAAGTGTCAGGACGTAATGTGCCATCCGCAATTTCACTAAGCATCTGTGGGTAGTGCGCAGCTGACATTCCATGACTTCCCATAATTGTTAACTCGCGGCTAATCACAGTGTGCATCGGAATCGTGGCTTGATCTTTAACTTCGGCGGGTGGCAATAAACCAACTTGCACATGGCGACCCAAACGACGTAAAGATTCCACAGCCAACTTGCTAGTTGCCATGCTGCCCAGTGCGTCAATAGTTAGATCTGCGCCAGCTGGTCTTAGTTTCTTAAGTTCTTTTACAACGTCATCATGAATGGAATCTAAAACATAATCGGCTCCAGCTAGGCGGGCTCGATCTCTCGCGGGATTAGAAGTATCTATTCCAACAACTGTGGCGCCACGTGACTTTGCAATCATTACGGCTGCAAGTCCAATCCCACCACAGCCAAATACTGCAACGAGCTCAGTGGCTTGAACTTTTCCAATGTGCACAACAGCGCGATAAGAAGTGGCAAAGCGACAACCTAATGCTGCTGCCGTTTCAAATGTCATGGAGTCTGGAAGTGCAACGACATTAAAATCAGCATGTGGGATACGAACGTACTCAGCAAAAGATCCTGGTCCGTTAAATCCTGGTTGCCATTGAAATAAACAAACTTGCGCATTACCCGCTTTGCAATCGATGCAATCACCACAGCCACAAACAAATGGCACAGTTACCCGATCGCCAATTTTCCAATTCTTAACATCGGCGCCGACTTCGGAAATGATGCCAGCGAATTCATGGCCGGGAACATGCGGAAGCTCAGTGATATCGGAATCATGACCTTGCCACCCATGCCAATCACTTCGACAAAGTCCAGTTGCCAGAACTTGAATAACTACCCCGTGCGGGCGAGCTGTTGGGACATCACGATCGGCTAAATATAAGGGTTTTCCAAAGGCATCAAACTGGGCTACACGCATGGGATAAGGGTATTCCAAGACTTGTTATCCACAGAAGTTGGGTGGATTTTGCAAATAATCCCTTTCGGGTTATGCTAAAAGCCCTTGAGTCCACCCGACTCAAGGTATCTGATGCCAGGGGTTTCAGGTGCGGTGAGTCGGGTATGACTAAGGCGAACACCCTTATAGGAGGAAACAAAATGGCTAAAGCCGTAGGTATCGACCTAGGAACTACTAATTCGGTGGTTTCAGTACTTGAGGGCGGCGAAGCCGTCGTCATTGCAAACGCAGAAGGCGCCCGCACCACACCAAGTGTTGTCGCATTTGCGAAAAATGGTGAAGTGCTAGTTGGCGAAGTTGCCAAGCGTCAGGCTGTCACCAACGTAGATCGTACGATCCGATCCGTAAAGCGTCACATGGGTGACACAAAGTGGAACGTAGACATCGACGGGAAGAAATATAACGCCCAAGAAATCTCAGCACGTATTTTGCAAAAGCTAAAGCGTGATGCTGAGGCTTACCTTGGCGATACCGTGACCGACGCAGTTATTACTGTTCCGGCTTACTTCAACGACGCCCAACGTCAGGCCACTAAAGATGCCGGACAGATTGCCGGGCTGAACGTATTGCGTATTGTCAACGAGCCAACTGCCGCAGCGCTTGCTTATGGACTAGATAAGGGCGACAAAGACCAAACAATTTTGGTATTCGACCTTGGTGGTGGAACTTTCGACGTTTCACTTCTTGAAATTGGCGAAGGCATCGTGGAAGTTAAAGCCACAAGTGGCGATAACAACCTCGGCGGTGACGATTGGGATCAGCGCGTAGTTGATCACTTAGTTACCCAGTTCAAGAATTCAAATGGTGTTGATCTTTCAGCAGACAAAGTTGCTTTGCAACGTCTGCGTGAGGCAGCTGAAAAAGCGAAGATTGAATTGTCCTCTTCCCAGTCGGCAAGTATCAACCTTCCTTACATCACTGCATCTGATGCTGGACCACTTCACCTTGATGAAAATCTGACTCGTGCAGATTTCCAAAAGATGACATCTGATCTAATCGATCGCACTAAGTCACCGTTCAATCAAGTGATTAAGGATGCTGGCGTAAAAGTTGGCGACATTGATCACGTAGTTCTTGTGGGCGGATCAACTCGTATGCCTGCAGTAACTGAATTGGTTAAGGAACTTACTGGCGGACGCGAACCCAATAAGGGTGTAAACCCTGATGAGGTTGTTGCCGTTGGCGCTGCGCTTCAAGCTGGCGTACTTCGTGGTGAAGTTAAGGATGTTCTTCTTCTTGATGTGACACCACTATCACTTGGAATCGAAACCAAGGGTGGCCTCATGACCAAGATGATCGAGCGCAACACCACGATCCCAACCAAGCGTTCGGAGATCTTCACAACTGCTGAAGATAGCCAGCCATCGGTATTGATTCAGGTGTTCCAAGGCGAACGTGAAATGGCGGCTTACAACAAGAAGCTTGGAACTTTCGAGCTAACTGGTTTGCCACCGGCCCCACGTAACGTCCCGCAGATTGAAGTTGCCTTCGACATTGATGCCAACGGCATTGTGCACGTATCAGCTAAGGATCTAGGAACTGGCAAAGAACAGTCAATGACAATCACAGGCGGTGGCGCTCTTTCTAAGGAAGAGATTGATCGCATGATGGCTGATGCTGAATCACATGCTGATGAAGATCGCCAGCGCCGAGAAGAAGCTGAAATTCGTAACCAAGCTGAATCTCTTATCTTCCAGACAGAGAAGTTCCTTGAGGAAAGTGGCGACAAAGTTCCAGCAGATGCCAAGGCAAATGTTGATGAACCGCTTGCTGAACTAAAGGCAGCTATCGCTGGCGAGGATATCGCAGCAATCAAGGCAGCAGTTGAGAAAGTTGCAACTGCCAGCCAAGCTCTGGGCGCTGCGATGTACGCAAATTCCCAGGATGATGCCAGTGAACCAGAAGCAGCCGGCGATGACGATGTCGTAGATGCCGAAATCGTAGATGAGAACGAAAAGGTATGAACGAAAACGACCAAGACGTAGCATCACAGGGCGTCAAGGTCACTGATAAGCGCAAGCTTGATCCAGAAACTGGAGCTCCTCGCACACCCTCGGGTGAGCAGGAGGCTCCAGTTTCGGAGCAAGAAACGCCAAGTGATCCAGTCGCTGAGTTAACTGCCGACTTACAGCGGTTGCAAGCTGAGTTTGCAAATTACCGAAAGCGTGTTGAACGTGATCGGGATGCAACTCGCGACTTGGTGATTTCAAATACTTTGGCGCAACTTTTGCCAGTAATTGATGACATCGGCAGAGCTCGCACACATGGCGAACTTGAAGGCGCCTTTAAAAGTGTTGGCGAGACACTTGAAGCAACCGTTGAACGTCTTGGGCTAAAACCTTTTGGCGAAGCTGGCGATGTTTTTGATCCAACTAGACATGAAGCAATTGCCCACGAGTTCAGTGACGAAGTGACAACATCGACTTGTATCGCAGTGTTTCAACCTGGTTATGAATTCGCTGGTCGAATCATTCGCGCTGCAATTGTCAGTGTTGCTGACCCCGCGCCAGCGACCACGCCGTAATCACTAATTTGTAAAGCAGAAGGGAGACACCATGGCTGCGAAAGATTTGTACGAAAAGGATTATTACAAAATCCTGGGTGTTTCCAAAGATGCTGACGCCGCAGCAATAAAAAAGTCATATCGCAAACTAGCTAAAGATCTTCACCCTGATAAGAATTCAGGGGATAAAAAGATTGAAGAAAAATTCAAAGCAGTCAGCGAAGCCTACGACGTAGTTTCTGATCCAAAGCGTCGCGCCGAGTATGACGAAGCCAGACGCTACGGCGCCGGAAGTCCAATGGGTGGTGCTCGCCGCGGACCGCAAGGACGACCAGGCGGTTTCCCAGGTGGGCAAAATGTAAGCGCCGAAGATATGTTCGGCGGCGGCGATCTATCTGATATTTTCGGTGGGCTTTTTGGTGGCGGACGTCCACGCGGCCCGCGCAAAGGCGCAGACTTGGAAACTTCTGTCACGATTTCCTTTAAAGATTCCATTCATGGTGTAACTTTGCCGCTTCGGCTGAGTGCTGGAAACATTTCAGCGCGTCTGCCAGCTGGTGTAAAAAATGATCAACGCATTCGACTCGCAGGAAAAGGCCAAGCTGGTGAACCAGGTGCTCCGGCAGGTGATCTGTTTATAAACGTTGCTGTCTCTCCGCATCCAGTATTTGGCCGTGACGGTGACAACTTAACTGTGATTGTTCCCATCCGCTTTGAAGAAGCCGTGAATGGCGCAGACATCAAAGTTCCAGTCCTTGATGGGCCAGCCGTAACAATTCGCATTCCTGCTGGAACTAAAACCGGCGCAAAGTTTCGAGCCCGGGGCAAAGGTGTTGTGCGATCAGAAAAATCAGGCGACTTAATTGTTTCAGTTGACATTGCAGTTCCTAGTGAACTTTCACCTCTTGCAAAGAAAGCACTGGCAGAATTCACAAGTGCAACTGAAAGTTTTGATCCGCGCGAAGACTTGATGCGAAAGACGGGCAACTTGTCGGGTATCCGAAAGGGAACCGATGACTGAGTTTGAGCATGACGAAGAAGTACCTGTATATGTAATTTCAGTTGCAGCCCAACTTGCTGGACTGCATCCGCAGACATTGCGGCAATATGATCGCATCGGTTTAGTTTCGCCAGGCAGATCAATTGGTCGAAACCGCCTTTATTCCTTGCGAGACATTCAACGACTCCGAGAAGTCACAAAACTTTCGAATGAGGGCAACACACTATCTGGAATAATTCGGATTTTGATTCTGGAAGAGCAACTAGAACGAGCACTTAAAGAAAACATTCGCCTGCGTGAAGCAATGGGACCATCAACTGCTGTTGTGGTTTGGCGCCCGAACCGACGAGCCTAGTTATGGTTGCCTTAATCACGGGAGCAAGTGCTGGAATTGGCGCATCGTTTGCAAAGCAGTTAGCAAGTGCGGGAACAGATTTAGTTTTAGTAGCGCGCAGTGAGATTCGACTCAATGAACTAGCGCAAGAACTTATTACTCAACACAACATCAAAGTAGAAGTTCTAGTTGCTGATTTATCTGATCGATCACAACTGGACAAAGTTGCAGCCCGCGCAGCAATGGATGACGTGGAGTTAGTAATCAACAATGCTGGCTTTGCCATAAAGCAACCATTCGTTGGTGGCACTTTAGTTGCCGAGCAGAATTTGCTTGATGTTTTGGTCATAGCAGTAATGCGCATCACTCACTCCGCTTTACCGGGAATGCTAGCTCGTAACAGCGGTGGCGTAATCAATGTCAGTTCAATTGCAGGTTGGATGACTAGTGGAACATACAGTGCAACAAAATCATGGGCAACAACATTTAGTGAGTCACTGGCAACGCTGCACAAAGATTCAAATGTTCATGTTATGGCGCTGTGTCCTGGATATACCCGAACCGAGTTCCATACTCGGGCCGAAATGGAAATTGAAACTATTCCAAATTGGATGTGGCTAGACGTTGATCACGTAGTTAAAAAATCACTTTCGGACTTTGCTAAAGGTAAGCCCGTATGCGTGCCAGGAATGCAATACAAATTTTTCAGTCTGCTAGCGCAATATTTACCTCGACCAATAGTTCGCAGGCTTTC
>CAMBGF010000069.1 GCA_945866135.1 Bifidobacterium breve
ACTACTTCATATTTGGAGCGATCTAAGGCGCGCAGCACGCTTCCCGCAGAAATGCAGGAAATTGAGTGTTCGCTACTGCGACCACCAAAGATAACGGCGACTCGGATTTTTTTACTCACCTGAACAACGCTACCGAATCCCTGGGAAATCCTTGGGCACTAGTGTTTTCCCTATGAGCGCGCCGCATAATTCAGATCAGCCTAAGTTACCTACCCATGCCAATTTCACAAATCTGGAAACTGCTGTGGTGCAAGCTGGCCGTCCGCCAGTAACTCCAGATGGTCCCGTTAATCCCCCGTTAGTTCTGTCCAGCACATTGCACGCCGGTGGTCCTTATGGCTACATGCGCGATTGGAATGCCACGTTGGAAGCACTTGAAGTAGCAATTGGCTCACTTGAAGGTGGCAGATGCACCACGTTTTCCAGCGGCATGGCCGCGGCCAATGCAATTTTCGATTTATTTCCAAACGGAAAACCAGTTGTCGCAAGTCAGTACTCCTACACCGGAGTATCACTTCGCCTGCAGGAACTTCATGAACTTGGTCGAATTGAACTGCGATTAGTTGATGTAACCGATGACGCAGCAGTCAAAGCGGCCATCGCAGGAGATGGCAACCCAGCTTCGTGGGTCTGGATTGAAACTCCAACAAACCCGATGATGGAAATTTGTGACATCGAAGCCACAGCAACTGTAGCTCGTCACTACGGCGCTTACTTAGCTGTTGACAACACTTTCATGACACCATTGCGCCAGCGCCCACTTGAACTTGGCGCCCACTTAGTTATGCACAGCGCAACAAAAGGCTTGGCTGGACACTCGGACTTACTTATGGGCGCACTTGTTACTGCTGATGAGGAACTGTCCCAAAAAATTATCGGACGTCGCGTGCTGTTGGGAGCTGTTCCTAGCGCCTTTGATTCTTATTTAGCGCTACGCGGAATCCGCACGCTTGCAGTGCGGATTGATCGCGCCGAATCAAATGCCCAATTCATTGCAGAGAAATTAGCAGGTCACAGCAAAGTGCGCGCGGTGCATTACCCAGGTCTTGGTGGGCACAAGAATGCAGACATTGCAAAGCGACAAACTGATGGCCCAGGATTCATGTTGGCTTTTGAAGTCGATGGCGATGCACGTGATGCCGAGCGAGTTTGTCAGTCCGTGAAATTAGTTACTTACGCAACTTCACTTGGCGGCGTTGAGACGCTGATGGAGCGTAGACGAAGATGGCCTAAGGAAAATTCCGCGGTGCCAGAGAATTTGATTCGGGTTTCAGTTGGCATCGAAAACGTAAATGACATTTGGGCAGATCTAGATCAAGCGCTTAATGCAACTGGAGAAATTGAAGATCAAACCCAACCTAAAATGGGTTACTAGCAACTACATGTGCTCCATTTGTTCTTGACCTTCTTCGGCAGTTGTCGGCCGAGACATGAAAGCCTTTAATACTTTTTCCGCGCTAGTGCCATGGTGAATCACATTTACAACTTGCTCAGTAATTGGCATTTCCACACCATGCCTGTTCGCTAAGTCCAAAATTGATTGACAGCTTTGCACGCCTTCTGAAGTCGTTTTAGTCAACGCCTGGGCTTGCGCAATAGTTTTACCTTCGCCTAAATAAACGCCAATGGTGCGATTTCGCGAAAGTGGCGACTGGCAAGTAGCAATTAAGTCGCCTACCCCTGCAAGGCCAGCGAAAGTTAGTGGGTTCGCGCCCAGCGCCACACCCAGCCTGGACATTTCGGCCAAGCCACGAGTCATCAGAGCTGACTGTGAGTTTTCCCCATAACCAAGCCCCACAGCCATTCCGTTTGCCAGCGCAATTACATTCTTAACTGCGCCAGCGATTTCAACTCCAACTACATCTGTTGTGTAATAGGGGCGGAAATAATCTGTCGTGCAGGCATCTTGGATGCGTTTGGCAAATACTTCGTTAGCGCACGCCACAGTTGTGGCAGATGGCTCTTTTGCCGCAATTTCATTTGCCAAGTTAGGCCCCGAAACCACAGCGACTTGGTCAGGTGAGACATTTGCAACTTCGGCAATAACTTCAGTCATGCGCTCTGCTGTGCCAAGTTCGACACCTTTAATAAGGGAAACCATGACGGCCTGACTTGGAATCGAAGTACTCCATGACGACAAATTACTTCGTAGCGTCTGAGCTGGCATTGCCAAGACAACTAAGTCAGCGCCCGCAAGTGCTTGATCAGGATTAGTTGTGGACACGACATTTGCCGGCAGGATTAACCCTGGTTGGTATGCGTGATTGATGTGGGTGCTGTTGATGTCATCCGCAACTGCGCTACTGCGCGCCCAAAGCGTGACATCGCAATTTGCATCCGAAAGAATCATGGAAAATACCGAGCCCCATGAACCAGCTCCCATTACGGCTACGCGCATTATGAGTCTGCTTTCTTTGGAAGTGCAGTCCGGCGATCTAGTGGAACAGCGGGCGCAACTTCATCACGCTGGGTTGCCAAAATTTTAGTAATGTCTCGCATAATTCTTTCCGTTGCTTCCCGCAATGTTGCCGCGCTTACGGGCAAGGCGCGCAGATCATCTAGGTCCACTTCTGGACCTGCCCAAACATGCATAGTTTTACGGGGAAAAAACTTTGGTCGCTTACTGTAAGGAGCAAGCACTTCTTGTGGTCCCCATTGCGCTGCTGGTATTACCGGCGCGCCAGTCATGAGAGCAATTCGGGCAGCTCCAGTTTTTGCAGTCATGGGCCATAACTGCGGATCGCGCGTTAAAGTTCCTTCGGGGTAAATCACCACACACTGGTTATCTTCAATTGCTGCGAAAGCAGCTCGCAGCGAACCGGCTGCGGCATCAGAATTGCCGCGTTGCACTGGAATCTGTCCGGCACTTTTTAAAATTGCGCCAAGTACTGGAATCTTAAAAATTTCTACTTTTGCCAAAAACCGAACTGGGCGACCATTGTCGTTAACAAAATGCGCAGCAACTAGCGGGTCATACCAAGACAGGTGATTCATAGCCACCACAATCCCGCCATCGATTCGCAAGTAATGCCCGCCGCGCCAATCGCGCGCAGTGGCTGCCAGCAGAAGCGGGCGCAAGATTCCTGCGATGAATCTATACCAAAAGCCGCGAGGTGACTGCGCGGGGAATTTACTCATAACTTCATTATCCTGACACAAAAATGAATCGGACTCGTTGGTTTCCCAACGAGTCCGATTCGCTAAATGTTTTAAGGCTTACTTGCCTGAAACTTTTTTCTTGAATTCAGCACCTGCGCGGAATTTAGGTACAGATGTTGCTGCAATCTGAACTGGCGCACCAGTCTGTGGATTGCGACCAACACGTGCTGCGCGGTCTGATTTCTCGAAGATGCCAAAGCCTGTTAGGGAAACTTTGTCACCCTTGGCTACAGCGCGGGAAATGCTATCAAATACTGCATCTACAGCTGCTGTTGCATCTTTTTTGCTTAAGCCTGCTGCTTCAGCTACACCATCAATTAGTTCTGCCTTGTTCACTTTGGATCCTCCATAGTTTCCCGACTTCCAATGATGAATGCCGGCTATCTTTGTTTCTCATTAACCCTTGCGAATTAACGAACCTTTGAGTTGTTCCAGACTTCCCCGCCTGGCTCACTTGTGACTTTACGGCTCAAAAACAAGGGTTTTTCGCCTGACACGCCCAAGAAACACAAAAAATCCCAATTTCTTGGGATATTTTGCTGATTTCGCCGGTTTTAGACCGTGGTTGGCTTAAATCTTGGCCGTTTGGCCTCAAACGCGGTGATCTCATCAACGTGCTTAAGGGTCAAGCCAATGTCATCTAACCCCTCCATTAGGCGCCATCTCACATAACTATCTAGTTCAAACTTCGCAGTGAACCCAGCAGCAGTGATTACTTGCGCGTCCAAGTCAACAGTTACTGGAGTTGCTGGGTCTTCTTCAATAATCTTCCATAGTTGCTCTACTGAACTCTGTTCAACTACAGCCGTTAGTAACCCTTGCTTTCCAGAGTTTCCCCGGAAGATGTCTGCAAACCTGGAAGAAATTACTACTTTGAATCCGTAATCCATAAGTGCCCAAACGGCATGCTCGCGGCTTGAGCCAGTTCCAAAATCTGGTCCAGCAACTAAAACACTTACTCCTTGGTACTGCGGGCGATTCAAAACAAAGTTTGAATCTTTACGCCAAGAGTTAAATAGTCCATCCTCAAAGCCATGGCGAGTAATTCGCTTTAAGTACTCGGCAGGAATGATCTGATCAGTATCTACATTGCTGGCCCGAAGCGGGGCTGCTGTGCCGGTATGAACTGTGAACTTATCCATTAGTTTTCACTTCCTACTAGGTCAGCTGGTGATGACAGCGTTCCGCGAATTGCAGTTGCTGCGGCAACCTGGGGCGAAACTAAATGTGTTCGACCACCTGGGCCTTGGCGTCCTTCAAAGTTGCGATTTGATGTTGAAGCACTTCGCTCCCCTGGCGCCAATTTGTCCGGGTTCATACCAAGACACATTGAGCAACCTGCTTCGCGCCATTCTGCGCCAGCATCGGAAAATACTTTGTCCAGACCTTCAGCCATAGCCTCTAGGCGAACCCGAACAGATCCAGGAACCACCATCATGCGCAATCCACTGGCAATCTTTTTGCCTTTCAAAATTTCAGCCGCTGCGCGCAAATCTTCAATTCGGCCATTTGTGCAGGATCCGACGAAAACAGTATCGATTTTGATATCGCGAATCGCCATGCCAGCTGTTAGGTCCATGTAGGCCAGCGCATTTTCGGTAGCCGATTTATCGACTGGGTCGGTGTAGTCATCAGGACTTGGCACATTCGCGGAAAGTGGCGCGCCTTGACCTGGGTTAGTTCCCCAAGTTACAAACGGGCTGAGCTTAGTTGCATCAATAATTACTTCGCGATCAAAAACTGCGTCCGCATCAGTTGGCAAAGATTTCCAATATGCAACGGCGTCGTCCCAATCTGAACCCTTCGGTGCATGTTCGCGTCCCTTTACGTAGTCAAAAGTTGTTTCATCTGGAGCAATCATGCCGGCGCGAGCGCCAGCTTCAATGCTCATGTTGCACATTGTCATGCGACCTTCCATGGAAAGTCCGCGAATTGCTTCGCCGCGATATTCCAGAATGTAACCCTGGCCGCCACCAGTTCCAATTTCAGCGATGATCGCCAAAATTAGATCCTTTGCAGTCACGCCAAGTGGAAGCTTTCCTTCCACTGTGATTGCCATGGTCTTGAAAGGCTTAAGTGGCAAAGTTTGGGTAGCAAGTACATGCTCAACTTCGCTCGTTCCAATACCCATGCCGATGGAACCGAAGGCGCCATGCGTTGAAGTATGCGAGTCGCCACAAACTATGGTCATTCCTGGCTGAGTCAATCCCGACTGCGGAGCAATGATGTGGACAATTCCTTGTTCTTTATTTCCTAATTCGTAATTTTCAATTCCGAATTCTTTAGTGTTTATGCGCAATGCCTCAATCTGGGCGCGACTAATAGGATCGGCAATTGGTTTATCAATGTCAGTTGTTGGAACGTTGTGATCTTCTGTTGCAATAGTTAAGTCTTTGCGCCGAACTGTGCGACCAGCTGCGCGCAAGCCATCAAAAGCCTGTGGGCTAGTAACTTCATGAGTTAAGTGCAAATCGATGTAAAGCAAGTCTGGTTCGCCCTCTGCGCGACGAACTACATGGTCATCCCATACTTTTTGCGCCAATGTCCGGCCCATAACTGCTCCTAAAACTCTGGATATTGACATCTCATCATTCGAGATAGCAATATCACTATATGAAAGATA
>CAMBGF010000070.1 GCA_945866135.1 Bifidobacterium breve
CCAACAAGGTCCGCGCCAACATCTGCGGCCTTGGTAAAGATACCGCCACCGACACGCATAAACATTGCAAGAAGCGCTGCGCCGAAACCAAAACCTTCAAGAACTTTTGGAGCGTCACCCTTGTAAACCAAAACCACAACTGCTGCGCCCAATAAGCCAAGGCCAACTGTGAACATGCCAGCAACTCCGCCAGTGCGAAATGCAATCTTCATGGCTTCTTGTTCGCCACTTGTGTTAGCAGCAGCTGCAACACGCACGTTGCCACGAACCGCTAACCACATTCCCATGTAGCCAGTTATGCCAGAGAACACAGCGCCAACTAAGAAGAACAGTGAACGGCCAATGCGCTCACTTTGGGTATCTGCTGGAAGCAGGAACAACAAGAAGAAAACAAGTACGCCAAATACTGCCAGGGTGCGGAACTGACGATTCAGATAAGCAGATGCGCCCTCTTGGATCGCCTTGGCGATCTTTTTCATGCTGTCAGTGCCTTCATCGGCTGCTAGAACTTCGCGAACTAAAAGCGCGGCAACACCAAGCGCAGCTAATGCAATCAAAGCAACGATGACAACTGTTGTGTAGTTGGTTCCCGTCAGCGCGACTTCTTGGGAGGCGACGTGCGAAATTACAGACATAATTCTCCTAATTGGGATCTATCGTAAAATCTTATGAGATTTTTCCCCATTAGAGTGCGGTTTTGCTAATGTTTTGCGCTGAAAGAAATTATTAATTTAGTTTGCGCCTAAAGAAACAAAGAGTTCTCGGGCAGCAACCTCATCCCAAAGAACGGATGATCCGGCAGCAGTAGTTGCACTAGCAGTTGAGACCGGCACCGTAAGCAGTGCTCCCTTGCCATTTGATAACGAGCGCATCGCGATTGCTAAATCTGCCAAATCTTGCACCGAGTCGCCCGTGCCAACATTGACGGAACCGGTACTTGCATCAACTAACTTCCACATACTGATTGGATTAAGTAATACCGCAGGCGTTGCAGCTTTTTTCATCACAGAACTTAAGAATTGCTGTTGGCGTTCCACTCGACCCAAGTCACCTCTTGGATCTGCGTATCGCATTCGGACATACGCCAAGGCATTGCGACCATCTAGTTCTTGGCAGCCAGCTAGCAGATTTAGTCCAGAATTTTCATCCGTCACATCCGCTGGGACACACATGTTCACCCCACCCACAGCATTTGTAATGTCGCGGATTCCTTTGAAGCCAATTTCCATGTAGTTATCAATGTGTAAACCGGTATTGCGTTCGACAGTTTCAACTAACAAAGGTGCGCCACCCTTGCCATAGGCACTATTAATTTTATTTCGTCTGTCAGTAACTTCCATGCCATCAAGAGCAGTGTGAGCAGGAATGATTACATATGAGTCGCGCGGTAAACTAACAAGAGTTGGCGTTCCTTCATCAGTGATGTGAATCACCATCAAAGTGTCAGTGCGCTGGGCTCCTTCATCAGCGCCGGTACGAAGTTCTTTTCGCTCTGCTTTAGTTAATCCCTCACGACTATCAGAGCCAGCTAAGAGCCAGTTAGTACCTGAAGTATCTGCAATTACGCTATTTGCTGCGGCAGGAATCTTATTGAGCGAACTTGCTGCATGAAATCCAAGTACGACATAAAAAGCTAAGTACACAAGAACTACGTTTCTGATGTATCGAACTGGACGCGGGAATCGCTTTGCTGATTTTATCTTTGGCGATTTACGCCATGGCAACTTGATTGCTGGAAACGGAGATTTTAAATTAGTAAGCCAATTTCCCGATTTTGAGTTAGATAAGTCATCAAGTTGTGGATCTACAACATAAGCAGGCTGCGATTTTGTGTCAGTTATTTCGCCAGACTGGAAAGTAGAAACTGAAAATACCGGCTCGGCGTTAATCTCTTTTTGGGGGGGATTCAATTCTGGAGTTCCAGAAATTGCGCCGCTTTGAGAGCGTCGATAAATTGTTGAATCCACTTAGTAATTCTCACTTAATTGCAGGCAATCTCATACTCGTGGCGCGCCAACTTAAGTTGCTTGTTGGTGGGAGCAAGAAGATTTAGCTGAATCCAGAGAAACCCCTATTTAATTGAGGTCTTGACCAAATCGTTGCCGGTGAAATTAAAGTTAACAAAAAGCGCGTAATCTTGGGTTTCTATGAAAAATTCATTTGTCTACCTCGGCCCCAGGGGAACCTTCACTGAAGCTGCTCTCCTGCAGATGCCAATTGCTGCGCAGGCAAACTTAATTGCCGCGGAGTCGGTGCGACATGCGTTAAACCTGGTGCGATCTGGCGAAGCATTCGCAGCTCTGGTTCCGATCGAGAATTCAGTAGAGGGATCAGTTTCGACAACCCTGGATGAATTGGGTCACGGCGATCCATTAGAAATTATCGATGAAATTGCGATCCCAGTTGATTTTGCGCTGCTGGCTAAAGTTGGCACCAAGATTTCTAATGTTTCCAGAATCGCAACTCATCCTCATGCCCATGCGCAATGCGTGAATTGGTTAGCGCAAAACATTCCTGGCGTTCATGTTTTACCAGCTATGTCTACTGCTGCTGCAGCCGAAGAATTGGCAAGTGGCGCGAACTATGACGCAGCTATTTGCTCCGTTGCTGCCGCTAAACATTATGGACTGGAAATTCTTGCCGAGAGTATCGGCGACAGCGACAGTGCTTGGACCAGGTTTGTGTTAGTTAGTAAGCCAGGCCATGCACAGACTGCAACTGGAAATGACAAAACAACTTTGTCATTGTTTATGCATCGCAACCAACCTGGTGCGTTACTAAAGATTTTGACTGAGTTTGCGGTACGCGGTATCGATCTTTCCCGCTTGGAATCACGCCCTACTAAACAACAATTAGGTGACTACTTCTTTTCACTAGATTGTGTTGGACACATTGATGATGAGAATCTGGGCGCTGTGCTAATTAAACTGCGCGAAATTTGTGCTGACGTTAAGTTCTTGGGTTCTTACCCGCGTCACGACAATGCAAGTGGTGATGGCGTTGTTACCGAGATCATTGCTTCTGCGGTTGCGCCACAGGCCTGGTTAAATAACTTACGCAAGCGGGTTAACTAGCAATAATTCGATCTATAAATACTGCAACACCATGATCATCGTTAGAAGGAACATGTTCATCAGCAGCAGCTTTTATCCACTCGTGTGCGTTAGCAACGGCTGCCCCGCGTCCGGCCCACTGGATCATTGGTAAATCATTTGGCATGTCGCCAACTGCAGCAACCTCAGAAGCAGTCATTCCGCTATTCATTGCAAACTTTTCGAGCCCAGTTCCTTTATTCACGCCTATCGCACTCATCTCAATCATGAGATCTAAGAAATTGGAATGTGTGACATCAACAATTCCAGTCAGGGCTTCCTGTGCAGCAATTAAGAATTCGTCAGCATTTTGTTGAATTCGATCACTTGGTCGCGCTAACAACTTGACGACAATTTCGGTGCCAAACATTGTTTCCACATCAGTGGGCACTGGACTATGTTTTACTTCCCAACGCGGACGGTATTTATCGTCAACCATAAAAGAGTCATCGTGTCGATCGAGTTCGACTGCGAACGAGATGTCGGGATCGAGGGCTTGCAATGCTGCAGCAGCCTTTAGCCCAGCGTCGCAGGAAAGTAGCTCGGCATAGATAGTTTCTTGGGTTTTTAAGTCCATTAACAGGGCGCCATTGCACACTAGGGCTAAACCTTCATGGCCAGTCATATCCTGAATTTGGCGCATCCACCTGGTTGGGCGACCCGTTACAAAAATGGTTTCTAGCCCATTTGCATGCGCCCGGGCAATTGCTGCCACGTTTTCAGGGGAAACTGTGCCCCCAGTTTGCAGGAAAGTCCCATCGAGATCGCTGGCCACTAACCGCGTCACAATTGTTACCTAATTCCCTGGTTTTTGCTCTAGTCACGAATGTCTAAAAGTCGCTAGAGTTCTGAGTTATCCGTATTAATTCTACGGGCTTTTTACTAAGGAGCATCATGGCCAAGATCAGCGACGAAGTTCGCACTCATAAATACACTTTGACCGAAGATGAGATGCCCACTCAGTGGTACAACATCATTCCCGATCTGCCATCGCCGCCGCCGCCAGCATTGCACCCAGGCACACATCAACCTGCTGGACCAGAAGATTTCGCGCCACTATTTCCAATGGCTTTGATCATGCAGGAAGTTAGCCAGGAGCGCTACATCGATATTCCAGGTGGCGTATTAGATGTGTACCGCCAATGGCGCCCAAGCCCGCTGTTTCGTGCTCACCGACTTGAAAAAGCCCTTGGCACTCCGGCTCGAATTTATTACAAATACGAAGGCGTCTCACCAGCTGGTTCACACAAGCCAAACACTGCTGTGCCACAGGCTTACTACAACGCGCAAGAAGGAATTAAAAAACTTGTGACAGAAACTGGCGCTGGCCAGTGGGGTACTGCACTTGCATTTGCTTGCGCACTTTACGACATGGAATGTGAAGTTTTCCAGGTTGGCGCTTCATTTGATGCAAAGCCATTTCGCAAATTAATGATTGAAGCTTTTGGTGGAACGGTTCACCGCTCACCATCGCAGTTAACTGAAGTTGGCAAGATGCTTGCTGCTGATCCAAAGAACTTAAGTGGCTCACTTGGTATCGCGATTTCAGAAGCTGTTGAAGTTGCAGTCAAGGATCCTGGAACTCGTTACGCACTTGGTTCAGTTTTGAATCACGTATTGATGCACCAGACCATCATTGGCGAAGAAGCACTCTTGCAGATGGCAAAAGCTGGTGACACACCAACTCTGATTGTTGGTTGCACTGGTGGAGGTTCCAACTTTGGCGGACTAGCATTCCCATTCCTACGCGAAAAAATGGCTGGAAAAATCAATCCACGAATTTTGGCTGCCGAACCAGAATCATGTCCTTCACTTACTCGTGGAACTTATGCCTACGACTTTGGTGACACTGCAGGTATGACTCCACTTATGAAGATGCACACACTTGGTAAGGACTTCATTCCAGATCCAATTCACGCAGGTGGACTGCGCTATCACGGCATGGCTCCTTTGATTTCACACATCTACGAACTTGGTTTGATGGATGCCCAAGCTGTTGGTCAAACTGAGTGCTTCAGCGCGGCTGTGCAGTTTGCCCGCAACGAAGGAATCGTTCCAGCGCCAGAGCCAACTCATGCAATTGCAATTGCAATTCAAGAAGCGCTTAAGGCAAAGGAGACCGGCGAAGAAACCGTAATCTTGACTGCCCTATGTGGACATGGTCATTTCGACCTTGCTGCGTATGACGAATTCCTCAATGGTCGCATGACTGACGAAGTAATTACTGATGAGCGTTTCACTGCAGCTTTGGCAAACTTGCCACAGGTTGCTGGGGTATAACACTGCATTAGAAATGGCCTACGAGTTCTCGTAGGCCATTTCTATTTCCAAGCTTGTTTGATTTTTTTCTAACTGAAAACTTACTTAACCTTGAAATGACTTGCGCCACCAAGATATGGTTGCAACGCTTTTGGAATTCGAACTGAACCATCAGCTTCTTGATGATTTTCAAAGAGCGCAACAATTGTGCGAGTTACCGCACAAAGCGTGCCATTCAAAGTTGCAATTGGTTCAACGCCATTTTCCCCACGTGAGCGAATTTTCAATCTCCGCGCTTGGAAAGTTGTGCAGTTCGATGTCGAAGTTACTTCGCGATAACGCTCTTGTGATGGCACCCAAGCTTCGCAATCAAA
>CAMBGF010000071.1 GCA_945866135.1 Bifidobacterium breve
AATGCTGGGTGTGACATTGTCAAAGTCTGCTCGAGCTCGCGCGGTGCAATTGCCGGCCTGGAATGAAGCACTTGGTTTGCCGCGGCCATGGGATCAACAGTGGTCACTTCGCATGCAGCAAGTTTTGGCGTTTGAAACTGATCTTTTGGAATACGAAGACATCTTTGATGGCTCGGCAGTAATTGAAGCAAAAGTAAACGAATTGATGACTGATGCGCGCGCTGAAATAGCTCGCATCGATGGCATGGGCGGGGTAGTGGCCGCAATTGATGCTGGTTACTTAAAGAGCCAACTGGTTGCCTCGCACGCAACACATCGACGCAACATTGAATCGGGCGTTCGCACTGTGGTTGGTGTGAACGCCTTTACTGAATCTGAGGCCAGCCCGCTAACTGCCAGCATTACCGATGCCATCATTACTGTTGACCCAATTGTTGAGCAAGAGGCTGTTACAAGTTTGACTGCTTGGCGAGCAGCCCGTGATGGAGCTAAGGCCACGGCCGCCATCGAAGGATTGATTGCTGCAGCCAAGACAAATGCAAACTTGATGATTCCAACTTTGGAATGTGCTCGGGCTGGGGTGACAACTGGGGAGTGGTCGGATGCACTGCGAAGTGTGTTTGGCCAATTCCGCGCCCCAACAGGACTTGCAAATGTGCCAGTTGGCGGTGGCACCGGGGCTCTTGGGGCAGTGCGTGATTGCGTAAAAATTACGGAACAAGAATTAGGTCAACGGCTGCGCTTGCTGATTGGTAAGCCAGGCCTTGATGGTCACTCAAATGGCGCCGAGCAAATCGCCATTGCCTCGCGCGATGCTGGCTTTGAGGTTATTTACCAGGGGATTCGCCTGACTCCAGATGAGATCGTGGCTGCTGCTGCCCAAGAAGATGTGGACTGCATCGGGCTATCCATTCTTTCTGGGGCGCACGCCGACCTTGTGCCACAAGTACTTGCTGGCCTTGCTGCGAATAACATTTCAAACATCCCGGTAATTTTGGGTGGCATCATCCCAGCAGCTGATGAAGTAAAACTCATTGGCGCTGGAGTGGCTGCGGTGTTTACCCCTAAAGATTTTGATATTCCTGCGATCATCTTAGGAATACTCAATGTAATTCGAAGTAATCACGACCTAGCACCACTAACTGCAAAACCAGTCTCGCCCGAGCACACCATTGGAGTAATAAGTGAGTAATAAAGTTCTTCGCCCCCGTCGGTCATCCCTTGCCGTGCCAGGCAGCAGCGTCAAGATGCTGGATAAAGCTCGTGGCCTTAAATCTGATCAGTTGTTCATGGATCTAGAAGACGCCGTAGCCCCGATCGCTAAGGCTGATGCTCGCAAGAACATCGTGCAGGCACTTAACGAAGGTGGTTACGAAGACAAGATTCGCGCCGTACGCGTTAATGACTGGACTACCCAGTGGACTTACACCGACGTCATCGAAATCGTGGAAGGCGCTGGCGCAAACCTAGATTGCATTATGTTGCCAAAGGTGCAAAATGCCGAGCAAGTTGTCGCACTTGATTTACTACTTACTCAACTAGAGCGCACTAACGGCCTAGAAGTTGGTCGCCTTGGTATCGAAGCTCAGATCGAAAACGCCATGGGACTTATCAACATCAATGCGATTGCGGCCGCCAGCCCGCGCATCGAATCAATCATTTTTGGACCAGCTGACTTTATGGCCAGCATCAACATGAAATCCCTAGTTGTTGGCGAACAGCCACCGGGCTATGACACAGGCGATGCTTACCACCACATCTTGATGAGCATCTTGATGGCTGCGCGCGCTTACAACAAGCAAGCAATCGATGGACCATACCTTGGCATCAAGGACCTGGACGGCTTCCGCCGTGTGGCAGGACGCTCAGCGGCGCTTGGCTTTGATGGTAAGTGGGCTTTGCACCCAGATCAGATCGCGCTGGCAAATGAGATCTTCTCTCCGAAGCAAGAAGATTACGATCACGCTGAAATGATTCTGGATGCTTATGACTGGGCAACCAGCGCAGCCGGCGGCGCAAAAGGTGCAGTAATGCTTGGAGATGAAATGATTGACGAAGCATCGCGCAAGATGGCTTTAGTTGTTTCAGCAAAAGGCCGGGCTGCCGGAATGGCACGCACGCAAACTTTCACACCACCGGAGGCATAATCCATGGCACGTCTAGCTCAAACTGATGGCTTAACCGATGTTCAAGAAGCGATTCTGGATGCCATTCACACCTTCGTTGAAAAAGAAATCATTCCAGTTGCCAACGAACTAGAGCACAATGACATCTACCCACAAGAAATTGTGGATGGCCTTAAAGAACTAGGCGTCTTTGGTCTCATGATTCCGGAAGAGTACGGCGGCTTGGGCGAATCGCTACTGACTTACTCATTAGTCGTAGAAGAAATTGCGCGTGGCTGGATGCCAGTAAGTGGTGTTATCAATACTCACTTCATCGTGGCTTACATGTTGATGCAACATGGCACCCAGGCGCAAAAAGATAAGTATTTGCCACGCATGGCAACTGGCGAAGTTCGCGGCGCATTTAGCATGAGCGAGCCAGGTGTTGGTTCAGATGTTTCCGCAATCACTTCAAAGGCAGTTCGCGATGGCGATGGCTGGAGTTTGACTGGTCAGAAAATGTGGTTAACAAACGGCGGTTCATCAACTCTTGTTGCAGTACTAGTTCGCGCAGATGAAGACGCGCCCGAAGGCGCAAGCGTCTACAAAAAGATGTCGACTTTCTTGATTGAAAAGGAATCTGGCTTTGGCGAAGTTCGTCCCGGGCTCACAATTCCAGGCAAGATCGAAAAAATGGGCTACAAAGGCGTAGACACCACGGAATTGATCATGGATGGCTTAAAGCTTTCTAATGATGATTTGCTCGGCGGGGAAACTGGCAAGGGTTTCTATCAAATGATGGATGGCGTGGAAGTTGGTCGCGTTAACGTGGCTGCGCGCGCTGCTGGCCTTGGACTTCGCGCCTTTGAATTAGCCATTGATTATGCGCAACAGCGCGAAGCCTTTGGTAAGGCAATTGTGGAACATCAGGCAGTTGCATTTCGCTTAGCTGACATGGCAACAAAAGTTGAAGTTGCCCACACAATGATGGTTAATGCAGCTCGTAAGAAAGATTCTGGCGAACGAAATGACATGGAATCTGGCATGGCTAAGTACATTGCTAGCGAATTCTGTAAAGAAATCGTGGAAGATTCCTTCCGGATCCATGGTGGCTATGGCTACTCAAAGGAATACGAAATCGAACGCTTATATCGCGAAGCCCCAATGCTGTTAATCGGCGAGGGAACTGCAGACATCCAGCGCATGATTATTGCGCGGCGATTGCTGGAAGATTACAAAATCCGCACTTAATTAAATTTAGGTAATTGTGTAATGCGCGTCCTGCACAATGCAGGCCTCGCCATTAATTGGAATCATGTCCTGCGGGCAAGCTGAAAATGCAACCACGCAATCCATCTCGGCTCGAAGCTCCAGGTAATCACCAGGCGCAGCTACTGCAGGGAAGTAAGTCAAGGTGCTGCCATTGGCAGATACTGGAACGTTCATAAAGATGTTAAATGGCGCTGGTTGCGACACCCGCTTTAGTCCGATGCCCTCAAGAGCTTGCCCGAGGTTGTCCGTGCAGTTGTCGTGGTAACCCACTGCGCCTAAAAGTTGATACCGGTAGATATCACAAGCGGCCATGAGAGTGTCATGGATTCCTGGGGAGGTATCGGCAGTTAAGGTCACAATTGGTCGGCGCTGATTTGTTACCAGCGAGTCGCCAACCTGTGGAATGATTTTTCCAAGAGATACGTGAGTGTGTTCCATTGAAAGCGGCTCAGTTAAATCTTCGGCGTTAAACGCCCAAAAATCTACGACCTGTAATCCAAGGGTGTTTATGACTCTTAGGGTCTGTCCTTTTTTCATAAAATCTGCGACTCCGCGACGGGCAGGAATTAGTTTTAATTCAGACATCTTTCCTCCATAAATTGGGATCGTGATAAAAACTGATCCTAGACACACCTTAGGCTGTATGTCATGAGCATCGATCAAGTACGGCTAGAAATTCACCCCGAGGTAAAGGAAACTTTAGCCAGGGGTGGGGCAGTTGTTGCGCTGGAATCAACAATTATTAGTCATGGCCTGCCGAGCCCGCGCAATGTCGTGGTAGCTGCGCAGATTGAGCAAAATGTGCGAGACGGCGGAGCTATCCCGGCAACTATTGCCATCATTGGTGGGGTAGTCAAAGTTGGCTTGAGCCCAGCGGAACTTGAGATCTTGGGCGATCCAGCAAGTGATGTCGTAAAGGTATCAACGCGCGATTTAGGTCCGGTACTTGCTGCTGGGAAAAATGGCGCGACAACAGTTTCCGCGACAAGCCATATTGCGCATCTGGCTGGAATCAAATATTTTGCAACGGGCGGTTTAGGTGGAGTGCATCGCGGCGCCCAAGAAACTTACGATGAATCAGCTGACTTAGTAACACTGGCCCGCACCCCGATCACAGTGGTCTGCGCGGGCGTTAAATCCATTTTGGATGTGGCAGCAACGCTAGAGCGGCTCGAGACACTTGGGGTAACTGTTGTGGGATTTGGTACCGATGCCTTTCCTGGTTTTTATCGGGCCGATTCCGGGTATGGCGTTACTTGGCGAGTGGACACAGCGGCCCAAGCAGCAGCGATTGGAACCCAGCGTGATGCGATCAGAGCCCCTGGGGCAGTAATTATTGCGCAACCAGTTTCCGAGGCAGATCAACTCGATTTGGAATTACATGATCGGGTTTTAACCCAAGGTTTGGCGGCTGCAACCAGCGCCCACATAGTTGGTAAAGATGTCACACCATTCTTACTGGATTGGTTTCATACCCAAACTAACGACCAATCACTAGAAGTGAATGTGACCCTGATTAATGCCAATGCCCGGTTGGCAGCCCAGATTGCCGTAGCGGCGACTAAGTAACATGGCTCAAATCTGCATTATTGGAGACATCAACGTTGATGTGGTTAGTCTGCTTTCAGAACCACTACAAACTAAAACCGACACGATTGCAACTAATGGCATAACCCTTGGCGGTTCAACCTGCAATGTTGCCGTGTGGCTTACCCATTTAGGTGTCCCAGTTGATCTGGTTTCAGCCATAGGCGATGACGTTCTTGGCGCCTGGGTAATCACGCAACTCCAGGCCTATGGCGTCTCAGATGCAAATGTGAAATCCATTTCAAACCAGCGCACTGGAACTTGTGTGATTTTGGTTGATGAAACTGGCGCTCGTTCGATGATGCCCGATTTTGGGGCGAACTTAATGCAGGCAGTGGATTCAAACCTTGAGCAATTGATCGCTGCAAGTGACATTGTCGTGATGAGTGCCTACACATTCATGCGACCACAATCCTCACAGTTCGCTCTGGATGTCTTGGACTGTGTGGCCAAACATGATTGCCGAATAGTGATTGACGCTGCATCCAGCTCGCCAATTCAAAAGTTTGGCGCCGCAAAAGTGCGAAACTATTTGGCGCGCGCTGACTTAGTACTGGCAAATGAAGACGAGTTTGCAGCATTAAGTATTGATGCGCCTTCTGGGTGGGAAAATGATTTTCAAAATTTGATCATTAAGCGCGGTGAACGTGGCGCGCTATGGCTAAACCGAGGCACGGAAGTTGCATCAGTTGCAGCAGATCCAATTG
>CAMBGF010000072.1 GCA_945866135.1 Bifidobacterium breve
CCTTAAGTGCGATTCCCATCGAGATCAACTTGTCCTTAACTTCGTCAATGGACTTTGCACCGAAGTTACGGATGTCCATCAAGTCAGCTTCGGAGCGTGTGATTAGTTCTCCAACAGTGTGGATACCTTCACGCTTTAGGCAGTTGTAAGAACGAACAGTTAAATCAAGTGCTTCAACTGGCATGCTTAGTTGCTCGGCAGCGAACTGATCTGTTACTGATGGTCCAATTTCGATACCTTCAGCTTCAACGTTAAGTTCCCGGGCTAGACCAAATAATTCAACAAGAGTTGCTCCGGCCGATGCGATTGCATCGCGAGGCACAATTGAACCCTTGGTTTCAACATCAATTACAAGTGAGTCGAAGTCGGTGCGCTGTTCAACGCGAGTTGCTTCCACCTTGTAAGTGACCTTAAGAACTGGTGAGTAAATCGAGTCAATTGGAATTCGCCCAATTTCCCCGCCGCTTGCCTTGTTGTTAGCTGCCGAGATGTAACCGCGACCCTGCTCAACAACGATTTCCATGTCTAACTTGCCCTTGTCATTGAGGGTAGCTAGGAATAATTCTGGATTGAAGATTTCAACGCCAGCTGGTGGAGCAATGTCTGCAGCTGTTACTGGGCCTGGACCCTGCTTGCGTAAGTACATAGTCACTGGCTCGTCAAACTGCGAAGACACAACCAAGTTCTTAAGGTTCAGGATGACTTCAGTGATGTCTTCCTTCACGCCTTCGATGGTGGTGAATTCGTGCAGGATGCCTTCAAGCTTGATGCTTGTAATTGCGGCACCTGGAATAGATGACAGCAAAGTACGGCGTAGTGAGTTACCTAGTGTGTAGCCAAAGCCTGGTTCTAGCGGTGCAAGCACGAAGCGGGAACGAGTTTCGGATAGTACTTCTTCTTTTAGTTCTGGGCGGACTGAGATCAGCACAGTTATTTCCTTTCGGCGACAGCCACAATTTGAAGTCGCGCTTTTATGGGGATGTTAATTACTTGGAGTAAAGTTCAACGATCAACTGTTCCTGAACCTGAGTGTCAATTACCTCACGTGCAGGAAGAGAGTGGACCAGGATACGCATGCCAGCTGGAATAACTTCCAACCATGCAGGTACGGTACGTTCGCCGATTTCCGAATAAGCGACCTGGAATGGGGTCATCTCAAGGGAGGACTTGCGAACTTCAATTACATCGTTAGGGCTAACGCGAAAAGATGGAATGTCCACTTTCTGGCCGTTAACAACGATGTGTCCGTGACGAACAAGCTGACGTCCCATGTCGCGGCTCTTTGCAAAGCCAGCGCGGAAGACAACGTTGTCCAAACGGGATTCAAGAATACGAAGTAGGTTTTCACCAGTCCTGCCGTGCTTACGGCTAGCTTCTTCGTAGTAGCCACGGAACTGCTTTTCTAGCACACCGTAGATACGAGCAGTCTTCTGCTTCTCACGCATCTGCAATAAGTATTCAGATTCCTTAGCGCGACCGCGACCATGCTGGCCTGGCGGGTAAGGACGAGATTCCATTGGGCACTTTGGTGAATCACACTTTGAACCCTTGAGGAATAATTTTGTTTTTTCGCGACGGCAACGCTTGCAATCGGGACCGGTATAACGAGCCATAAGTTTTGTCTCCTAATTTCTTCGTATCAGACGCGGCGGCGCTTGGACGGGCGGCATCCGTTATGAGGGACAGGGGTCATGTCTTGAATTGTTCCAACTTCAAGACCAGAGGCCTGCAGGGAACGAATCGCAGTTTCGCGACCAGAACCTGGGCCCTTAACAAAAACATCAACTTTCTTCATACCGTGTTCCATTGCTCGCTTTGCAGCAGCTTCAGCAGCCATCTGCGCAGCAAATGGAGTGCTCTTACGGCTTCCCTTGAAACCGACTTGGCCAGCGGATGACCAAGCGATTACGGCGCCGGATGGGTCGGTAATTGAAACGATTGTGTTGTTAAATGTTGATTTGATATAGGCCTGACCTACTGCAACATTCTTCTTTTCCTTGCGACGGATCTTCTTAGCACCGGCCGCAGTGGCTTTCTTTGGAGGCATTGGTTTCCTTAATTCTCAGATGGGAAGAGGTCGGTAGCTACTTAGCTACTTTCTTCTTTCCAGCCACGGTCTTCTTCGGACCTTTACGGGTACGGGCGTTGGTGTGGGTGCGCTGTCCACGGACAGGCATGCCACGACGATGACGGATTCCTTGGTACGAACCGATTTCAATCTTTCGACGAATATCGGCTTGCACCTCGCGACGAAGGTCACCTTCAATTTTGAAGTTGGCTTCGATGAATTCGCGTAACGGAATTAATTGCTCATCCGTTAGGTCCTTAACGCGAAGATCTGGACTGATACCGGTTGCCGCAAGGATTTCATCCGCGCGGGTTCGGCCAATGCCAAAGATATATGTAAGGGCGATCTCTAGACGCTTCTCGCGCGGGAGGTCGACACCAACAAGGCGTGCCATCAGGCGTTACTCATTTCTGTTCTCGGTAAAGGTCTCGCACGTTCACCATTCCTTGCCGCCTGACAAGGTCCTCAGCCTTTACACACCTGAGGGTGTCGTTCCGAATTCACGCACGCGTTCATTCGGGATCGGGTGATCGTCTTATTTAGGTCTATCTAGCCCTGACGCTGTTTATGGCGTGGGTTTTCGCAAATGACCATGACAACACCATGACGACGAATGACTTTGCACTTGTCGCACATTGGCTTAACTGAGGGATTAACCTTCACTTTTCATTTCCTGATCACTTGTAACGATAAACAATTCGACCGCGGGTTAGATCGTATGGAGATAACTCCACAACAACCTTGTCATCGGGCAGAATACGGATGTAGTGCATACGCATCTTGCCGGAGATGTGAGCTAGAACTTTGTGGCCGTTTTCGAGTTCTACCCGAAACATTGCGTTCGGTAGTGCCTCGCTGATGGTGCCCTCGATCTCGATGGCGCCGTCCTTTTTGGCCATAAAAGTACTAACTCTCCTTTGGAAGCGGCCTAATGAATGAACTTTAGGACCGAGGACTGATGTTACGGCAATACCCTGCAAAACATGAAATCCTGGGGGTGACCCCCCATTGAAATAAGGGTTTTTGCAATTCTCAACTCGAGTTTTAACAAAAACTTGAGTTTTACGGGATTAAACCGCGAAGTTGGCCGCTGGACTCGGGATTCCTCGGGCTGCAAAATACTGTGCGCCGCCATCATGAGCCGTTAAAACCCAAGGGCCATCTGTAGTGATTGCAACCGTATGTTCCCAATGCGCTGCGCGCGAGCCATCTGTTGTTACTACAGTCCATTGATCATCAAGGGTTCGCACATGTTTTGATCCGAGCGTGGCCATTGGTTCAATTGCAAGTGCCATGCCAGGAATTAATTCTGGTCCGTGGCCTGGCTCACCGTAATTTGGAATGAGTGGATCCATGTGCATCTTTGTGCCAATTCCATGGCCACCATACTCTTCTAGAATTCCGTAGTTACCAGCGCTACGAATAACGACTTCAATAGCGTGACTGATGTCCGACAAACGATTTCCAGCAACAGCCATTGCAAGGCCAGCCCACATTGATTCGCGCGTTGCATTACTCAACGCTGTTTGCTCAGGTCTAGGTGTTCCAATTTCGATTGTTATTGCTGCATCACCATTCCAGCCATCCACAATTGCACCGAAATCAACGGACAAGATGTCACCATCTTTTAGTGCAATTTCATTTGGGATTGAATGCACAACTTCATCATTTAATGATGAGCAAATTACAGCTGGATAACCGAAGTAACCAAGAAATGAAGATTGCGCGCCTGCAGCCGTTAGCATCTCGCGCGCAATTTTATCTAGTTGCAATGTTGTAACACCTGGACCAGCTTCCAGTTGCATGCGAGCTAAAACATCAGCAACAACTAATCCGGCTGTGCGCATCAATAAAATTTGCTCCGGCGACTTTATTTCAAATTTACTTTTTCGACCAAGCATTTGGCGAAACTAACTTTTTAGTGCGTCAGAAATTCGAGCAGTAACTTCTGCAATGGATCCCAGTCCGTCAACTTGAACTAATAAGCCACGAGATTTGTAAAGCGCCGTTAGCGGCGCCGTTTGTTCTGCGTAAAGTTCTAAACGCCTCCGGATTACTTCCGTGGTGTCATCACTTCGACCTTGTTCGTTGGCGCGAACAATAAGTCGCTTAACCACTTCTTCGGTGTCAGCAGTAAGTTCCAGTACTCGATCCAGTGGAGTTGCGCCGAGCATGCCATCTAGTTCAGCAACTTGCGCCACAGTGCGCGGATAACCATCTAACAAAAATCCAGCTTTAGCATCAGCATCGTTTAGCCGCGCGCGGACCATTCCGTTAGTCACTGAGTCAGGAACATACTCTCCCGCGTCCATATATTTTTTTGCTTCTTGGCCAAGGGCAGTGCCTTGGGCCAAATTTAATCGGAATAGATCTCCAGTTGAAATATGCGTAATCCCAAACTCGGAGCAAATCATTTCCGCTTGAGTACCTTTGCCAGCACCTGGTGGCCCCATAATGAGCAACCGCATTATTTCAAGAAACCTTCATAATTACGTTGCTGCAGTTGGCTTTCGATTTGCTTCACAGTGTCCAAACCAACGCCCACAATGATCAAAATACTTGTGCCGCCAAAAGCGAATCTTGTGCCAACCCCAAGTGCTGCAAATGCCAAGTAAGGCAGCGTTGCAATTGTTGCTAAGTAGAGCGAGCCAGGTAGTGTGATGCGATTTAAGACGTAAGCCAAATATTCAGCAGTTGGCTTACCGGCCCGGATCCCAGGAATGAAGCCACCGTATTGCTTCATATTGTCCGCAGTCTCCTCCGGATTGAAAGTGATGGAGACATAGAAATAAGCGAAAAACATAATAAGTAAAAAGTTAAGCGTCAAGTAACCAGAGCGACCTGGATCCATGTAGGTCGCAACCCATTGCGCCCAACCTGCTTGTGAACCTGTTAGTTGCACAATTAGCGAAGGCAAGTAAAGCAAGGATGAAGCGAAGATAACCGGAATAACACCAGCTTGATTCACTTTTATCGGCAAGTAGGTTGAGGTACCGCCGTAGGACTTGCGACCAACTTGGCGCTTGGCGTACTGCACCGGAATTCGTCGTTGTGCTTGCTCAACGAAAACCACACCAGCAATTGTTACGCCAATGACCAAAAGAACCAAGATGAATTTGAGGGAACCATCGATTGTAAAAATTGATGATAGCTGGCCTGGGAAAGTTGAAATGATTGAGGAGAAAATTAAAATCGACATTCCGTTACCAACGCCGCGATCTGTAATCAGTTCGCCTAACCAGAAAATTAGCGAGGCTCCCGCAGTCATGACAACAACTATGGTCAGCAGCATTTGGATTGATTGATTAGGAAGCAACTGCTCATTACAGCCCTGGAACAATCGACCAGGAGTCCGGGCCAGAGTAATAATGGTCGTGGATTGCAAAATTGCCAGGCCAACCGTTAAGTAACGAGTGAACTGGGTAATGCGAGCTTGCCCTGCCTGGCCTTCTTTTTTCAAGGATTCTAGTCGCGGAATGACCACAGTTAACAACTGAATAATGATGCTTGCTGTGATGTAAGGCATGATACCGAGCGCAAAGATCGACAGCTGTAGCAAT
>CAMBGF010000073.1 GCA_945866135.1 Bifidobacterium breve
GTTGCCCAAGGTGATCTCGTTATTGTTTTGGAAGCGATGAAAATGGAGCAGCCCTTGACTGCCCACAAGTCAGGAATTATTTCTGGATTAACAGCGGAGGTTGGAGCAACAGTCGCAACGGGAACTGAACTGATGGAAATTAAGTAGTATTTTCGATCATGATAAGCCTGATGGAAATTAAGTAGTAATTTCTAGCTAGAAAATATCTGGCGGGCTATAACGGCCCCAGACTTCGCGTAACGCATCAGCAACTTCGCCGCCGCTGGCTTGCGCAGCTAGTGCTTGTTTCATGGGGTACATCAAATTATCAGTGGACTCTGCCACTTTCTTAATCGCATCTAACGCGCGCGTTACTTCAGTGTTGTCACGGGAAGCGCGAATCGCGGCTAGACGAGCAACTTGCTGCTCTCCAATTACTGGATCTACGCGAAGTGGTTCGTATTTCTCTTCCACATCAATTGCAAATTTATTTACACCAACGATGACACGTTCACCTTTATCAATTTGAAGTGCGTAATCGTAAGCCGAAGTCTCAATTTCATTTTTCTGGAAGCCGACTTCAATGGCTTTAGTTGCGCCACCAAATTCTTCAACTTTGCCCATTAAGCGCAAAATCTCAACTTCAATTTCATCAGTCAAGGCCTCAACGACATATGAGCCAGCAAACGGATCAACTGTTGTAGTTATGTCTGTCTCGTAAGCCAATACTTGTTGGGTGCGAAGTGCTAGCCGAGCAGCTTTTTCGGTAGGAAGCGCAATCGCTTCATCAAAAGAATTCGTATGTAGTGATTGAGTTCCACCTAATACAGCAGCTAAACCTTGCACGGCTACGCGGACTAAATTAACTTCTGGTTGCTGCGCAGTTAATTGCACTCCAGCGGTCTGCGTATGAAAGCGCAGCATCTGACTTTTTGGATTAACTGCTTTGAATTCATCTTTCATTACGCGAGCCCAAATCCGACGTGCGGCTCGAAACTTAGCTACCTCTTCTAAAAGTGTGGTGCGAGAAACAAAAAAGAAAGCTAATCGCGGCGCAAAATCATCAACTTGCATCCCAGCGGCAATGGCAGCTCGCACATATTCGATGCCATTAGAAAGTGTGAACGCGATTTCTTGGGCAGGAGTAGCGCCTGCTTCACCCATGTGATATCCAGAAATAGAAATGGTATTCCATCTTGGAATTTCTTTGGCGCAGTACGCGAAAATATCGGTTGTTAAGCGCAGTGACTGTGCGGGTGGGTAAATGTAAGTTCCACGAGAAATATATTCCTTTAGGACGTCATTTTGGATTGTGCCATTTAGCGCAGAGCCAGCAATGCCCTCACCTTCTGCGACCAATTGATACATCAAAAGTAAAGTCGCTGCTGGTGAGTTAATTGTCATCGAAGTTGAAACTTGATCCAATGGAATTCGATCAAAAAGCACTTTCATGTCTTCAACCGTGTCGATTGCTACGCCAACTTTGCCAACTTCGCCCTGCGCAAGTTGGTGGTCCGAGTCATAACCCATCTGGGTTGGTAGATCGAAAGCAACACTTAGGCCAGTTGTGCCAGCGGCAAGAAGTTGGTGATATCGCTCGTTTGATTCAGCTGCCGTGCCAAAGCCCGCATACTGACGCATAGTCCAAGGACGACCCGTGTACATCGAGGGATAGACGCCGCGAGTGTATGGAAATGAGCCAGGCTCGCCTAGTTCAGTATCTGGCTCCCAGCCCGCGCGCGATTTTGGTCCATAGACCGGATCAATTGGCAGGCCTGATTGCGTAATCCCCATAATTGCAAGATTAGTCGGATTTGCGGCGACTAATTGTGTTTCCTAGCCAGACAAGTGGATCGTATTTCTTATCGACCACACGCTCTTTCATAGGAATGATCGCGTTATCCGTGATCTTGATGTGCTCTGGGCAGACATCAGTACAGCACTTGGTGATGTTGCACATACCAAGACCATGCTCTTCTTGCGCTGCCTTGGTGCGGTTGAGCTGATCCAGCGGATGCATGTCTAGTTCGGCGATTCGAATGAAGAATCGTGGCCCAGCAAACTGTGGCTTATTTTCTTCGTGGTCGCGAATTACGTGACAAGTATCTTGGCATAGGAAACATTCAATGCACTTGCGGAATTCTTGACTGCGCTGCACATCAACTTGTGCCATTCGGTACTCGCCTGGCTTTAAGTTCTCTGGACCCTTGAATGCCGGAATCTCGCGCGCTTTTTGGTAATTGAAGGAAACGTCAGTGACTAGATCCTTAATAACTGGAAATGCCCGAAGTGGGGTAACCGTAACGGTTTCGTCTTCGGCAAAAGTGTTCATGCGTGTCATGCACATCAAACGAGGTTTACCGTTAATTTCAACACTGCAAGATCCACACTTTCCTGCTTTACAGTTCCAGCGAACTGCTAAGTCAGGTGTTTGGGTTGCCTGCAAACGGTGAATGACATCAAGAACTACTTCACCATCACCTACTTCAACTTTGTGTTCTTCAAGTTGACCATCAGCACTGTTACCGCGCCAAATTCTCATCGATGCCAAGTAACCCATTAGTTGCCTCCCACTGCAAGCTGCGCCAGTTCTTCGGGCAGCAAGTATTTCTTTAATTCTTCAATATCAAATAGTGAGGCAAGTTCATTTGGCATCGGCGGCAATGATTCGCGCTTAGTGCTGACCTTGGAACCATCCCATGAGGTTATGACGTGAATTGCGCGCCACTTTGGATCCATAGTTGGGAAGTCATCGCGAGTGTGACCACCACGGGATTCTTCGCGCTCCAAAGCAGACTTTGCAATCGCTTCACTAACGACCAACATGTTCATTAAATCCAGAGCAATGTGCCAGCCCGGATTAAATAGGCGATCTCCGGTAACGCTAACGTTCTTCGCGCGAGCCTTCATGGCATCAAGTTTTTCAATTGCCTGCGTCATTTCAGCACCAACTCGAATGATGCCCACTAAGTCGTTCATCATCTGTTGAAGTTCGTAATGTACTGCGTAGGCATTTTCCTTACTCGCGCCATTAAATGGTGCAACCGCTGTTGCTATCGCACTATCAATGTCGGACTGAGCTAGCGCTGGCTTGGAGCCAAGTCCAGCCACATATTCACTAGCGCCCATTCCAGCGCGGCGCCCAAATACTAACAAGTCAGAAAGTGAATTTCCGCCAAGTCGGTTAGAGCCATGCATGCCGCCGGCAACTTCGCCAGCTGCAAATAATCCAGGTACCCCAGTTGCTGCGCCAGTATCTGGATCAACCTGGACCCCGCCCATCACGTAGTGACAAGTAGGTCCCACTTCCATGGCTTGCTTAGTGATGTCCACATCAGCAAGTTCCTTAAACTGATGCCACATCGAGGGTAGGCGAGCCTTAATTACTTCTGGCGAAAGCCTGGTTGAAACATCTAGGAACACTCCACCATGCGGGGAGCCACGACCTGCTTTAACTTCGGTATTAATGGCGCGGGCCACTTCATCGCGCGGCAAAAGTTCTGGCGGACGTCTGTTGTTTTCTGGATCGGTGTACCAGCCATCAGCTTCGGCCTCGGTGTCTGCATACTGTTTTACGAATACCGGTGGGATGTAATCAAACATGAAACGGCGACCCTCGGAGTTACGAAGTACCCCGCCATCGCCTCGAACCGACTCGGTTACCAAAATACCTTTAACACTTAGTGGCCAAACCATGCCCGTTGGATGGAATTGAATAAATTCCATGTGCATTAAGTTGCCACCAGCTTTTAACGCCAGTGCGTGGCCATCGCCAGTACCTTCCCACGAGTTGGAAGTAACTTTAAATGATTTGCCAATACCGCCAGTAGCAAGAACTACTGCAGGTGCTTCAAATACAACAAATTCGCCAGACTCGCGCCAGTAACCAAGCGCGCCCGAAACTTTGCCATCTGTTTTAAGAATTTCAGTAATAGTTAGCTCGGCGAATACCTTTATTTTGGATTCATAGTCACCAGTTTCAGCAAAATCTTCTTGCTGCAAAGAAACGATCTTCTGCTGCATGGTGCGAATTAATTCCAACCCAGTGCGATCACCCACATGCGCTAGTCGAGGGTACTCATGTCCGCCGAAGTTACGCTGACTAATTTTTCCTTCTGGCGTGCGATCAAACAATGCGCCATAGGTTTCAAGTTCCCAAACTCGATCTGGTGATTCCTTGGCATGTAGTTCAGCCATGCGCCAGTTGTTCTGGAACTTTCCACCGCGCATAGTGTCGCGAAAGTGAACCATCCAGTTGTCTTTGCTATTTACGTTACCCATGCTGGCGGCAATGCCACCTTCTGCCATAACGGTGTGGGCTTTTCCAAACAACGACTTACAAATGATCGCAGTGCGCAGGCCACTAGCACGCGCTTCAATCGCAGCGCGAAGTCCAGCGCCACCAGCACCAATGATTAGGACGTCATATTCGTGACGTTCAAATTCAGCCATGTGTTTTCAAATCCCCTTTAGAAGATGTAGAAGTTTGTGATTTGACCGGTTGCAACGCTGCGAACGTAAAGATCGCATAATGCAACGCCGATAAGTGATACCCAGGCAAATTTTGGATGATGCGGATTAAGGGTCGAAACAAAAGTCCACATCTTGTATCGGAATGGATGTGCGCTGAAGTGCTTTAAGCGACCACCAACAGCGTGACGGCAAGAGTGACAGGAAAGAGAGTACATCCACAAGAAGATGGCATTCGCTAGAAGCACCAGTGTGCCAACGCTCATATGCCCCCATTCACCTGCGGGATTTTTGAAAGCAATTATGGCGTCATACGTCAAGATTATGTTGAAAATTAATCCGGCAAAGAAAAAATAGCGGTGCGAATTTTGCAGCAAAAGTGGCTGGCGGGTTTCGCCAGTGTATTTCTTGTGTGGTTCAGCAACTGCGCACGCAGACGGAGACATCCAAAACGCGCGGTAATAAGTTTTGCGGTAGTAGTAGCAAGTTAAGCGAAAGCCAAGTGGGAAAACCAAAATTAATAGGGCTGGTGAAAGTGTCCACCAGTCACCAAATGGAGTTCCTAGGATGGCAGCTTCCGGTGGGCACGATGTTGCTAAGCAGGGTGAGTAAAACGGGGAAACTAAATGATCCACGTAGTAAAAGTCATTTTCAAATGCGCGCCAAGTGGAATATGCAATAAATGAAAGCAGAACCACCACAGAAATTAGCGGGGAAATCCACCACTTATCTGTGCGCAGATGCCTTACCCCGATCTTCGCGCGCCCTGGAGCGCCAACGCCATTTTCCATAGATTTCAAAGCCATAGCCACGAGTTTAAGGTCAAACCCCTGCGCCTGCAGGGGAGCCTAGGGATTTAGTAACGTGATATGTCGCACAAAATTTAGCGAAAAAGCTCAGTTTCTAATTCCGCCACGTCCGCAACTATTGCTAACGCTCCAGCGGCAGCGAGCTCGGCCCGATCCCCATATCCATAGAGAACACCGATCCCCGGAATGGCATGTTCCTTTGCGCCCAAAATGTCGTGCTC
>CAMBGF010000074.1 GCA_945866135.1 Bifidobacterium breve
CATCTGGCGTTGATCCCATGGCCATTCGACTTACCCTGTTGCAGCATCATTACCGCAGTGACTGGGAATGGTTTGCTAGCGAATTGGAGCTGGCAACCACCAAGTTGGCGATGTGGCGCAGGGCTTTCAACCATCCTCAGGGCGCAAGAAATGTGGTGGCTGAGTTAATGTCGATTCTTCAGCAAGATTTGGATACACCTTCTGCGATCGCACTAGTCGATGAATGGGTGGCCGCGACCCTTTCAGGTGAAGATTCAGAGCCTACGGGCACTATGGCCAACGCTGTCGATGCGCTGCTTGGGATTATCTGAGTTATCGTTGAACTGCCATGGCGAATCCACTGAAAATTATTGGCCAAATGGTCAACGCATCGAACTCAACGTTGGTCGTTGAGGACGAAGCTAATCGCTACATCTATAAACCGGAATCTGGCGAGCGACCATTGTGGGATTTCCCAGATGGCACACTTCATAAACGGGAACGCGCTGCATTTGTTATGAGCGAAATCCTCGGTTGGAATTTGGTGCCCAAGACGCAACTAAGTGAAGGTCCTTACGGTGTGGGTTCGCTCCAAAATTGGCTTGAGGCACAAGTTACTGTCGTAGATATTTTTCCACCAGGTGAAGTACCTGATAAGTGGCTCACTGTCATCACTGGATTGGATGAAAACGGTGATGAAGTCACCTTGGCTCACGCAAATGAACCTAGATTGAAACAGATCGCGGTCTTTGACGCGTTGATTAACAATGCAGATAGAAAAGCGGGTCACATCCTGACTGATAAAGACGGTAACTTATTTGGAATCGATCATGGCTTAACTTTTCATGACGAAGATAAACTGCGAACTGTTTTGTGGGGTTGGATCAATGAGCCAATCCCGGAAGATTTGGTTTCGGATTTAGTAGCAGCAGCGAGCAAGATCCCCAGCAGCGAATTGACACAATTATTAAGTGAAGCGGAAATTTCGGCGCTACTAGAACGACTGGAGAGTTTGATTACGACTAAGAAAATGCCAATTCCCAGCCCACATTGGCCAGCAGTCCCCTGGCCAGTCTTCTAACCTCGACGCAGATAACCATTGGCTCGAGGGCAAATGTGACCTTGTTGATCAAGTGGTTGAGTGCATAGCGGGCAAGGCGGCCGGCCGGCCGCAACAACTGCATTAGCTCGCATGCAAAATGCCGTGGCCACTGAACCAACAAGCCGCACGCGTAACAAATCCGGACCATCAAGTGAATCTTCTTCCAGGTCTGCAACGTCCTCAAATGAGTCTGTTGCAGCGTGGGCTTCGATGATTACTTGCTGGCTTTGGGTATTCCAGCCAAGAGCAAGAGTTCCAACGCGAAACTCTTCTTGAATCGGATTATCTAACGGTTCCAAATCTGCTGGGCCCATGTATGTAATCTCAATGTCTTCCGCGCGAGAAACTTGGTCAAGAAGCTCGACTAAGCGATCAGCTAATAACGCAACTTGTTGCTTCTCGAGGGAAACGCTGATTGTTCGAGCGCCAGATCGAGCTTGTAAGAAAAAAGTTCGCTCCCCTGGTACGCCAACCGTGCCAGCAACGAAACGTTCTGGATTATCGAAAGTGTGAACAATTCTTGGCATACTTGCTTAATCCTTTCCGCTTTCGCCGCCGAGAGTAGGCGTCTTATTGGTTTTCTCATTAAGTTTAGCCAGCCAGGAATCACCAGTGTCATTTAGTTTGCCCACAGCAGAACCCTGCTCTGAATAATGTACGACGCTAACGGAAGCCGGATCAATCATGAGAGTCTGAAATTTCCGCAGTGGCAGCCCCATGGCGTCTGCGCAGATCGCCTTAATAATGTCGCCGTGGCTAACTGCGGCCCAAACGACATCGCTACCGTGCTGGGCAACTAACTTGGCATCCCATTCCCGCATTGCACTGCTGGCACGAGCAGCCATGTCGTTCATAGATTCGCCATCTGGAAAAATCATTTCATCGGGTCGCTGTTGAACTATTGGCCAAAGTTCATTGGTCGCTAATTCACTCAACTTCATACCCTGCCAAGTTCCGTAATCGCATTCAAGTAATCGATCCTCTAATGCAGTTGGCACGCTGGCATCAAATAGCAGTCCAGCCGTTTCCTGCGTACGTTCTAGTGGGCTGACTACAACTTGCACCACTTTGACTTCTTTTAGTCGAAGGGAAAGCGCAATTGACGTGTCTCGGCCAACTTCATCAAGAACTACACCCGGGGTCCTACCAGCCAAAATTCCAGATGCGTTAGCAGCGGTTCGGCCGTGACGAATCAGCAACAAGGTACCCATGGTTAAAGACTATTAGTAAGTGGCGCGGAATTACCTCGCAGAAAGTACGCCCGTAGCGAGCAAAACCAGCAGTAGCGAACCCAACGTGATGCGATAAATGACGAATGGCAAGAAAGTTCTTGTCTGCAGATACTTCATCAAACTGGCGATCACGAAATACCCAACAATAAATGAAATAACCGTCGAAACAATAGTTGCCGGCCAATTTACAAAATTATCATTTGTTATGTCACCTGCAGTAAACGCTGCCGATCCAAAAACGGCTGGAATCGCAAGTAAGAAAGAGTAGCGAGCCACCATCTCGCGCTTAAAACCCATTGCTAAGCCCGCAGTGATAGTCGCGCCACTGCGAGATACTCCTGGAATCAGGGCAAGTGCCTGGCCAATTCCAAAATAGATTGCATGGCGCCCCGAGAGCTCTGTTTGTTCTTTAGTAAGTTTGGCGAAATGATCCACCAGACCCAATATGATTCCCATGACGATGAGCGCCCCAGCAACTAACCAAAGATTGCGCGCTGTGGTTTCAATTGAATCTTTGAAAAAAATGCCGGCCACGGCAATCGGGATCGAGCCGATTATGACGAACCATCCCATTTTTGCATCGGGCGTTGCTCGCGCCGATGGACTTGTGAAGCTTGAAAACCATGCGGAAATTATTCGCACTAAATCTTTTCGAAAATAGAGCACCACTGCTAACTCAGTACCTATTTGCGTGAACGCAGTGAATGCTGCGCCTGGATCGGGCCAGCCTAAAAGGCGAGAAATTATTAAAGTGTGAGCAGTTGAGGAAATCGGCAAAAATTCGGTTAGCCCCTGCGAGATTCCCAAAATCATCGCTTGGAACCAGGAAAGCTGCGCAGTAACGTCAGTCAACACGGCTCCTAAAAAATTCGCCAGACACACTTATGATCGCAATAGAATCCTGCACTCAAAGGTAGCGTAATGCTATGGAACTTCGATCTCTAGGCAATAGCGGGCTTCTGGTGTCGCAATTTGCCCTAGGCACCATGACTTGGGGCCGAGATACTGACATCCATGAAGCTCGAGACCAATTCAATCTTTACTACGAAGCCGGCGGCCGGTTTCTGGACACCGCAGATGTTTATAGCGATGGTGTAGCAGAGGAAATTGTTGGCGAATTCATTCGGGAACATCCAGATGTAGTTGTTTCAACTAAGGCGGGTAATGTTCGTAGTCATCGCCGCCGAGACACCAGCAGAGTGCATTTGTTAGCCGCGCTAGATGGTTCATTGAAGCGGCTGCGTAGAAGTTACATTGACGTGTGGCACATGCACGCCTGGGATCCATACACCCCGCTGGAAGAAACACTGAGCGCCGCGAAATATGCAGTTGATTCTGGTCGAGTTAGATACCTGGGCATTTCAAATTACTCGGGCTGGCAATTAACAACTGCTGCGTTGGGTTGCGAGTTTCCAATAGTTAGCGCCCAAATGGAATATTCATTGCTGCAACGAGGTATTGAGCGAGAAGTGATTCCGGCTAGTGCTGATCTTGGTGTTGGCGTTATGGCTTGGTCTCCCCTGGGCCGAGGAGTATTAACTGGCAAGTACCGCAACGGCACCCCGGCTGATTCGCGCGCAGCTACCGCGCACTTTGCTACCTTCGTAACTCCTTACTTAAACGATCGCTCCCGTTCGATTGTGGACGCCGTTTGCACAGCAGCGCAAGGACTAGGAATCTCCCCTATTGATGTTGCGCTAGCTTGGGTTAACGCCCGACCACAAGTTGCCAGCACAATTGTTGGCGCTCGCACGGCTGCGCAATTGCGTGGAGTCATTCAGGGCTTTGACGCGGTCTTGCCAATAGAGATCCACACCGCACTTGATGAAGTATCTGAAATTGAGCGTGGCTATCCAGATTTTGGTTGGAATCAATGAGCTCAGTCTGGGAATTTCGTGAGATGAGTTTCTATCGTGACGCTAAACGCAGTGATGTAAAAAACTACTTAACATCCATGGCAGAGATTGAACGTTGGGAATTGGACCGTATTCATATCAGCCAAGATGGACAACGTTCCATTAGGTTGCGCCGAAAGATTTATCACTTGCAACGCACAGCTTAGAAACTGCAAGTTAAAATAAAGTAAATCGATTACAAACTTCGCACGAATCTGTCCATAACTCGAGCGCCAAACTTCAATCCTTCGGTAGGCACTCGCTCGTCAACGCCATGGAACATTGCACTGAAATCAAGATCCGGCGGTAACAGCAACGGTAAGAATCCGTAGCAAGTAATACCTAGCGTGCTAAATGCCTTGGCATCTGTTCCACCACTGACGGTATATGGGACCGGGGTTCCAAATGGATCTTCGGCGCGAATCGCAGCGCCCATTGCATCGATGATTGGTCCCTCAAATGGCGCTTCAAGAGCGATGCCATTTACAACATCTTCCAGCACCACTCCAGGCGGCAAGAGATTTTCAATGTCCTTAATCAAGTCGTCTTCATAACCTGGCAAGAACCGGCCATCAATCATCGCTTCAGCTGCGCCAGGTATAACGTTGTGCTTGTAGCCAGCATTCAACATAGTTGGATTTGCGGTGTTGGAAAGAGTTGCGCCAATGATGCGCGCGATTGGACCAAGTTGGGCGAGCAATTCTTCTGGATCATCTGCGCTGAGTTCCATTCCGAGCGCGTCTGAAACCGCTTTAATGAAATCCCGCACAGTAGGTGTCAAAGCTAAATCAAATTTGTGATTGCCAATGGCTGCGACAGCTTCGGCTAATTTTGTTACTGCGTTATCGTTATT
>CAMBGF010000075.1 GCA_945866135.1 Bifidobacterium breve
ACTGGAAAGCCACGATCAGTTTTGATTTCCTTTAACAACAAGCCATCGCGAAGTGCAAGTGAAACTTCGCGCGGCACCACAACCGAGTTGTCACTTGTTGGCACTATCAACTCTTGCGCAAGCAGCCATTCCAAAGGTGATTTAGCATCTTCAATTCGAACCGAACGATTTGCTTGGCGCATTGTTCCGGCGGGAATTGCCCACAAAAGTTGTCCCATAATTTCTCGCACATCATCGGGACCACTGGCTAAAGTTTTGGCTGCAAGATTTTTCTTTGTTGCATAATCACGAACTTTTCGGCGCGAATCAGCAAATGAAGCTGCCAAGCCACACGGGTAGGCACCAAATGATTCCCGCGCCACACGAACTAAGTGCAACTCTTCATCGTCACCCCAGACAAGTGCGCTAACGAGTAAGCGATCAATTGCAGCATCAATTACTTGCGCGTGATATCCAATTGCGCCAGAAAGTCCATCGTGCACATGAGATCGCGCTGCTGGATCTGGTAAGGCAGCTAAAACTTCACAAACACTTAGTTCAACATGATTAAGCGCATCAAGTGCTGAGCTAACACTTGGCGAAGTTGTCGCGCGAACTGCTAATTGCCCCAAGTCAGTTGGAACTGGGTGCAATAAATCAGGGCGCGATGCGAATACAACCTCTAATTGGGCGTCCGTGCGGTGTCGCAAATCGTCAGCTAAAGACCTTGGTCGAAATTGGATTTCAGCTGTTTCAGAAGTGCGCATCTTTATACGTTACGCGCTTTTGGGTGGTTAGCGCCACTTGAGTTTTCTTAAGAATCTAAAAGGTCAAACCTATCTAAAATACCAGGTTTGGGTGGTTTCGCACTTTTCATCTAACCTTGAGTCAGGCAATCGGTTTTCGGCGGCCACGAGAATTATCCAGCGGAAGGAGAAGACCGTGCCTACAGGCAAAGTCAAGTGGTATGACACTGAAAAAGGTTTCGGCTTTCTGCAAACCGATGATGGCGAAGAAGTATTTTTGCACGCCTCCGCGCTCCCGGCTGGAACTCTAGCTCTTAAAAATGGCACTCGCTGCGAATTTGGCGTAGCTGATGGCAAACGCGGAATGCAAGCTCTTTCGGTGCGGGTAATCGAAGCACCACCGAGTGTGGCTAAAAGTGGCCGTAAAGACGCCGAAGATATGGCTATTGTGCTCGAAGATGTCATCAAAATGCTTGATGGGTACGCAGGCAACCTACGTCGGGGCCGTTACCCAGATGACAAGCAAACTGAGAAACTTGTTGCCGTACTGCGCGGCGTCGCTGATCAGATTGATGCGTAGTTGAACACAGCAACTTCTGCGCTCGAGATTGCTCGAGCTGCGCTACTTGAATCTATTCCCGCCGACCATGTTGGCAAGGTCTTGGATTCACTCGTTGAGCCATCGCAAGACCCCTCAGTAACAATCACCAGCTATACCTTTGAGTGCACATCTGCTGGCTATCCAGGTTGGTATTGGGAAGTTAGCGTTGTTGAAATTTCTGGCCAGAGCCAGCCAACTGTCAGCGAAGTAAATCTGTTGCCAGGCGCCGCTGCGCTTGTGCCAGCTGCGTGGAAACCCTGGGCTGATCGAGTTGAAGCTGGGGACTTGGGTGTTGGCGACTTACTGCCACCTCCAGAAAATGATGAGCGCTTAACAGCAGGCTTTACCGGTCTTGGAGATTTAGAAGACATTGGCGATGACTTAGCTGCGCTGCATCCGGTGCAATGGGAACTTGGACTCGGGCGCGAAAAAGTTTTAAGCACAATTGGCCAAGAGCGAGCCGTTAATCGTTGGTTTGAAAAACTTAATGGTCCAAAATCTGCGATGGCAAAGTCCGCTCCAGCGCATTGTGGTTCATGTGGCTTCTTAGTTGCCATCGGTGGATCGATGGGCCAAGTATTTGGTGTTTGTGGAAATGAATTTGGCGCTGCTGATGGTCAAGTTGTGGCAACTACATTTGGTTGCGGCGCGCATTCATCTGTTCGTCAGGAACAAGCTGCGCCTATTCCAGTTGTGGACCTAGTTATTGATGACCAGGCTGATGAACAAAGTGATTCCAGCGACTTACCTGATTATGTTGGCGACCCTGTCCAAGACGGCAGTGAATTCGATGAAGATGCTGATTTGGACGAAACCGGCGACGGCAACGAAGACATCGCTTCAGAATTTGCGATGAAAGAAGCTGTCGAGGCAATCGAAGCCGCCTCGGAATTCATGGAAATGGAAAACTTAGACGCTGATGAAGCGGAGCAAGAAATTGCAGATTTTTATGGCGATTCAGAAAGTGACACAAAGATTTAACTCAAGACGCATTCGTGCGTGTTGTATCTAACTTTGTTTCCGCAATTTAGGCAGGCTTTAGACATGGCACTAATTGGATCTCGGCGTCTTGCCGACAAAGTCCTTGACGTAACTGTATTCATTCTTGCTACCGCCTCACTTACTTACTATTCCTCGCGCTACTTCACCACCAGCGCATTGGTCGTAGCTGGCGTCTGGGTGGTAGTTGCTTTACTGCTATTTATTTTGATCAGGCGCTTTACTGAAGTTGGGTTCTATGGCGAACCAGTTCCCGCGCCTTATCTAACTAGCGATCCAAGTCTGTATCGCAATAACGCCTTGGCTCGAAACGTAACTTGGGCTGGTTTGCTTGCTGCCGTATTCGCCTATCTCTACATCGAAAATGTACTGCCGAATTTAAGTCCTTCGCAATGGGCTTTAACAATCCTGGTCTTGGTGGCCATTGGTTCGGTATTTGCCTTCAGATTGGCAAAGGCTCAAGTTGAAGTTGCAGCAGATTACAAAACTTTCCATTGGTTTGCGTGGCTAATCGCAGCGGGTAAGGCATTAGTTGCTTCCGCAACTTTGCGACCGCAAAGTGATGACACAAATTATGTGAATATTTCAACTTGGATTGCCGAGCGTGGCACGATTTCGATTCGCGACACAGTTTACAGCGATCAAGTTTTTGACACTAAGCCATTGGGCTCTGCCTGGGAACCAATGTGGGGAGTGTTTGCGCACGTTACCAACATCTCGGCCCCAACTCTGCTTTATGTAATTGCAGTTCCAATTTTGACTGCGATAAGTATTTTTGCGTTGGACCGAGGAATGCGATCGATGCATGTTCGCCATACCAATTTCGCATTAATAATCGTGAGTTTATTCCTGCTATTAGACGGCGAGAACCTTTTCTCGTTTGGAGTTTTCCACGGGCCGCGAATCTGGCAAGGAAAAGCATTTTTTGTCTCTGCCATGATTCCCTTGCTCATTGGCGCAGGAATCATATGGGCTAGATCTGGCAGACGAAATGATCTGATTCGTTTCCTATTAGTTGCAATTGGTGCAACGGGTCTGACAACAACAGCAACAATGTTGGTTCCAATGTTCACTTTGGTAATCGCTGGCGTGGTGGGTTACCAGCGGGGGATTAAAGATGCTGGTTGGACCTCACTTGCCATGTTGGCACCACTTTATGTTGGCTTAGCTTTCCGAGGCACTCGTAGCGAAGACAGTAATGCGATGGGACATTTGGCTCCCGACACATTAGCGTTTGCGCAGCCCGCAACATTACTTTCTGGGCTTAGTGAGTTGCCAGATCCAAATGAATTTGTCCGCTTAATGGCAGAGCCTAAGCTTCACGCGGCGCTGTTTGCATTAGTAATGTGCTGGGGATGGTTAGGCAGCGAATCGCGAACTGCTCGCCGGGTAATTGCTGGGATGAGTTTGCTGTGGGCAATCGTTTATGTGCCACCAGTGCTAGCCGTAATTGAAGAAGTAACTGGGGTTGCTCAAATATCTTGGCGCTTTTGGTGGCTGCTACCAATTCCAATGTTGCTGGGCGCGGCTGCATCAGCTTGCGCATCAGGCTTAATTCGAATCACCAGTATTAATCGTCACAAAAATTTGACTCTGGGTTTGGCAACCGCGCTGTTACTTGCGTTCATTGTAATTCCAGGCAAGCCAGTTTGGTTTTCTAGCTTGGGTCAAGTAAATCTTCAGAGTGCAAGATTGATGTGGCCACCCGGTTGGAAAGTTTTCGGAGGTTACTACGAAGCGATGGAGATTTTAGATGTCATTGCAAAAGATGGCGACATTGTTGCTGCTCGCCAAAACATCGAATTCTCTATGTCTGCAACAACGGTTCGAATCCATCCAGTTTTACCGAAGGTTTTCTGGTTTCCTGAGGTCACTGGACCAGTTGGAAAAGCACAGTATTTAGATCGCGTCACGATTCGACAGTTCACTTCTAAGGATCAAGATGTGCTGCTGCCTCCGCTAGATCTAAAGGCTTTACCAGGGGCGTTAAAGCGAGTCGGTGTTGACGTCATTTGCCTAGATGCGGATCGTGCGGATGCCATTAAATTAGTAAAAACTTTTGGTTACACCCAAGGCGCGCAAGTCGTGAAGTATTCATCTGGCCGCGGGCAATGGTGCGCTCGAATTTCTAAGTAGAGCTTGTCTTAGCAATTCGCGCGGCTCGGCGACGTGTGTAGCGGATTCCAATTAGTCCCAGTAAGACTCCGCAAGCACAGATCCAGATCCAGTTACCTCGACCTGAGGACTCAAGTTGGTCACGCAGCAGCACCATGATCACGGTTGCAACACTCCAGATAATTGTGCCCACTGTTACTGCTGTGATTCCATTTATCTCAAGTGGCTCAAGAGCAAGTTTCTTGTCAGCGCTTCTAGCTTCCTTGTCTGATTCGCTCAGAGAGTCTGCGGGGTTACTCACAAATAGCACACTAGCGTGTCGTTATGGAAACCACCACAAAAACAACTGGTACTTCGGCATGGGATCGCTATTTCCACATGTCCGAACGCGGATCTAACCTCGGGACTGAAGTACG
>CAMBGF010000076.1 GCA_945866135.1 Bifidobacterium breve
TTATTAATCAGCGCAACCTTGATTTGAATGTCATTAATAGTGCAGGTTGCCAGCTCCTGATTTGTCATCTGGAAACAACCATCACCATCGATTGCCCAAACAGTTTTATCGGGACAACCTACTTTGGCGCCCATGGCCGCTGGAATGGAGTAACCCATAGTCCCTAAGCCACCACTATTAAGCCAAGTGTTTGGATATTCATAGCCGATAAATTGCGCAGCCCACATTTGGTGCTGTCCGACTCCGGCAGTGTAAATAGTTTCTGGACCAGAAATCTTGCCAAGACGCTCAATTACATATTGTGGCGAAAGTGTGCCATCTGAAGGTGTGTCATACCCAAGCGGGTAAGTTTCGCGCCAGTGGTTCAAAGTAATCCACCAAGCCGTTAAATCAGCGCGATTTCCCGCATCGAATTCACTTGTTACAGCCGGAATCAATTGTGCTATGGCCTCGCGCACATCCGCAACGATAGGAATGTCGGCATGGCGATTCTTACCAATTTCAGCAGGATCAATATCAATGTGAATCACTTTAGATTTTGGCGAAAATGATTCAAGTTTGCCTGTTACTCGATCATCAAAGCGAGCTCCAAGAACGATCAAGAGATCGGCTTTTTGCAATGCGCCAACTGCGCCAACAGTTCCATGCATACCTGGCATGCCCATATGCTGAACATGCGAATCGGGAAATGCGCCCCGAGCCATCAAGGTTGTGACAACTGGAATCCCCGTTAATTCAGCAAGCTGTCGAAGTTCTTTATCGGCCTTAGATCGAATTACTCCGCCACCCACATAAAAAACTGGACGGTGTGATTCCACAATCATTCGCGCAGCATCTTTTATCTGGCGGGCATGTGGCTTAGTTGTTGGCTTGTAACCCGGCAGATCAATTGATGTTGGCCAAACAAATTCAGCGCTGGCTTGTAAAGCATCTTTTGTAATGTCAACAAGTACTGGACCAGGGCGACCAGAGTTTGCTAAGTGGAATGCTTCTTTGATCGCACGTGGAATATCTTCAGCGCGGGTAATCAAATAATTGTGCTTAGTAATAGGCATCGTGATTCCACGAATGTCAGCCTCTTGAAATGCATCAGAGCCAATGAACTTGCTTGGCACTTGACCCGTAATTGCCACCATTGGCACTGAGTCCATGTGCGCATCAGCGATCGGCGTTACTAAGTTAGTTGCGCCCGGCCCACTTGTTGCCATGCAAACGCCAACACGATTACTTGCTGCGGCGTAACCTTCGGCTGCGTGACCCGCGCCTTGTTCATGGCGAACCAAAATGTGACGAACAGTTGAGGAATCCATTAATGGGTCATAGACCGGAAGGATTGCGCCGCCTGGGATACCAAAAACTACTTCGACATCTGCGTGTTCCAGAGATTTAACTAGGCTCTCGGCGCCTGTGATTTGTTTTGACATGCCGTAACTCCTTGATCTACCGAAGGATCGCTTCGATTTAGATTCCTAGCTGGCTGGTCTTTGGTGACATACCTGCTGCGCCGGATGGCTTGTAACAACGGGCTGCGCCTGATTCGCTGGTAGCTCCTCGATTGCATCACCACCAACTACGAATTGTTGATAGTTGTCCTACCTTAACGCCCCCAAGTCACAGGAGTCATATCTGTTGAGACTCCTGTCCACATATTGAGACAATTAAATCAAGAGAATCAGGGATACCCGCTTCGCAATTCACTCCTGATGGGAATAGCGTGGACTCCAGAGAAAGCAAGGAATGACGACGGTTTTAGGGCAGGGGCGGCATTCGCAATGACGCAATACGTTTACGATTTTTCGCAAGGCGATAAGGATCAAAAAGATCTCCTTGGCGGCAAAGGTGCCAACCTTGCTGAAATGACTCGACTGGGATTGCCAGTACCACCTGGGTTCACAATCTCAACGCAAGCCTGTCGCGAATATCTAGTCAGCGGAGTTGAACCAGCCGCGCTTCGGGTGGAAGTCACCATGGCGCTTCGCCGCCTAGAAGATGCGCTCGGAAAACGACTTGGCGACATAAATGATCCACTATTAGTGAGCGTTCGATCGGGCGCTAAATATTCCATGCCAGGAATGATGGAGACCGTTTTAAACGTTGGATTAAACGACCTCTCAGTTCAAGGATTAATCGCAGCAAGTAACAACGAACGGTTCGCTTGGGATTCCTACCGCAGGCTAATTCAAATGTTTGGCAAAACTGTTTTAGGAATTGAGGGTGAAGTTTTTGCAGACGCCCTGCAGGAAGCAAATGTTAAAGCTGGCGTCAGTACCGAAGTTGATTTAACGCCAGCACAACTGCAAGAAGTTGTGGAGAGCTTCAAGTTGATTGTGCGCGAACACAGCGGTGCCGATTTTCCACAAGACCCACGACAGCAATTAGATTTAGCAACGCGCGCAGTATTTGATTCTTGGAATACCTCGCGAGCCCGTTTGTATCGCCGTCGGGAACGTATTCCAGAAGACCTTGGTACCGCAGTAAACATCTGCTCCATGGTTTTTGGAAATCTTGGCGAAACTTCGGGCACTGGTGTTGCGTTCACGCGAGATCCAGCTTCTGGAAAAACTGGTGCTTACGGTGATTACCTTCCTAACGCGCAAGGTGAAGATGTCGTAGCTGGAATTAGAAATACTTTCAGCTTGGATGAATTAAACCGCACAGATCCAACTTCTTACAAAGAACTCATGAAAATAATGCGCAAACTTGAAACGCATTACCGCGACTTATGCGATATCGAATTCACTGTGGAAAACGGAAAACTTTGGATGCTCCAAACCCGTGTTGGAAAGCGAACTGCAGCAGCCGCATTTCGAATTGCTACCCAACTGGTCGATGAAAGCTTAATCACTATGGATGAGGCTTTGATCCGCGTTACTGGCACGCAACTAGCTCAACTAATGTTCCCGCAGTTTGATGCCGCAACTAAGGAAAAGGTAATTGCAACTGGAATGGCGGCATCCCCTGGCGCTGCAGTTGGTAAAGCGGTCTTTGATTCGGCGACTGCAGTTAAGTGGGCTGAACTAGGTGAGCGCGTTGTTCTGGTGCGCCGCGAAACAAACCCAGATGACCTCGAAGGCATGATTGCCGCAAACGGAATTCTGACTGCGCGTGGTGGCAAGACATCGCATGCCGCTGTTGTGGCCAGAGGTATGGGTAAAACCTGTGTCTGTGGCGCCGATGAAATCGAGGTTTCCCTTGCTGATCGCACCGCAACGATTGGCAATGTCGTAGTTAAGGAAGGTGACATGATTTCCATTGATGGTTCAACGGGACATGTTTACCTAGGCGAACTTGCAGTAGTTCCCTCGCCAGTTTCCAACTATCTTGAAAATGGCCTTGAGGTAGCGAGTGCTACAGATAATGCCGAAATTTCTGCCCTGGTAAAAGCAGTGGATCGGATTTTGAAGCATGCAGATTCAGTTCGCCGACTTAATGTGCGAACTAATGCTGATACGGCCGAAGATGCCAAATGGGCAAGAAATCTTGGCGCGGAAGGCATTGGACTATGCCGAACTGAACATATGTTCTTGGGCGATCGTCGGGTGCTAATTGAGCGGGTAATTTTGGCGGACAATACTTTGGATCGAACTGCAGCACTTGATGCACTACTTCCAATGCAACAAAAAGATTTTGAAGAACTTTTTGAAGCCATGGATAATCTGCCTGTGACCGTTCGGTTACTTGATCCACCACTTCATGAGTTCTTGCCAGATCGCGCTGACTTAATGGTGGAAGTTGCCTTAGCTAAAGCGCGTAATGAAGATGTCACGCAGCAAGAATTATTGCTCACAGCGGTTAATCGCCTGCACGAATCCAATCCAATGCTGGGACTTCGTGGCGTGCGACTTGGCCTGGTTGTTCCTGGCTTATTTAGTATGCAAGTTCGCGCCATTGCCAATGCTGCTATCACCCGGATGCGAGCAGGTGGAAAACCAAAAGTTGAAATTATGATTCCACTCGTTGGTTCCGTTATGGAATTGCATTTAATTAGAGATGAAATTGATGTCTTGCTTGCTCAAATAGCTCAAGATGAAAACATCAAACTGCCGTTTGCAATTGGCACCATGATCGAACTTCCTCGAGCCGCATTAACTGCGCAGCGAATTGCTGAAGCTGCCGAGTTCTTCTCGTTTGGAACCAATGACCTCACACAAACAACTTGGGGCTTTAGCCGAGATGACGTGGAAGCCTCATTCTTTGCAACCTACCTAGATAGAGGAATTTTCACAGTTTCCCCGTTTGAATCACTTGACGTAGATGGTGTCGGAGCTTTGATAAAAATCGCAGTTGAAAAAGGGCGATCTACTCGGCCAGATATCAAACTCGGAATTTGTGGCGAGCATGGCGGGGATCCAGAATCAATTAGGTTCTTCCATACAGTTGGCCTGGATTATGTTTCTTGCTCGCCATTTCGAGTGCCAGTTGCTCGCCTTGAGGCTGGACGTGTCAGCATTTCCTAAGTGGTACCAAACGCAGTGTCTCGGCTGTATTTAATAACCCGGGGTCAAACCCTAGTTCTCAGTCACTAGTCTTCGGGCGATTGTCCATTATAACCAAAATTCCCTTCGTCGATGAATAGCGAAGCCCGGTACATCTTTGCAGGGAGTGTGGCGCCAGATGGAGAAAGGATCTGTAGCTTCATCGATAGCACATTGCCAGCACTGCTTAGGTCTCCAGTGATCTCAACAATGACGGTGTGAGCAACCGCGTCGGTTGCATCACTGTCCCAGTAGGTAA
>CAMBGF010000077.1 GCA_945866135.1 Bifidobacterium breve
AATCTATATTTCGACACGGCAACTCTCTACTACCGGGCATTTTATGCCGTCCCAGAAAGCATTGTCGCTCCAGATGGCACGCCCTCCGGAGCGGTGCGCGGCTTCTTGGACATGGTCAGCGCGATTGCTAAGCAATTCCCAGCGAAGCAGGTAGTTTTTGCTTGGGATGATGATTGGCGGCCACAATGGCGCGTGGATTTAGTCCCTTCATATAAATTGCATCGCGTGGCCGAAGAAGTATCAGAGCAACCAGATGCTGCCTTTGAAGTGATTCCAGATGCGCTATCACCACAAATTGGGGCCATCAGCCATCTGCTCGACGCTATCGGTTTACCTAGAATCGGTCAGCTAGGACATGAGGCTGATGATGTTCTTGGCGCACTTGTCGCAAAATCAACAGGGCGATGTGATGTGGTAACTGGGGATCGTGATTTATTTCAACTGGTTAGTGATCGTGATAGCAATCGCGTCATCTCTATAACCAAGGGAGTCAAGAACTTAGAAGTAGTCGATGATGCCTACCTGCAGAATCGATACGGCATAACTGGCGCGCAGTACGCGGATTTTTCCATGTTGCGCGGTGACCCCTCCGATGGTCTGCCAGGAGTCAAAGGAATAGGTGAGAAAACAGCGGCCAAGTTGATAACTGAGCACTTTGACGTTCCTGGATTGATTGCGGCAGCTAAAGATGATGCGATAGCGATGCCCCCAGCAGTTCGGCGTAACATCCTGGAAAGTCAGGTCTACATGAAAGCTGCGGGCAAGGTAGTTCGCGTAAAAACCTCAGCGAAATTGCCAAAGTCGTTGCTCCTGCCAAAAACTATTAGGGATCCAGCGAGTTTGGCTTTGCTGATGAACGCATGGGGAGTGGAGAAGCAAGTAGCGCGACTGCTTAAAACTCTTGGCGTTAGTTCGGTAACCTAGATCATGGTCGCGGATTACACCTCTCGGATAGCGCAAGTTGCTAAAAGTCTGGCAAAAACTCAAAGCGAGGCCATATTTATTACCCCAGGCGCCGACTTACGGTATTTAACGGGTTATGACGCACTCCCATTAGAACGCTTAACTTGTTTGGCAATTCGCTCAGATGGTCGATCTTGGATGATTGTGCCAACGCTAGAAAAACCATCCGCGGTGGCGCACGGGGTTCCTGAACTTGGTATTGAACTGCTGGATTGGCAAGAGACCCAAAATGCTTACAAGATTCTTCTTGGCGAAGTTGGCAAACCAAAAAATCCCCTCGTAAACAATTTAATGTGGGTGGAAAAGGCGTTTGGCATTCGCAATGAACTGGGCGTAGAGGTTTCGCTGGCTGGAAAGCTGCTTTCCGACATTCGGGAAATTAAATCACCCCAGGAAGTTGCGCACTTACATGAAGCTGGACGAGCCATAGATGAAGTCCATTCCAACATGGGATTGTGGCTTCGACCTGGACGTACTGAACGTGAAGTAGGACGAGATATAGCCGAAGCTATTCTTGCCAGTGGACATGTAAAAGTAGATTTTGTAATCGTGGCAAGTGGTCCAAATGGCGCTAGTCCTCATCATGAACTTTCTGATCGAGTTATCGAAGCTGGTGAGCCTGTTGTGGTAGACATCGGTGGCACTATGCCAAGTGGTTATTGCAGTGATTGCACTCGGATGTATGTCTGTGGTGAGCCACCAGTAGAGTATTTGGCACACTACGAAGTCCTACTTGCGGCGCAAGAGGCAGCTCGACGCCACGCTAAGCCAGGGGTATCTTGCGAATCAGTGGATAGCGCAGCGCGCGAGGTTCTAGTTGCCGGGGGATTGGGCGAAGCGTTCATACATCGAACTGGACATGGAATTGGTATGGAAACTCACGAGGAGCCCTACATCGTCGCGGGCAACTCTTCGCTGCTGGAGCTTGGGCATGCTTTCTCGATTGAACCTGGCTTCTATTTTGAAGGACAATACGGAGCTCGGATTGAAGACATTGTTACTTGCACAACTAATGGCATACTGAGTGCGAATAACACTTCGCGAGATTTAGTAATTCTTTAATGGCCCCGCTGATGCGATATCTCGTAGTTGGCCTTGCTGGCGCGGTAACTGCTTGGTCGTTTTACCCAAATCACTGGTGGGCAGCTATTCTTGGCGTCGCACTGTTTCTTTTCGCTGTTGATTTTCAATCCCCTGCAAAGCGAATCACACTTGCAATCGTCTTTGCGCATTCCTTTTACGCATTCCACGTGCAATGGGTCAGTGTTCTTGGTAATGATGCTTGGTTTGGCCTAGTGTCGATCACCACATTACCCTGGCTGTTTTTCGCGGTCTTACCGATCAACTCAAAAAGCAAGTACTTCTACTTCGCGCCGGCAGCCACCATAGTGTTGATTGAAGCGCTGCGGGCCAGCACTCCGTGGGGCGGTTTCCCTTGGGGCTTAATTGCTTACAGTCAACTAGATGGACCATTTGTTCCACTTGCCACATTAGGCGGTCAAGGTTTAGTCACTGGGGTAGTGGTGGTGGTGGCGGCAACACTCGTGAAATTCCTCAAGTATCGAAAATTCCGGGAACTTCTGATTCCACTTGTCATCTTCGGATTTGCAGCTAATGTGGAGCCGTTTGCCTCACAAGAAACAATTACGTTATCTGCAGTACAAGGTAATGTTCCGCGCACTGGACTAGATCCAGATACCCAGCGATTAACTGTGCTTAACAACCACGTGAACATGACGCAAGAACTGTTAGCTGACATCACCGCTGGCAGAGTCGCTAAACCTGACTTAATCGTCTGGCCAGAAAGTGGCACGGACATCGATCCATTGCGCGCTGGAGTTTCAGCCACACAAATTACGAAGTTGGTGGCCAACACCGAGATCCCAATCTTGATTGGCGCCACAACCTGGGATGGTAGTTCGCTGGGGGAGTCCGGTGCTGGTCCCCGAAATGCTGGAATTCTGTGGACTGCGCAATCAGGTCCCGGGCAGCTTTATGCAAAGAATCATCTAGTTCCTTTTGGTGAGTACATACCACTTCGAAAATTGTTGGCAAAATACATTTCTAGGTTTGATCAAATACCTAATGATTTCGTTCCCGGGCAGAAACCAGGGGTGTTCGACATCAACGGAAAAAGTGTGGGGGATGTGATCTGCTTTGAGGTCGCCTACGCAAACCACCTCAATGACACCATTGCTGCCGGCGCGCAAGTGATTGTCGTACAGACCAATAACTCAACGTATGGCAATACTGCCCAACCAGAACAACAGTTCGCCATCACAAGGTTCCGCGCTATTGAAAATCAACGAGCATTCTTGGTGGCAAGTACTTCGGGCATCTCTGGCTTGATTGCAAATGATGGAACAGTACTGGCAAAAACAAAGCAATTTGAATCAGCACTAGTGAGTGGGGAAGTGGCACTCATCTCGGAAAACACCACAAGTTTCAAATTCCCGAATTGGGTAATTTACGCCAGCCTCATAATCATCGCCTTGGCTTGGCGTGGCAATCGTAAACGCTCAGCTGCATTTCATTCTTAAATGATGGCTTAGACTTAACTAATGTCATCAACTGGTTTGGGTAAAGTTTTAGTCGTCATACCGACATATAACGAACGCGAGAACTTACCGTTAATAATTGCCGGCGTGAGAGCTGCGGCTCCCGATGTCAACATATTGGTCGCTGATGACAATTCACCCGATGGCACTGGGGAAGTGGCTGATGGCCTTGCTGCAAGTGACTTGGCAGTACAGGTATTACATCGCGAAACTAAAGCCGGCTTAGGCGCGGCATATCTAGAAGCCTTTCAGTGGGCTAAAGATCAAAGTTTTGATGTTGTGGTTGAAATGGACGCAGACGGATCACACAGTCCAACTGATCTAGTAAAGATTTTGGCTGCACTAACTCACAGCGATGTAGTTTTAGGTTCGCGGTGGGTTAAGGGTGGGCGAGTAGTGAACTGGCCTAAGAGTCGTGAACTGCTTTCCCGCGGCGGAAATATTTATACGCGTCTTTGGCTAGGTATACCACTCCGAGATGCAACGGGTGGATTTCGGGCGTATCGCATGAGCGCACTTAACAAAATGGATTTAGCCAAAGTAGAAAGTCAGGGTTACTGCTTTCAAGTAGACATGGCTTGGCGCGCAGTACGCTGCGGTCTTCGCATAACCGAAGTTCCAATTACGTTCTTGGAGCGCGAAATCGGGGAAAGCAAGATGAATCAAGCAATCGTTAAAGAAGCGCTCTGGCGAGTTACACAATGGGGTCTAGCTAAACGTTCCGCTGACTTAAAGCGATTGCTTCATTTAGGAAGCTAATTGCGCTCAGGCAGACTTGCGCGGGCGGCGCAAAACTTCTAACCGTTCTTTGAGAAGGCCCTCAAGATCTTTCACAGTTCGTCGCTCGAGCAACATGTCCCAGTGGGTGCGTAAATGCTTTTGCTTCACTGGTGCATTCTGGGCGGCTCCCACGAGCATTCCGGTCGCGCCACATGCACAAGGCCAGGAATCGGGTATCTCGTCAGCTTCCGCTGAAAACGGCATTGTTACTTGGTGGCCTTGATCGCAGACATAAGTAGTAAGCGCCCTAGGCGCAAATAATCCACCATCTGTTTCATAACTCGTGGTTCCCATTCGAGAACCTCGCATTGTGTTAGCCATTGTGTGCCTCCTGTAACTTGCGCCAAATACCCGTGATGCTTAATCGCAAGGTACTTATTGCTCGTGCAAGGTCTACCCAAGAAAGCG
>CAMBGF010000078.1 GCA_945866135.1 Bifidobacterium breve
TTATTTTGGCGCCCTTGGAATTATCAGGCGAAGTGATAGAAGAATTCTCCGAAGATATTCCAGCTGGCTTAGTTGTCGCCACTTCACCAACTGCTGGGGAAAATGCCAGAAAAGGTAACGCGATTGTGTTGCGGGTTTCAAAGGGTCAAGAACGGTATTTGATTCCAAGTGATTTAGCTGGTCGCGATCCAGCTGAAGTAACGACGATTTTAGAGGATTTAACTTTAAGCATTGCTGGAACTAATGACGTCTTTGATGAAGTCGTTCCAATCGGAAAAGTAGTGAGCACCAAACCGGCCGCCGGTGAATCAGTCAAGCGCGCTACCCCAGTCACTGTCTTAGTCTCCAAGGGCCCTGCGCCCGTTGAAGTGCCACCAATTTTAGGAACCTTGGTTACTGATGCCACAAGTGTTTTGGCAAACCTTGGATTGACTCTTGAAATCACACTAGAAAACTTTGCTGACAGCGTGGCTGGAACAATTCTCACCAGCGATCCACTGCCCGGAACAACAGTTCCAAAAGCAACTGTGGTAAAAGTTACCGTGAGTAAGGGTCCGGTACTGGTCGATGTCCCAAATGTGGTTGGAATGGACGCTGCAACTGCAACTTCAACACTACAAACTGCCGGATTTCAAGTGAAAGCAGTTAACAAGCTAGCTGTTGCGATCCTAAATAAGGTCTACTCGCAGAATCCAGCTGGCGGCAGCAAAGCACCCAGAGGATCTTTAATAACTCTTGAAATAGTTTAGTTTCGCAGCTTTAGTACTTAACTGCGTTGACCCAACATGTCAGCCACTTGAAATGCTAAATCTAGACTCTGTACACGGTTAAGGCGTGGGTCACAAGCAGTTTCATACCTGAATGGCAAATCAGATTCACTTACTCCGCCGATACCACCGAGGCACTCGGTCACGTCATCACCTGTGAGTTCAATGTGAATTCCACCTGGATGTGTACCCATTGACTTATGTACCTCAAAGAAGCCACGAACTTCATCGATCACATCATCTAGCAATCTAGTTTTGTGGCCAGAAGCAGCTTCCAAAGTATTTCCATGCATTGGATCACACACCCAAAGCACCGGATGGTCAGTTTCTTGCACAGCAGCAATCAAGCTGGGAAGAATTTCCCGAATATTTTTAGCACCCATGCGAGTAATAAACATCAAGCGACCAGGCACCTTATTCGGATCAAGTTTTTTGAGTAATTCTAAAATGTCGTTAGCCGAAGTCTTCGGTCCAATTTTCACACCAATTGGATTTGAAATCTTTGACACGAAATCAATGTGAGCGCCAGCGATGTCTCTAGTGCGCTCGCCTACCCAAACAAAATGTCCAGATACGTCGTAAAGATTGCCAGTGCGAGAGTCCACTCGAGTCAGCGGCTTTTCGTAATCTAGCAACAGCGCTTCATGGCTTGCGTAGAAATCTGCGCGTTTGAATTCCTCCGGATCAGCGCCACAAGCTGTCATGAATGAAAGTGCCCGATCAATTTCCGCAGCCATTTGCTCATACCGAATACCTGGCGCAGATTCGCTAACGAAGTCTTGGTTCCAGGAATGCACTTGACGCAAATCTGCGTAGCCACCTTGGGTAAACGCGCGAACAAGATTTAAGGTAGCCACACTTGCGTTGTAGGTATCAACAAGTCGCATTGGGTTTGGCGTGCGAGATTCCAATGTGAAATCAAGTCCATTGACCGCGTCCCCGCGGTAGGAAGGCAAACTCACGCCATCGATAGTTTCATCTGGCGAACTTCGTGGCTTACCGTACTGACCTGCAATTCTTCCAATCTTTACCACTGGCGTTGAAGCGCCGTACGTTAAGACAATGGCCATCTGCAGCACGGTTTTAAGCCTGGCGCGGATTGAGTCAGCGGTATTGGCCACAAAAGTTTCCGCGCAATCCCCGCCCATAAGTACAAAGGCGTTGCCAAGACTGGCTGCGCCAAGACGAGTCTTTAATTCGTCACACTCACCAGCAAAAACTAATGGTGGCAGACTTGCCAAAATTTCTTGGGCGCGCTTAAGCTCGCCAGCATCGGGCCAAACTGGCTGCTGCGCTGCTGGCAAATCTGGCCAAGAAATTTTCGTCATAACCAACAGAATAGTAGCGATTCACTCGGTTTCCTAAATCACAGATCTAATATCTGCGCAGGTAGCCGACTAGAATTAGCCATATGGCAATCAAAAAAGTGGCGCTACTAACGGCAGGTGGAATAGCGCCATGTCTATCTTCAGCGGTTGCCGCCTTGCTTGCTGAGTACTCCAAAGTCGCTCCTGAGGTAGAAATTATTGCTTATCGCAATGGTTACCAGGGACTTCTATCAGGTGATTCGATCCCAATAACGCCAGAGATTCGGGCAAAAGCACACTTGCTGCATAATTTTGGTGGAAGTCCAATTGGTAATTCGCGGGTAAAGCTCACGAATGTCAAAGATTGTGTGGCGCGCGGCTTAGTACCTGCCGGTTCAGATCCCCAGCAAGTGGCCGCAGCTCAATTGATTGCCGATGGCGTAGATGTTTTGCACACTATTGGCGGCGATGACACTAATACCGCTGCCGCTGAACTTGCGAGCTACTTGGCGCAAAACAACTATGACTTAGCTGTCGTTGGATTACCAAAAACAATTGACAACGACATTTACCCAATCACACAATCACTTGGTGCTTGGACTGCAGCTGATGAAGGGGCTCGTCACTTTAGCAATATTGTTTCAGAGCACACCTCTAACTCGCGCATGCTTATCGTGCATGAAGTCATGGGACGTCACAGTGGCTGGCTCACAGCTGCTACCGCTGTTTCATATCGGTTACTACTTGATGGGATCACTTGGATTCCGGAGTTTGGTTTAACTCGTGATCACCGCGATGTTCACGCTATCTATGTGCCAGAACTTGAAATTGATCTTGCCGCTGAAGCTACCCGCTTGAGTAAAGTGCTCGATGAAGTTGGCAATGTAAACATCTTCTTATCTGAGGGTGCTGGAGTTGATGCCATCGTTGAAAAAATGCGAAGTAATGGCGAAGAGATTCCAGTTGATCCATTTGGACATGTCAAAATTGATAAAATTAATCCAGGTGAATGGTTTTCAAAACAATTTGCGCCGATGATCAAGGCGGAAAAGGTATTAGTTCAAAAGAGTGGTTACTTTGCTCGGTCTGCGCCAGCAAATGCGGTAGACCAAAAATTAATTCAGGATTGCGCTGTAGTTGCAGTTCGCTGCGCACTTGATGGCATAAGTGGCCTTGTTGGACAAGACCAGGACCAAGGCAACGTGATTCGCGCTTGTGAATTCCAACGAGTTGCTGGCGGTAAGCCATTTGATACCGAACAAGTATGGTTTGAGCAATTGCTTACCCAGATAAACCAGCCAAAGGGCAAGCCAGTTTCAGCTCATTAATAAAATTTTAGCTGTTTGGGCTCTTAGACCTTGATGCATATTTATCAACGTATTCTTGCCCCGAAAGATCCATAATTCGATACATGATTTCATCCGTTAACGATCGCAAGACAAACCTGTCATCTTCCATGCCGTAGTAACGCGAAAAATCTAATGGCGCCCCAATTCGGATTCCTACTTCAACTCCAAAATTTGGTCGGGAGCGACCTATTGGTTGCACCATTTCGGTATTAATCATCGCAACGGGAATAACAGGCACTCTTGCTTCAAGAGCTATCCGCGCAACTCCAGTCTTCCCGCGATATAGCCGCCCGTCTGATGATCGAGTGCCTTCTGGATAAATTCCCAGCAAGTGGCCTTCATTAAGCAGTCGAACGCCAGTAGAGATTGCAGCCATGCTGGCGTTGCCACCAGTTCGATCCACTGGAACTTGGCCAGCGCCCCGAACAAATGCCGCAACTACTTTTCCGCGAATTCCAGGGCCCTCAAAATACTCACTTTTTGCCATGAAGGTAATTTTTCTGGGAACTGCAACTGGTAGAAATATCGAGTCTGAGAAAGACAGGTGGTTGCTGGCTAAAATTGCCGCCCCGCTATCTGGGATATTCTCTAAGCCTTCTACCCAGGGGTGAAAGCCCACCTCAATCGCAGGTCCAATGGCGACCTTCTTTAGGAACTTATAGAAGTTATCGCGGTCAGCCACAGCACTAACGGTAGCCAACCAAATGAGTTACAGCAATTACTGGACTGGATTTTGAATAGTTATAGCGGTTTTCAATACGTTCTGGGATTTACTGGGTTACTCTCTCTTAAGGCTTTTATCGAGAGGTGCCAAAAATGCGCGAATTATCTGTACCTGCGAACATCCCGCCAATTGTCAGTGGCAACGTCACAGACCACATTGAAGAACTGGTTGCTCGAAATCCGCATTTTCCATCCCTTTCGGTCCAAACGGATGAGCAGTGGACCATAGTCACTGCGGAGGCGTTTGCCTCCCAAGTTCGCAGTGTTGCGAAAGGCTTAATTGCCGATGGTCTAGCAGCTGGCGAACGGGTCGCCATACTTTCGCGCACTCGATATGAGTGGACCGTAGCTGACTACGCAATTTGGTACGCCGGTTGCATCACAGTTCCAATTTACGAAACCTCATCCCCTGAACAAGTTGAGTGGATTATTTCTGACGCCAATGTTGTTGC
>CAMBGF010000079.1 GCA_945866135.1 Bifidobacterium breve
CGATGCTTTACTCGGCCAAAATTCCCTGCTGACGATAGTTGATGGCGAAATCGAGTACGACGCCCGCTAGACCTTTAAGCGCAAGTTTTCTGGATCGTAAAACGGAACGTCGCTAATGGTTGCTGGCACTAAAGTTCCCGCGCAATCAACCATGAAGTTTGAACCAGCAGGAACTTGCGCAGGAATGTAACCAAGGCCGCAGGCTCCCCCGATGGTGTGACCGTATGCACCGGATGTCACGTGACCAATGATTTTGCCATCAAGCAAGATCGTTTCATCGTGAACGAATAGTGGCTCTGGCTGATCTAGTTTTATGTAAACTTGCCGGCGATCAGGATTTTGCTTTCCTTCGATAGCGCTGCGACCAATAAAGTCGCCCTTCTTTGAGCTGACTGCAAATCCAAGTGATGCTTGGTAAGGATCATCCACTGGACCAATGTCGTGACCAAGATGGCGATAACCCTTTTCCACTCGCAAACTATCGAGTGCGTGGTAGCCCGCACGGCGCAGGCCAAGACCTTCGCCAGCTGCAATAACAGAATCGTAAATTGAAACTGCGAGGTCATTTGTTGGATAAAGTTCGTAACCAAGTTCGCCAACAAAACTAACGCGCAGGCAAAGCGCTGATCCGTTGCCCACTTCAATTTCGCGAGCAGTTCCCCATGGCTGGTTTTCAGTTGAGAAATCAGCCGGACTAATGCGCGATAACAATTCTCGAGAATTCGGTCCCATGATTCCAATCGTTGCCATTCCAGCGCTGGCATCAAATACTGCAGCGCCATGACCGCGAGCAGCCCTTCGCAACATTGCAAGTGTTTTGGTTTGGGACGCAGTTGGAGTAACGACTAAGAAACGATCTTGCGCAAGTCTGGTAATTGTGCCATCAAGTTCAATGCCGCCAGCCTTGTTCAGCATGAGTGTATAAACAACTCTTCCTACTTTTACATCTAGGTTTGCTGTGGTTACTGACTGCACCACTTTTAGGGCGTCCGGGCCGGCAACTTCAACTTTTGTAAATGTTGATAGATCAAATACTGCAACTGCCTCACGCGCTGCCTTATGTTCACCAGCTGAATGTTCAAACCAATTTTGGCGACCGTAGCTGTATTCGTATTCCCGCTTGACTCCAGTTGGCGCAAACCAGTTTGCGCGTTCATAGCCAACGAGTTCGCCGAATACCGCTCCAGCAGAATCTAGTCGGTCATGAAGCGGCGAACGGCGAATGTTGCGCGCGGTGTAAGGCTGAAGTTGTGGCCAGTGCATGGCATAAAGTCGACCCAGTCCTTCACGCGTGCGTTCGTGCAAGTAAGGACGATTGGATTGATACTTCGAGAACCGCTGAACATCAACGCCAGATACGTCATAAGTTGGCGATCCGGCAACGATCCATTCGGCTAATGCTCTTCCAGCGCCTGGCGCATAAATAATGCCTTGGCTGTTAAAGCCTGCTGCGATCCAGAGACCATCAACTTCAGCTGTTTCTCCTAAGCAAAAACTTGCATCCGGGGTAAAGGACTCGGGCGCATTTAGGAATCGGGAGTAGTTTGCATTCTTTAATGCTGGTATTCGATCTTCCGCAAAGCCTTTAATCGCTGCAAAGTGATCCCAATCAGCTTCGAACTCGCCAAATGCGAAATCTTTTGCCAGTGTGCGCGGGTCAACGGGAATTCCATCAGGTTCGAAAGCGCCAACAACTAATGAACCGTTATGGCCACGGACATATAGATAGCCATCCAAATCGCGCAGTACGGGCAGCGCAACATCTGCGCCCTCAATAGGGTCGGTAGTTACGTGCAAATGTGCTGCTGGGTAAAGCGGAACCATTGCGCCACAAATTTCGGCCAGTTCGCGAGTCCAAAGTCCAGCAGCAAGAACTATGTTCTCGCACTCAACTACGCCCAAGTTTGTTTCAACTGCAGTGATGCGACCATTAGTCTTCTGCACACCGGTAACCGTGACACCCTCGCGAATTGTTACGCCACGAGTGTGGGCGCCTTTTGCAAATGCCAAGGCAGCCATTCCAGGATTTACGTGTCCATCTTCGGCGTGATGCATTCCGCCAAGTAGGCCATCGGCTGTTGCCAGCGGATGAAGCTGGGCAACGCGCTGCGGGGAGACTAATTCAGTTGCAATGCCATTGTGACGCGCAACCATATCACTGTATTTAAGTTCATCTAATCGCCCTGCGGTACGCGCCAGGGATAACGAACCATTTTGTGCTAACGAAACATTGATTCCAGTTTCTTTTTCAATTGCGCGATATGCATCAATTCCGTAATAAGAAAGTTTCGTCATCGCGTGTGTAGCGCGGGCGCGAACTACCAATCCAGCTGCGTGCCAACTTGTTCCAGAAGCCACTGATGAACGCTCTAGTAATAGGACATCTTTATGGCCCAGTTCTGCCAGATGGTAAGCAATACTCGAACCGACAACGCCAGCGCCAACTACAACGGTTTGCACTCTGGCTGGTAACTCTCGACTCTGCGCCCCGGCATCAAAGGAGGTCGCAGTGATGTCCTTTTCTAGCAAGTTATCCACGAAAGAAATTCCTTAAGATTGATCGTTCTTTTTTGTATTCTGCCCCAAGCCTATTGGGCGCAAATTATTGGCGCTGGCTAAGAGGAAGACCCCGCAATAAGTATGAGTTACTGCGGGGTCTTTATTTCGCTAGAAGGTGACTCTGCCCTGCGGTGACGCTGTTGCGCTGCATCGAAGACGAGCGCAATGATCAATCCGGGGCGTCAACTCCTAACTAACTCATGTGTACGCCTGCTCTAACCCGCTAGCAAGTGGTTTACAAAAGATTTATCTAGTTGTTAAGACCTGGACCTAGGAAAATCTATAACTCCGCAGGTTACAAGGCATCCACAATCACGTCTAAACCCCAGGGAAGTCCTGCTTTTTTGGGCTTTATAACCTGAACGTCTCGGGAAACCTTGGCAACAATTTTGGCTAGCTCATCGACGCTAGAAATGGATTTCTGGCTTTCAGCTAGCGCTCGCACGATTCGCCCCTTGCTGGCCTTATTGGAATGGCTAACCACCTTTGGCGCGCCCTTTGGCATGTGCTGCATAATTCGCGGAACCACGACGTGATCAGCGATCGCAGCAGGTGTGGCGCCCAATTTCAGGTAATTGCCAGAGCGCAGGTCGATTACAAAATCACTGCGCTCGCCAAGTGCATTAGTTATGGAGCTTCCCCAAAACTTTCCCAGAGTTCCAATTTTTGGCACAACAGTATCACCCGATAATCGGTAAGCCGGGATCAAATCTGCGGCGCTGATTAATCCAAACAATGCCGAGACCACAAAGTTTTCTTTTTCAAACTTTGCCTTAGCACTTGGACTTAGCGATGCGATTTCGATCGCATCATAAAGTACTCCGGTGTAAACCGACCAAGCAGGACCGGTTGTAGCAGTCACTAACTGCTGATCTCGCAGAATTTCAAAATCTTGTTTAGCGCTGATACTTAAAATCGATCTTGTTTTTGCTGTTGGACCACTTGCCATCACCACAACTGCTGCTAAAAGTTCCTCACGCTTTGAAGTTAATTGTGGGTACGAAAGTTTTTTCACATTTAGTGGTTTTTTGGAAATTCCGTCAGTCTTACCTTCAGAAGGCGGCAACAAGATCATTGTCATTTAGCAGTTGCCTTTTAGGGACGTTCGATGATTCCCGAACCACCGGCTAAATGTGTGTCGAGAGCTTCATTAGCTAGCGCGTCAGCATGCTTATTGTCTTCCCGCGGAATCCAGGTGTAAGTCACATTGCCATAAGGAAGAATTTCGCGCGCAACTAGTGCAAGTTTTTGCATGTCTGGACTTTTGATTTTCCAACGCCCAGACATTTGCTCTACTACTAACTTGCTATCCATGCGAACTTCCACAAGCGCGTCGGGGTCAATCTGCGAAATCGCGCGAAGTCCGGCAACCAGGCCACTGTATTCCGCAACGTTATTGGTGGCATGACCTAATACTGCGGCGCGCTCGGCAACTACCTCGCCAGTGTTTGCATTTCGAATCACGGTTCCATATGAAGCGTGACCAGGATTTCCCCGAGAGGCGCCATCGGCCTCCATAACAAAATGGGTCACAGACCAGACTCCACGGTGCGAACTAAAATTCGACGACACTCATCGCAGCGCACAATCACTTCTGGCGGTAACCCACGAATTTTGTCTAATTCTTGGGCGTCAATTGTTAAGTTGCAACCCTGGCAAGTTCGTCGCTGAATCATCGCAGCTCCGATACCGCCGTGATCGCTGCGAATCTTGTCGTACATCGCTATCAAATCAACAGGTAATGAACCAGAGATTTCAGTTCGCTGAGTTGTTAAAGACTTGATTTCAAAATCTATGTCTGCAAAAACATCATTGCGTGCCTGGATTGCGTTCGATAATTTTTGTGTTGTTTCAGTGTCGCTATTTTGCAATTGCGCAGCTGCGTTCTGGGCATTCTCAAGATTCTGCATTATTTCAAGTTCAACATCTTCTAGTTCTGCTTGCCGCTTACCTAAAGTAGCAATTTCATGTTGCAGACTTTCTAATTCTTTTGGCGCCGATACCGCGCCAGAATCCAAGCGATCTTGATCTCGCTT
>CAMBGF010000080.1 GCA_945866135.1 Bifidobacterium breve
CTAAATGTCTATCGAGCCGTTGTATGGCGGAAAACAATCTCGCCGAATTACTACCAGCGATTTAATCGATGCGAAATCACGCGGCGAGAAATGGCCCATGATCACTTCGTACGACGCCTTAAGTGCCAGCATTTTTGATGAAGCTGGAATACCTGTGTTACTGGTTGGCGATTCAGCTGCCATGGTCGTTTATGGTTATGACTCCACAATTCCCGTCACAGTATCTGATCTATTGCCCCTGGTAGCAGCAGTTGAACGCGGAAGTTCCAGGGCTATGGTGCTAGCTGATCTACCTTTTGGTTCATACCAAGCAAGTCCAGCGCAAGCCCTTGAAACCGCAGTTGCATTCATGCAAGAAGGCAGGGCGCACGCAGTAAAGATAGAAGGCGGCGCTCACATGGCGCCGCAGGTAGAGCTTTTAACGCACTCCGGCATCCCAGTTATGGGTCATATTGGTTTGACGCCACAGTCGGTTCATCAAATGGGTGGCTACAAAGTTCAAGGTCGCGGGGATGCTGGCGAACAACTTATTGCAGATGCCCACGCCTTAGTTGCAGCGGGAGTTTTTGGGATTGTCCTGGAAGTAGTTCCACATGAATTAGCTAGTCGATTAACTTCACAAATTCCAGTTCCCGTAATTGGCATTGGCGCCGGTCCTGGAACTGACGCGCAAGTTATTGTTTGGCAGGACCTACTCGGTTTAACACCAGGCAAGCAAGCAAAGTTTGTAAAGAACTACGCAAACTTGCGTGCGGAAATGTTATCTGGTGCTCGTGCTTGGGCGAACGATGTTACTAACGGAACTTATCCAGATTTAGATCACTCCTACAGTTAGAAATAAAAAATAATCCAAGTTTCCAAGTACTGCTTTTTTTCTTGACTGCGACGCCAAAACGAGAACTTACTCTCAAGTGTTTTTTTGAGATTTTTGGTTAAAAAATTCACAAATTTTTACGATTTTGCAAAAGTTTTTTTCATAATTTTTTAGATTTATTTCCGCTATCCGCCATGTTGCTGATTTGCTCCTGCCGTAGCTTAAGAAACTTTTTTAATCTGAATATTTGCTAAAAAATACCTATTTCATGGGCTTTTTTATGACTTTTGAGTTTGTGAGTTAGCAAAAAATTGTGCAAAAAACTTTCCGAAATGGGCGTTTTTTTCAAAAAAATACGTAAATATTTCGTTGCGACACGCAGGCGACATATTTGCAATAAAACAAACAAACTATCAAATTTTCTGCCAACCTAGTAACAAGAACCTTCGGGAAGTCCGAGGGTCTTACCTCGAGGAGGACCTGTGGCTGCCAAGAAAACCACAGCACGTAAGGCACCTGCTAAGCGCAAGGTTGCTAAGAAAAAGGCTGTAGCCAAGAAGGCTCCAGCGAAGAAGGCTGCAAAGCGCAAGGCTCCTGCCAAGCGCAAGGCTGCTAAGAAAGCACCTGCTAAGCGCAAGGCTGCTAAGAAGGCACCTGCTAAGAAGAAGGCACCTGCTAAGCGCAAGGCTGCTAAGAAAGCCCCTGCTAAGAAGGCTGCTGCTAAGAAGGCACCTGCAAAGCGTAAGGCTGCAAAGCGCAAGCCAGCTGCGAAGAAGAAGTAAGTTTCCCCTGCTTCAACAAAAACCCCGTTCCCAGTTTTGGGAGCGGGGTTTTTGCTTTGCTAACGTAACTAAAGTTTTCGTTACTTAATCGCTTTCTTGCTCGTCTAGCTCAATATTGCGGGCACTGATTCTGGCAAGCGCGCCAAGGGCTAGGGCTTGGGAATCGTAAGGACCCAAGCGAGACTCATCTGGGCACCCAGGTCCAGCTTCGAGCGCCTTATGGGTTAAACAAAACCACCACTGCATTTACTCATTGTGGCATCGCTTGCCAGCGAAACAAACAATTTCCACATCTGACTTAGGATTGAGCCATGAGCGCACCGGTTGGAACCTTAAAGCCGGGTGTCATAACACCAGTGCGGTTAGTTCCATCCGCTATCCCCCGGCCAGAATACGTGGGTAAAAAGGCTCCTAAAAAACACGCTGGCTCAGATGTGCAATCCCAGGAAGTTATTGAAAAAATGCGAATCGCCGGACGAATAGCAGCCCTGGCCTTAGCTGAAGTTGGCGCTAATGTCGCCCCCGGCATTACAACTGATGAATTAGATCGAATTGGTCACGAATTCTTACTTGACCACAATGCTTACCCATCAACTTTGGGTTATCGCGACTTTCCAAAATCGCTTTGCGCGAGTCTAAACGAAGTTATTTGCCATGGCATTCCAGATTCCACTGTGGTTGCCGATGGCGACATCTGCAATATCGACATCACCGCATTTATCCATGGGGTTCATGGCGACACAAATGCCACTTTTTTAGCTGGGGAGGTTGACGAGCAATCCCGCCTATTAGTTGAACGCACCCAGGAATCGTTAACGCGGGCAATTGCTGCAGTTCGTCCAGGCCGGCCAATAAACGTAATTGGCCGAGTCATTGAGTCCTACGCAAAACGCTTTGGTTATGGTGTGGTTCGTGATTTCACGGGACATGGAATTAGCACCACATTTCATTCCGGTTTGATAATCCCCCATTACGACACTTCGCACTTTGACACAGTTATGGAAGAGGGTATGACTTTCACCATTGAGCCAATGTTGACTTTAGGCACCCATACTTGGGATATGTGGGATGACGATTGGACCGTGGTCACTAAAGATAGGTTGCGTTCTGCCCAGTTTGAGCACACCTTGGTAGTGACCGCAACTGGCGCTGAGATTCTCACATCCGTGTAGTTCAAATTTCAAGTAATCCCGTTTAGACTATTTCCATGACCCGCTGGCTAACCAAAGAACAACAAGTGCATTGGCGCGCTTGGCTTACCGCATCCAAGGGATTGACAGACCAACTAAGTCGCGAGCTCCAAGAGCAACATGGCTTGACTATTACAGATTATGAGATTTTAGTTTGTCTTTCCGAGAGTGAGAATAACTCGATTCGAATGAGCGATCTTGCCACCAGAACATTGCTATCTCGCAGCCGGCTCTCCCACCAAGTTGATCGAATGGAAAGTGCTGGACTTATTGAACGCCAAACTTGCGCTGACGATCGTCGCGGGCAACTTGCCGTATTAACCAAAGTTGGCAGCAAAACACTCGAGGCAGCGGCGCCCGATCACGTAATGGGTGTGCGCAAGCATCTAGTTGATTTACTTTCTTGTGAGGAATACCAGGCTTTAGGAAGTGCTGCAAAGAAAATTGCCAACCATCTGGATGGCCTGTAGAAAATCGTGCCGGAATCCAAAACGGGTTTTTCCTTCGAAATTTTCAGTAACCCAGAATCAAATAGCAGCGCGCGTGCTGGAACTATCACTACTGCGCATGGGCAAATTGCCACGCCTGCGTTCATTCCAGTTGGCACCAAAGCAACTGTTAAATCTGTTATGCCAGAAACCATGCACGAGCTTGGCGCCCAAGCACTGCTGGCAAATGCTTACCACCTCTACTTACAGCCGGGCGCAGACATAGTTGATGAAGCTGGTGGTCTTGGAGCGTTTATGAATTGGTCTGGGCCCACATTCACCGACAGTGGTGGCTTTCAGGTCATGAGTCTGGGTGCTGGCTTTAAAAAAGTACTTGCTATGGAAACAGATACCGTGCAATCCGATGATGTGATCGCTGAAAACAAAACTCGGCTAGCCCATGTTGATGATGATGGTGTGACATTTAAGTCGCACCTAGATGGCACGATGCACCGATTTACCCCAGAGTTTTCCATGCAAGTTCAACATCAACTCGGCGCCGACATAATGTTTGCCTTTGATGAATTAACGACTTTAATGAATACTCGTGACTATCAAGTCATGTCACTAGAGCGCACTCGCCTTTGGGCACTGCGGTGTATTACTGAGCATCAGGAATTAACTAAGCAGCGCTCCCATCGTCCTTACCAAGCGTTATTCGGGGTAATCCAAGGAGCGCAATATGAAGACCTTAGGCGCAAAGCCGCCAGTGATTTAGGCGCTATGGACTTTGATGGCTACGGAATTGGCGGCGCATTAGATAAGCATGAGCTAGGCACCATAGTTAGCTGGGTTACTGAAGAACTGCCGTTAACTCGGCCGCGGCATTTACTGGGCATTGGTGAGCCAGAAGACCTATTTGTAGGCGTGGAAGCGGGCATAGACACTTTTGATTGCGTTTCCGCTTCCCGAGTAGCGCGTAATGCAGCGGTTTACAACAACTCAGGTCGATTTAACATCACGAATGCTAAATACCGGAGGTCATTTGAGCCACTTGTTGCTGGCTGCCAGTGCTACACCTGTACGCATTACACCCAGGCTTACCTGCATCACTTAGTCCACGCAAAAGAATTATTGGCATCAACTTTGTTAACGATCCATAATGAATTCTTCATTGTTGGGTTAGTAGCCAAAATGCGCGAGACTTTGTTGGCCGGAACATTTCAAGAATTTAAAACTGAATTCCTGGGGCAATACCGTCGTCCCGGTTTAACGAACGATTAATTAACTCGCGTAAGTAGGCTCGTTAGCCTTAACGTAGGCAATTACCCGATAGGTAACCGGAAGCAATAGAACTTCCAGCAAAGTTTTG
>CAMBGF010000081.1 GCA_945866135.1 Bifidobacterium breve
GACACTATCAGGAAACCTTCAAAAAGAAAGGCTCCGAGAACCTCTCGGAGCCTTTCTTTTTAGTTCTTATTGGAAATGGATTTGCTTAGAAGTCCATTCCGCCCATGTCGCCGCCGCCAGCCATTGGTGCAGCCTTTTCAGGCTTGTCAGCAATAACAGCTTCGGTTGTTAGGAATAGCGCGGCAATGGATGCTGCGTTCTGAAGCGCGGAACGTGTCACCTTAGCTGGATCAATGATGCCAGCCTTGATTAAGTCAACGTATTCGCCAGTTGCTGCGTTCAAGCCAAAGCCAGGTGCTAAGTTACGAACCTTTTCTGCCACAACTCCGCCTTCAAGGCCAGCGTTGATTGCAATCTGCTTTAGTGGTGCTTCAACAGCTACCTTGACGATGTTTGCGCCAACTGCTTCTTCACCTTCAAGGTTTAGCTTTGCAAACGCCTTTTCAGATGCCTGAAGTAATGCAACGCCACCACCGGCGACGATACCTTCTTCAACTGCAGCCTTGGCGTTGCGAACAGCATCTTCGATGCGGTGCTTGCGCTCTTTAAGTTCTACTTCAGTAGCTGCGCCAGCCTTGATGACTGCCACGCCGCCAGCAAGTTTCGCTAGACGCTCCTGTAGTTTTTCGCGATCGTAATCTGAATCAGACTTTTCAATTTCAGCGCGGATCTGGTTAACGCGGCCAGCAATCTGGTCTGCGTCTCCGGAACCTTCAACGATTGTGGTCTCATCTTTTGTGACAACAATCTTGCGTGCCTTACCTAGAAGTTCCATGTCAGTTGACTCAAGCTTTAGGCCAACTTCTTCACTGATCACCTGAGCGCCAGTCAAAATTGCGATGTCCTGCAACATTGCCTTACGACGATCGCCAAAGCCTGGAGCCTTAACAGCTACCGAGCGGAAGTTTCCACGGATCTTGTTAACAACAAGTGTGGAAAGTGCTTCGCCTTCAACATCTTCAGCGATGATGGCAAGTGGCTTTCCGGACTGCATAACTTTTTCCAAAATTGGAAGTAAGTCTTTGATTGCAGAAACTTTTGAGTTAACGATCAAGATGTATGGATCTTCCAAAACGGCTTCCATGCGCTCAGCATCTGTTACGAAGTAAGGCGAGATGTAACCCTTGTCAAAGCGCATACCTTCAGTCAGTTCAAGTTCCAGACCAAAAGTGTTGCTCTCTTCAACAGTGATAACGCCTTCTTTGCCAACTTTGTCCATTGCTTCAGCGATCATTTCCCCGATTAGTGGATCAGCTGCAGAGATAGATGCAGTTGCTGCGATCTGCTCTTTAGAATTAACGGGCTGCGCCATGGCAAGAAGTTCTGCGCTGATTGCTTCAACGGCCTTTTCAATTCCGCGCTTAAGCACCATTGGGTTTGCGCCAGCTGCAACGTTACGCAGACCTTCGCGAACAAGAGCCTGGGCAAGAACAGTTGCAGTTGTAGTTCCGTCGCCAGCGACATCGTCTGTCTTCTTGGCAACTTCCTTTACAAGCTCGGCACCAATCTTTTCGTATGGATCTTCAAGATCAATTTCTTTTGCAATGGAGACACCATCATTAGTAATGGTCGGTGCGCCCCACTTCTTTTCCAAAACAACGTTGCGACCCTTTGGGCCAAGTGTTACGCGGACTGCGTCTGCGAGTGTGTTCATACCGCGCTCAAGTGCGCGACGGGCTTCCTCATCGAAAGCGATCATCTTCGACATGTATTTTTTCCTTTTGTACCAAACGATTAGGGCCAAGGCCCAAGAGTTTTTGGGTTATCACTCAGGGGTCTGAGTGCTAATACTATTGTTGGCACTCTCCCCCCTAGAGTGCAAATCGAGATCCCCAGGATGCCTAAAAATAAGGGTTTTTTGGGTCAAAGTTCAACTGGCTACCAGCCAAAACTTTGGTGGTATCCCGGGGGGTTCATTGAAGATTGTGGCAACTGATAAAAAGACTTCTTGTTTCACTTTAAGTACACTCGGTTCAAATACGGGAATGGATCTGGTGCGCGATGACGGTAATGCCGATGTTCCCACTCGGGTCAGTGCTGATGCCAGCCATGCCACTTCCACTTCGCATCTTTGAACCCCGCTATTTAAAACTGCTCGGGGATTTGATGGGATCTGAGAACCCAGAATTTGGTGTGGTGCTTATCGAGCGCGGCGATGAAGTAGGTGGCGGCGAAAAGCGCATGGCTCTTGGAACTATCGCATCTGTGGTCAACATCGGCACCACGCAAGAATTCTACGGATTAGAGTCTTTCGGCACGAAAAGATTTCGAGTGACCAGTTGGCTGCCAGATGATCCCTATCCGCTGGCAGTTATTGAACTCCTTCCTGATTTAGTTTGGGACGACACTCTTTTGGATTCCAAGAATCAACTCGAAACCAAAGTGCGACAGCTGCTGGCCTTTGCAAGCGAGTTCACTAATTTGCAGTTCGGGGCAGCAACTGCGCTAAGTGATGACCCGATGGAAGCTTGCTGGCAATTAGCGGGAATTCTTCCCATAGGTGAACTCGATCAAATGGACTTGCTGAGTTCGCAATCTACGCAGGAGTTAATATCGCGCACAAACGAAATAGTGACTACTGCTAACCAAACTCTTCGCTCAATCATGGATCAGCAAGATGAATGGGAAGCCCCAACTCTTTAACCTCATAAGGCATTCCGGAAAGTGTCAGAGCGATGCCTAGATATGCCACAGTTATGTCATGGCAACCATCGCATTCCTGCCCGAAGCCGACTGTATCAATACAGTGGCGGCAAAAGTTAAATTACCCGCCGTGCCATTGATAGTTTCCGCCCCAACCGAAGCAATGCGTTGGGTTACTCATGTGGCTAGCGAACTCTCGCACACTGGCGATTCGCTGGTTTTGGTTTTTCACGGCGAGATGAGTATTCACGCGCCAGCAATCGGATTCAGTCGTCGTTCCCTGCGCAGGCCAGCTGTTGGTTACATATTGATAGATCCCGTGATGCCAACTATTGGCGGCGACTATGGCGATTGGCCAGATGCACCAGTCACTGTCGTTATTACCCAAGATGCAAATGATTTAGCTAAGGAAGCGTCCTTGCAATCTAGGTTGCGCGGTTGGAAAGTGACGACTGACTCAGTTCAAGAAGTTTTAGCTGCGCTGTAAATTATTTAGCAGGCCGACGGCGCGATGCGACAGAAAGTTTACGAACTATTGGTCGAGGCAGATATTGCGCTAGCAAACTGAAGAATTTGTATTGCGCTCCTGGCACACATACCGGCTTACCTTTAGCAAAGTCAGAAAATGATTTTTTAACTACGTGATCAACGTCTAGCCACATCCAATTTGGAATAGTTTCAATTTCCATTTCGGCCCGAGTATGGAACTCGGTTCGGGTATATCCAGGACACAGCGCCATGACATGTACTTTTGAATCTTTGTGCAGCGTTGCCAGAGACTCACTAAATGTTGTTGCCCATGATTTTGTTGCGCTGTATGTTCCACTAGTCATCCAACCTGCGATTGAACTGACATTAATTACGCCACCACGGTTACGAGATAACATTCCCGGTAAAGCAGAGTGAGTGATGCGCATTACTGCTATGACCAAGACATCAAGCAAATTCTGCTCGGCAGCTAAAGTGCCACCAACGAATGGTTGCTTTATAGCAAAGCCAGCATTGTTGATTACTAACTCCACGTCATCCATTGTTGCGCGAGCTGCAACTTTGTCCAGTTGTAATCGATCAGATAAATCAGCAACTAAAACTTCGACTTTGATGTTGTGCTGAGTAATAAGTTCTTGCGCTAGTTCATTGAGTCGACTCTCACTGCGCGCTACTAAAACTAGATCAGTTCCCGCACTTGCTAACTGCTTTGCAAACGATGCGCCGATTCCAGCGCTTGCTCCTGTGATTAAGGCAACCATAACTAGGCTCGTCGGTTCGGGCGCCAAACCACAACAGCGGTTGATGGTCCCATCGCTTCGCGAAGACGAATGTTTTCTTTCAGTGCTCGTTCTAGCTGCTCTTCTAGAATCAAAATCCGAATTATTCCAGATAGTGTGTTGCCTTCGTTAGAAAGTTTTGTGACTTCTCGGAGTCGTTGAATATCGCGCAAGGAATAAAGGCGGTTTCGACCAATTGATCGCCCCGGCGACACTAAACCGATGCGATCGTATTGCCGCAATGTCTGCGGATGCAGTCCAGCAAGTTGGGCGGCAACGGAAATTACATAAACCGGTACTTCTTCGTCATGCTCAAACTCAGTCATCGGATCCCTTTCGAGTTCCAGACAAGTTGCCCGTCTTTCGCATCAAGTCTTCGCGCGGATCAAAACTTTCGGTTGCACTTGTGAATTCTGCCAGTGCTTTCTTTGCAAGAGGTGAAAGTTCACTAGGAACTGCAATGTCAACTGAAACAATTAAGTCGCCTGATTTTTCTGATCGCACAACACCTTTGCCCC
>CAMBGF010000082.1 GCA_945866135.1 Bifidobacterium breve
TTGGACGGTAAACACAACTGGCTCTTGGAGCCAGAAAATGATTTGTTTACTGCGCCAATTTCTGACATTGTGCTGCCGGTGACGATGAAAGTTAAAGCTGATGCTTCCTGCGCAAGTGTTTCGGCAGCAAGTGTCCTAGCGAAAGTCGAGCGGGATGCTTTGATGCGCGAGGCAGCCTTGATTTATCCAGACTTTGGTTGGGAGGGCAATGTTGGTTATGGCTCAGCGCAACACATGTCCGCAATATCCGAAATTGGAGCCACTGACTTACATCGAAAATCCTGGAACTTACCAATTGGTCCAAGTGCGACTTAGGGCAAGAAGTCTTTGGTAATGGTTGTGTCAAAGTGAAGCCAGCTGGTTGCTGCGCATAGGCTATTGGCATGTCAGCTGATGAACTTGAGCGCTATGAATCTGAAATGGAACTGGAGCTCTATCGCGAATATCGCGACTTAGTTCATCTCTTTAGTTACATAGTCCATACCGAGCGTCGCATGTATTTAGCAAACGGTGTTGATGTCCAGGTTCGCACTAACGATGCAGGCGATGTCTACTTCGAAGCCACGTTAACTGATGCCTGGATCTGGGATATGTATGGTCAAGCCCGCTTCGTTAAAAAAGCCCGCATTCTAACTTTCAAAGATATAAACGTTGAAGAACTTTCTAAGCCTGACATGGAAGTCACTTAAGTTTTCCACACCAGCATTAAACTCACAGCGAAATAAATTTCAAAGATACAGGCTAGTTTTGCCCCAGCATTGCTGAGTGCACCTAACAAACATTGAACTCGACGCTCTGCCTTGATGTATCGAGATGGTAATGGCTCATGGCAAGCCAGTTAACTGAATTACAAGCGCGACTTGTAATTTCGCTTGCCGGTGAGCCCGGCGATGAACGCGTTGGGCAAGCCGTAGCTGAGTTTGGCGCTGTTGAAGCCGTACAAACTTGGCAGCGAGGTATTGGCGCGGGCGCGATGGTTAAATCTATAAATCGAGTCATGGCTTCAAGGGAGATAGAACAGGCAGTTAAATCCTTAAATTCAGTACACGGCAGATTTATTACCCCGCAAGATTGCGAATGGCCCTTGCCACTTGATGATTTAGATCTAGCAACACCAGTTGGGTTATGGTGCGTGGGCGCTGGGTCACTTGCTGAGTTAGCAAAACGTAGTTTGGCCATAGTTGGTGCGCGAGCCGCCACTGCATATGGGCAACGTATTGCCACCGACATTGCGGCGCAAGCGGCGCAAGAATGCGTCACAGTCGTATCTGGGGCAGCTTACGGAATAGATGCTGCTGCGCATCGCGGAGTACTTTCAGGCTCTGGCGCAACAGTGGCCGTGCTTGCTTGTGGAGTTGATGTTGCTTACCCAGCTTCACATCGCGGCTTGCTCACTCGAATCAGCGAAACTGGCGTAGTAATTAGTGAAGCCCCGCCAGGTGCGCAGCCACATAAACATCGCTTCTTGATCCGGAATCGTTTGATCGCTGCGTTGTCGCAGGGCACTTTAGTTGTTGAGGCTGCTTTGCGCTCTGGATCACTTTCGACTTCAAACTGGGCGCATTCCTTGGGTCGGGATGTGTGGGGGATACCGGGTCTGATAACCAGCGCGACTTCCGCAGGAGTTCACACTGCGATTCGTAACAATGTAATGAAACTTGCGGTCAGTTCGCAAGACATATTTCTTAGTTATAGAACGCAGGACCAATCCACACAACTCGGATTTCTTGATGGTGCCATAATGGGCGCACTTGAACTTGGCCCCAAGGACACCCACGATATTTTTCAATCCCTTAGCCACTTGCTAGGTACCAACCTGGATTTCTATGAACTACAAGCAGCCCTTGCATTATTGGAAGTTCGCCAAGTTATTTCGCTAACCACTACAGGTTGGAAACTTCGTTAAGCGCCACTAATTCTCGATGTGCTTGCAATTTAGCCAAGCCATTGAAACTCTAGAACTATGGAGTTAACCAACTCGACATTTACTGCCGCCACCGATCGGTTTATTCAGTATGTCGAGTTAGAACTTGGACGAAGTGCCAATACTGTGATGGCCTACCGCAAAGACCTTGCGCAGTTATTTACTTTTGCGCAAACCGTAGGGTGCGAACAACTCCAAGATATTGGAATTGTGGAATTGCGGGGCTGGCTCGCGCAGCAACGCAAGGCTGAATTGTCCTCGGCAACGATAGCCAGAAGAGCCACTGCAATCCGAATGTTTTTCGCTTGGGCTACCCACACTAAATTAATTGAGGAAGACCCAGCTAGCGCATTAGTTATTCCAAAAGTAAGTAAGCGGCTACCACAGGTTTTGCAGCGCCAGCAGGCAGAAGATGTTATGGACCGAGCAACTTTGCGCGCTGACGACAATTCGCCAACACATGTTCGTGATCTAGCAATTCTGGAATTGCTCTATGCAACTGGAATTCGAGTTGGTGAACTTGTTGGGCTCGACATCCATGACTTAGACCAATCGCGCCGCACCATTCGAGTGCTTGGTAAAGGTGCTAAAGAGCGAGTAGTTCCTTATGGGGCAATTGCGGATAAGACAGTCTCAAGTTATTTAGCAACTGCTCGGGCGTCACTTGCAACGCAGCAAAGCGGCGCAGCGTTATTTTTAGGTCAACGCGGTAAGCGAATTGATCAGCGCGTAGTTCGCTCTATGGTGCACGAAGTGCTTTCCAGTTTGACTGGCATGCCAAATCTTGGGCCACACGCCCTGCGGCATTCAGCAGCAACGCATCTCATCGAAGGTGGCGCGGACATCCGAACTGTTCAAGAAATTTTAGGTCATGCCAGTTTGGCAACAACTCAGCTTTACACCCACGTATCAATGGATCGACTGCGCGCCGTCTTTGCCCAGGCCCACCCAAGAGCGTAGCTATTGGGTGGAGTAAACACCGTTGAAGAACTAATTATTTTGGAATTGCGGCATTAACCTAACCCGCTTTTGCACTAATGCCAGTGGATTCAGATATGTCGTGCCACGAATTAGTCCCCAATGTAAACAGGTCACAGTTGTGGCGCTGGCACAATGGCTGTTCCCGGGTTGTAAAGTTCCAAGCACATCGCCAGCTCGTACTCGCGCACCTAAAGTAACGCTTGCGGTAACTGGCTCGTAAGTCGTTCGCAGCGCGCCATGTTTGACGACTACAACACCTTTGCCAGCAATAAGTCCAGCAAAAAATATTGTGCCGCTTCCAGCCGCCAAAACTTGATCTCCGATTGCCCCAACTAAGTCAACGCCGCGATGTCCGGGCAACCAGTTTTGGGCTGGCCGATCAAATCCCATACTTAATTGGTGCGGGTCCATGGGCCAGACCCACGCATTGGCAGCCTGGACTGGGGTGCTTGCCAGCACCAAAAAAACTGCTGCGGCCAGCGCAAACCATGGCTTGCCAGGCGAGTTAGTCATACCTTTAGATTCCCCGACCAAAAGCAAGTTGGGAGCACAGCAGTTGCTCCTGGGGAGAGTTACTGGCTGTGGTTTTTGCGCCCTAAAAACCCCGTAAACTAGGACACGCACTTAGAAATAAGTGACATCACAGGTTCACTCAAAGTGATTCGAAAGACCATCGGTCCTGGAAACAGGCGGTCTGCGACGCGAGAACCAAGGGTGGTCTCAACCGAGATCACACAAACCGCAATGAGGTTGGCTTAGCCAACCTAAGAAATAGGAGTTCTACCATGGCCGTCATTTCGACGCGACAGCTGCTGGAAAACGGTGTTCACTTCGGACACCAGACCCGCCGCTGGAATCCAAAGATGAAGCGCTTTATTTTTACTGAGCGCAATGGCATCTACATAATCGACCTACAGCAGTCACTTGCCTACATTGATCGCGCTTACGAATTCGTTCGCGAAACAGTTGCGCATGGTGGCACTGTGCTGTTCGTTGGCACCAAGAAGCAAGCCCAGGAATCAATTGCAGCCGAAGCGCTACGCGTTGGTATGCCGTATGTGAACCACCGCTGGTTAGGTGGCATGCTCACAAACTTCCAGACTGTATCAAAGCGTATTTCGCGCATGAAAGAACTTGAGCAGATCAACTTTGATGATGTTGCTGGTTCTGGACTTACCAAGAAAGAACTTTTGGTACTTCGCCGCGAAAAAGAAAAACTAGAACTTGTCCTAACAGGTATTCGCGATATGCAGAAACTTCCAAGTGCAATTTGGGTAGTAGATACCAACAAAGAACATATTGCAGTTGGCGAAGCACACAAACTCAACATTCCAGTTGTTGGCATTCTTGACACCAACTGTGATCCAGATGTTGTGGACTACCCAATCCCAGGAAACGATGATGCCTTGCGCGCCGTTGGTTTACTAACTCACATGATTGG
>CAMBGF010000083.1 GCA_945866135.1 Bifidobacterium breve
GGAGGAGGCACAGACAATTACGGGCCGCACGCCAATCATTTATGCAAACGGCAACTTCATTGCGCGATTAGAAGATGCTGGCGCATCGGATTTGGCGCGCTATCCATTGTGGTTAGCCAAGTGGGGTCCAAAGCTTGGAACCGACCCAAGTGAGAATCGAATCTGGAAAAACAATTGGACAATTTGGCAATTTACTGCTGATGGCGAAATCGACGCCGTTCCGTCAAATTCAACTGACTTAAATGTATTTAATGGCACCCAGGAAGAATTCCAAAGTTTCATTAATCAGTAATCGTGCGCCAAGAGCAAAAGCTACTTAAGCAAACGCAGCCTCTAGCGCAACTTCAACCATGGCTTGGAAACCAGTTTCCCGTTCTTCAGCGGAAGTTTTTTCGTGAGTGCGAATCAAGTCACTGACTGTGCAAATCGCTAAGGCACGTCGACCGTAACGAGCTGCAATCGTATAAAGCCCACTGGCTTCCATCTCGATACCCAGTACGCCATGTGCTTCAAGCACATCGAAGGCATTGCTATCATCATAAAAAACATCCATCGACGCAATACCGCCAACGTGGTAACTAATCCCGTGAGCTTTGGCCGCTGCAACTGCAGCTATAAGTAATTCGTAATTGGCGATCGGGGCAAAATCTAAGCCACCCATAGCACGGCGATTAATCCCTGAATCCGTTGACGCTCCCATTCCAATAATCACATCGCGCAGTTTGGTTTTGCCAATACCACCACAGGTGCCAATGCGGATTGCAGTTTGGACATCAAAATCTTTGAACAACTCAGTCACATAGATAGAAATAGAAGGGATACCCATCCCGGTACCCTGAACTGAAACGCGGTTACCTTTGTAAGTTCCGGTATAGCCAAACATGTTGCGAACTGCGTTGTATTGGACTGCATTTTCCAACATATTCTCAGCAACCCATTTTGCGCGCAATGGATCGCCTGGAAGCAAAATTGTTTCAGCTATGTCGCCTTTATTGGCACCAATATGTACAGTCATACCCATTAATCTACTGGGCATATCTATTAAGGTTGCGATTAGTCTCACTTTTAGGAGTTACTCATGGCAGCCGACCACGCAATATTTAATGCCAAGATAAACACCCAGGATCCAGATGCGCCAAATGCCGCTGCGATTGCCTGGTCAGGCAACCACATAGTTGCCGTTGGAAGTGAGGATCAAGTTCGCGAATCCTGTGATGGCGCAACGCAGGTTATAGATGCACATGGTGCTGCTGTAACACCAGGAATTGTAGATGGCCATCAGCATTTATTTCATGGCGCAGAATTTGCGCAAGGATTAAACCTTGATCGAATTTCAAATCTTTCAGATTTACGCGCTGCTATTGCGGCGCAGCGCAAACGCATTGGTCCAGGTCAGTGGCTTATGGGCTTTGCCTTGGAGTACTCAGCTATCGGTGGCCCGTTTCATCATTCACTCCTAGATGACGCGGCAGGGGATGGTCCGATGTTTTTGTACACCCTTGATGTTCATACCGGAATGGTCAACGCCGAAGCCTTGAAGATTGCCGGCGTAACGGGTCCGATGCGAGTTGCTGATAATTCAGTCGTCGTTGTTGATCAAGATGAAAAGCCAACGGGCGAACTACTTGAAATGGCTGCCATGCAACTTGTGTTGGCGCATGTGCCCGTTGCCACTAGAAGTGAACGATTGCAGTGGTACGCCGAAACCATTAGAAAGCAAAATGCCCTCGGTATTACTGAAGTTCATTTAATGGATGGCAACGTTGACACAGTAAGTGTGATGCGCGATCTTGAGGAGCAGGCACAACTAAAGTTGCGGGTCCTGCTACATCACTTTATTTACCCTTACACACCAATTGAAGAAGTCGAAGCAATGATGCAAACCCTTAACTTGAAAGGTTTGCGCTGGCAAGCTGACGGCGTGAAGTTTATGCTCGATGGCGTAATTGACACCGGAACTGCGTGGCTGGAACACCCAGATTCCCAAGGCGCGGGAACGCAACCGATGTGGCCCGAACTTTCGTTGTACCACCAGCGTGCTCGGCAATTTCATGATGCAGGATTTCGAATTGCAACGCACGCAATCGGAGATCGCGCAGTACGCGAAGTTCTTGATGTCTATGAAGCTTTGCCGGGTGGTTCAAATGGCCGACACCGGATCGAACACATCGAGACTTCTCCTGATGCCACAATCTCCAGATTCAAACCTCTGAAGGTGACAGCATCAATGCAACCAGTGCACGTGCGCTGGATTGAACATGACTTAAGCGATCCCTGGTCCCAGCGATTAGACACTACGCAATGTGCTCATGGCTGGCGCTCTGGCGACATTATGAGTACTGGCGCGTTAGTAGTTCTTGGTTCCGATTGGCCAGTAGCACCCTTTGATCCTCGAATGGGATTCTTTGCTGCGCAAAAGCGCCGAGCACATGACGTTTCTTTTGATGGACCAATTGGAACTACCCGCGCGTTAACTGGAGCGGAAACTCTCAGCGGCTACACCCGAAATGCTGCGCTAGCCGTTGGCGCGCAGGATGAACGTGGAATGTTAAAGCCCGGGATGCAGGCAGACTTAGTTATGTGGCAGGAAGATCCATCACTAGTGAACCCACATGATGTGATAGATCTACCCGTACTAAGAACGGTTGTTAGCGGTGAAACCGTTTTTCAGGCTTAGCTGAAAATCAGCAACTGACATTTCAAAGATTTCTTCTGGTCCATCTTCTTCATCTAGTTGTTGACCAACATGAGAAAAACCAAACTTAGAAATGATTGCCATCGAAGGCAGATTGCTTGCACTGACTGTGTAACGCAGTATTTTCACACCAGGTTGGGTGACCACCCAACTCCACATACCGAGCAGCGCTTCAGTTCCAAAACCGTTATTACGGCAGGCCTGGGCAATTCCAAATCCAATTTCAATCATTCCGGAGTCATCTGGCGGCGAATGAAAACTTATTGAGCCCACGATTTCGTTAGTTTCGCGTAAGACAATCCAGCGGATGAACCAAATGTTTACTGCTGGGTTTTCTTTAACTTGTGGCACTCGCCACCGCAGTGGACCCGAATGAGAATGTGACAATTCAAGGTGGGGATTAGTGAAATCCCGATCAGCAAGCAGCCCAGGGTTATCGGGATCTTCATGCAGCAGCAATAACTCAGGAATTGGGATTAAGTGCAAGTCCAGTCGCTGGGTCACGATCAATTCAGCAGGGTTGCGCATCAAATTGAAGTTAGCAGAGTTCCTTACGAAACTGGCCAAAGATACTGGTTATTCAGGTCAATTCGCCGTAATTGAGTTGATTTTTCACGAAATACGGTGAATAATTACATATTATGCCTCATTTCCGTATTTCCGAAGCAGCAGCGTTATTAAGCGTGAGCGATGACACGATCCGACGTTGGGTGGAATCCGGCCGCCTTAAGTCAGCCGCTGGCCAAGGACCCCAAAGCGTGGATGGCGCTTCGCTAGCTGGCTTGGCAGTTGAATTGGCCAAGGAATTCCGGGACGAGCGCGGTGCATCAGTTAGTGCGCGCAATCGAATTGTAGGAATCGTAACCAGGGTTGACATCGAGGGCTTAGCTGCAGTTGTTGAAATCCAATCTGGCCAAAATCACATAGTCAGCATGATTACGGCGGACGCTGCTCGCGCATTAGCACTTGAAGTTGGTAGCAAAGCAATTGCCAGCGTGAAATCTTCTGACGTTGTAATCGAAAAAGGTTAGTTGAAACTGGTGCTAGCCAAGAAAATTGCAGTACTGACCGCAATCGTGCTCGCACTAAGTGGGTGTTCAGCCAGCACAGATAATGAAACACAGAGTTTGGTCCCAAGCGCCGATACCGAAATAATCGTCTTGGCCGCTGCCAGTCTGACCCAAACCTTTACGGAAATTTCTAACAAGTTTGAATCAGCAAATCCTGGCGTCAAAGTCACAATCTCATTCGCAGGATCCGCGACACTTGCTGAGCAAATCAAACAAGGCGCCCCAGTAGACGTTTTTGCATCAGCTTCTAGTTCCGCAATGTTTAGCGTTGTCAATGAGATTCCAACTTCAAAAACTTTTGCAAGAAACAGAGTTGTGATTGCCTATCCCAGTGCCAATCCGAAGAACATTGTGACTTCGCAAGATTTAAATAACAAAGATTTAATTTGGATTCAGTGTGACCATCAAGTTCCATGTGGGGCAGCAGCCGATGAAGCCTTGGCAGTAGATGGGATCACTGCGCAACCAAAATCACTTGAACCAGATGTTAATTCGGTTTTAAACAAACTTTTAGCGGG
>CAMBGF010000084.1 GCA_945866135.1 Bifidobacterium breve
GGTTGGACTGGAAAAGCACTTTCATTTGCGCTTCGGGAAGATAGCGAACTTAAGTTAGAAACTGCAGTTTCTCGATCTAATTCTGGTAAAGATCTTGGCGAGGTATTAGAAAATAAATCGTGGGGTGTTCCTGTATTTGCAGATGTGGCAAGTGCACTCGAAAACGTTCAAGTGCTAATTGATTACACCGCCCATGATGCAGTGAAAGCGAATATCTTGCTGGGCATCGAACATGGTGTGCATGGCATTGTCGGGACATCAGGTTTAACAGCAGCTGATTTTGCTGATATCGATGCTGCCGCAAAGGCCAATGGCGTCGGTGTTGTTGCTGCGGGAAACTTCGCGATCACCGCAGCTATGGCCCAGGCTGCTGCGCTGCTGGTCGCAAAATATATTCCAAACTGGGAAGTTATTGATTATGCAAAAGCAGGAAAACCGGATGTACCAAGCGGTACCGCGCGAGAACTCGCAGAACGTTTAAGCGCAGTTCAAAGGCCAACTCTCGGTTACCCAATAGCTGATATTGCCGGACCAAAGGAAGCTCGAGGCGCCGATGTTGATGGCACCAGAGTGCACTCAGTTCGACTGCCAAGTTTTGTCGTCAGTACCGAAGTGGTTTTTGGCCTGCCAGAAGAACGCATGTCTATTCGTTTTGACGCCGGTAGTTCGCCCGCTCCTTATGTGAGCGGCACTTTGTTGGCAGCAAAAGCGGTCACTAAACACGTGGGATTAATCCGTGGGCTGGACACCCTACTTTTGAGTTAAATTCACGTTTTTGCTCAAAATCTGTAAAAAATAGTCACATTTATCAATAAATCACTGTAAATCGGGCAACCTACGGTTGCGTAGGTTACGCTAGCGTAGGTTACGTAACCGTAGCTTGTTAGTGATTTGGGAGACTTCGTGAACAGTTTGGGATTGCCACCAATTATTCAAGGTGGCATGGGCGCAGCAGTATCTTCCTGGTACTTAGCGTGCACTGTTGCAAATGAAGGCCAACTCGGAGTTGTTTCTGGAACTGCGTTAGAAACTGTAGTTACCCGTCGCTTACAAAATGGTGACGAGGGTGGCCATATGCGTGAGGCACTTGCGCATTTCCCATATCCAGAAGTTGCCGAAGAAATTCTGGCAAAATTTTTCCGCCCAGAAGGTCGTCAAGGTAAGCCGTTTCGCCCAATGCGTCGCTTGAGTCTGGAAGCGCACAAAGAGCACGATCAATTAGCAGTTGCCTCAAACTTTGTTGAGGTTTGGCTAGCAAAACAATCAGGAAATGGAAAAGTTGGAATCAACTTTTTAGAAAAACTTCAGACCGCTACGCCAGCAGCGCTTTACGGCGCGATGCTTGCCGGCGTCGATGCGATCTTGATGGGTGCGGGAATTCCGCGAGAGATTCCCCAACTAATGACGGACTTTGCCCAAGGTAAGTCTGGACATTTGAGCATTGACTCAGATCGACCAGCTGGAATGGCTGCGCCAATTTTAGAATTTGATCCACTTGAGTCATTTGGTAAAGCACCAGAGTTAGCCCGCCCAGCATTTCTAGCGATCGTTACCGCTGAAGTTCTTGCCTCCTATTTAGCGCGAAACGAAGTAACACGACCAGATGGTTTCGTAGTTGAACACTTTATGGCCGGTGGACATAACGCCCCACCTCGACGCATGCAAGATACGGAAACTGGATATGGCCCGCTAGATGAGGCAAACATTCCTAAAGTTGCAGATGTTGGCTTGCCATTTTGGCTTGCTGGCGGTCGCGCTACACCAGCATCAGTTACCGATGCAATCAACCTTGGCGCCGAAGGTGTTCAAGTTGGTTCGCTATTCGCATTAAGCAATGAATCAGGATTGCTACCTGAGTACCGCGAGCAAATGTTGCAAGCCGCACGTGAAGGAAATTTGCGAGTGCGCACAGATCATCGCGCGTCACCAACAGGATTCCCATTCAAAGTTGTAGAGCTCCCTGGAACAGTTGGTGATGCTTCGGTTTACAAAGCGCGACCAAGGCTTTGTGATCTTGGCTATTTGCGTTCTAGTCATATTGATGAAGCAGGCAAAGTAAGTTACCGCTGCGCAGCTGAACCAGATAGTCCATTTTTGAAAAAGGGTGGCGACGAACCAGATCTTACGGATCGAATTTGTTTATGCAACGGACTTGTGGCTGCAGTTGGCTTAGGACAAGAACGACCAGATGGCTACAAGGAAGCACCACTTCTAACACTTGGATCGACAACAAGTGACGTGGAAGGAATGCTTAAAGAATTCCCAGGTGGTTGGAGCGCAGTTGATGTAGTCAACCGACTGGTTTCAGGAATTCCAGCTACGGCGAGCGCCTAAATAGTTAAGTAATTAGTGAGCGTTCTTAGCTCGCGCAATGGACGCTAAAATTTCGGCTTCGGCTTCCGCGCAGTTTCCCCAAGAAGCACCTTCTACCGATTTTCCTGGTTCCAAATCTTTATATGTTTCAAAGAAATGCTGAATTTCTAGTCGCTCAAATTCGGGCATGTCAGTAATGTCTTGCATATTAATTTTGCGCGGATCGTGCGCGGGAACGCACATAATCTTGTCATCTTCGCCAGCTTCATCAGTCATGCGAAACATTGCAATCGCGCGACAGCGAATTAGTACGCCGGGAAACGTTGGCTCTTCAATTAGGACTAGCGCATCTAATGGGTCACCATCTTGGCCAAGTGTGCCCTCGATGTAGCCATAATCCCGGGGATAACGGGTGGCAGTGAAAAGCATCCGATCTAGGCGCAACCGGCCGGTTTCGTGGTCCACCTCATATTTATTGCGGCTACCGCCAGGAATCTCCACTAATACGTCAAATTCAAGTGCCATGATGCCCCGCCATTTCGCAATTTCCACTTAGCCTTATTAATGATTACCCAATCTTAGATGCAAACTCACATTCTCCCTAGTTTTAATGAGGCCAGAAATCACTCACCTAAGATATAGCCGCAATTTTATTATGAGCGCCCTCTTAATTGGTGGCCTAACTCTCGGTGGAATCGGTTGGGGAATTCCAACTAGTGCAGAAGAAGTAGAAATAGTTCCGCCAGCGCCGATTTCGATTGGAATCTTGAATCCAGTCGACCAGATTGGTGAAATTGACGCCGCGACAGTTTCCGCAATCGTCAATGAAGAGCTAACTGATTTCAGGTTGGGCGCAGGCGTCACTGGTTACGTGATTGATGCCAATTCAAAACAAGTATTAGTAGATATAAATTCAGACCAACCGATGATTCCAGCATCGACTTTAAAGCTTTACACCGCGATCGCAGCTGTAGACGTATTAGGTGGGCAGACAAGATTTGCGACAAAGGTGATGCGCGATCAAACTCAGCTAACTTTGGTTGGTGGTGGCGACCCAACTTTGGTTTCCCTCACTCCGCAAGACTGGCGTGGCACGCCACCTGGCACGCCGCCGCCGCCCTCCATACAGCAATTAGCAGACCAGAGCATGGCTGCAATTGGCCCGACCACGCAAATTTTTACTGTTGCCTTTGACGATTCACTATTTGGTGGACCGCAGGCGCAAGAAACTTGGCCAAGCATGTATTTAAGTACGGGCGAGGTAGCGCCTGCGCAAGGTTTAACTATGGATTATGGAGTGACTCAAACCGATGGCACTTTGCCAGATCCTGCCAAAGCAGCAGCGCAATTTTATGTTGATGAATTAACTGCCAGAGGACTTCAGGTAAGGCTTATGGGTCGAGCCCCGCCAAGTTTGGAAGCCAGTGAATTAACTCGAATCGAGTCCGCAACTGTTACTGACATAGTCGAGCGAATGATAACGACGAGTAACAACACCTTGGCTGAGTATTTAGCTCATCATGTTGGTGGAACACAAGGGGACTATTCATTTTCTGGCGGCGCGAAAGTGACGAAGCAAGCCTTAGTTACGGCAGGTATCGGAACAACTAATTTAGAAATAGTTGATGGGTCTGGGCTAAGTCGGTCAAACCGATCCACGGCTAAAGATTTAGTTTCTGCCCTGCAATACGCAAATGATTCAAAGGGCATGGCCTGGGC
>CAMBGF010000085.1 GCA_945866135.1 Bifidobacterium breve
GCGCTTCGAATCTGTCCTTCACCTGATCAAAATCCAGCTAAGGCAGCAAAAGCCTACAATCTGGAACTTAGAGCCCCGGACGCTACTGCAAGTCCGTATTTAGTATTGGGCGCTCTAGTGCTTGCTGGTCTGCAAGGTATCAAAGAAAAGCTTCCACTTCCAAAATCAGTTGACGTTGACCCGAATGATTTATCCGAACAGCAACGAGCTGAACTAGGGATTGAACCACTGCCAAGCTCCTTAGCTGAAGCTTTGGATTTGATGGAAGCTGACGCCATAGTGAAAGCTTGGATGCCGCCAACAATGTATGAATCTTATGTTGCGGTTAAACGCACTGAGATAGAGCTCGCCCAGGACTTGAGCGACGAAGAACTTTGCGAACGTTACGCTCGCGTTTACTAAAGCTCAAGTTTATTTGTTAAATTGCTAATTACTATTTAGGTTTTTACGGCTTTTGGCTTGCGTTGACAACGTGGGCACCGAAATGATGAGCGATTTGCAAATGCCTCTCGCACCATGATGCTGCCACAGCGATCACAGGGTTCACCTTCGCGGCCATAGGCATTTAGTTCACGGGAGAAATACCCACTTTCCCCATTCACATTTACGTATAACGAATCAAATGAAGTGCCACCTTGGTCTAGCGCCTCGACCATCACTTGCGTTGCGTGCTGCAGCAAAGTCGATGCTTGGATTTTAGTTAAACGATTAGTAGGCGTTGCCCAGTGAATCTTTGCACGCCAGAGCGATTCATCTGCATAGATATTTCCTATTCCACTAATTAAAGTTTGATCCAAAATTGCCCGCTTGACTTGAGTGTTTTTCTTTCGAATCCCCGTGATGAATGAATCTGGATCAAAAAATGGATCAAGTGGGTCGCGCGCAATATGAACTACTGGCTCCGGAACCCATTGGCCATGATCAACTTCAACTAATTCATGGATAGCCATACCGCCAAATGTGCGCTGATCAACAAAATGCATAGCGCGTCCACCATCGGTAAAAGTACAACGCACGCGCATATGTTTTTCAGGTTCCGCATCAAGTGGCTGCACTAAAACTTGTCCACTCATTCCAAGATGAGTAACCAGGGCGTGATCATCATCAAGACTGAGCCACATAAATTTCCCACGGCGATTTACTGAGACAACAGTTCGGCCCTTTAACCTGCGTGCAAAATCTTTAGGCCCGCCAGTGTGATTACGCACTGCGCGGGAATGTAAAACTTGCGTTGTTTCAATAGTTCGCCCACTAACCCAGGTAGCAATCCCCCGGCGGACAACTTCAACTTCAGGTAATTCCGGCATGTCTACGCGCCAGGGTTAGTTATCTTCGCCGTCGCGTTGCGCCATAAGTTCGGCGTACGCGCTAGCTGCGGATTCTTGTTCGGCTTCTTTCTTGTTGCTTCCAGTGCCATGGCCATATTTACGCTGAGCAATAACAACTTGGGCAATGAATTGCTTGGCATGATCTGGGCCTGATTCCGAAATTGCATAAATCGGAACACCGAGACCTAATTCCGCAGTTAACTCTTGCAGTGAGGTTTTCCAATCTAATCCAGCGCCAAGTTCGGCAGCTTGCGCAAGTTGTTCATCAAGCAAGCGAAGAATCAATTCGCGCGAGACCTCAATGCCCAAGTCAATATAAACTGCGCCAAGAATTGCCTCGAATGTGTCAGCCAAGATTGAGGATTTGTCTCGGCCGCCAGTTGTTTCCTCGCCGCGACCTAATCGAATAAATTCGCCAAGACCTAGCCGGCGCGCTTGAACTGCTAATGCGCGAGAGCTTACAACAGCCGAACGTAGTTTTGCCAGATTGCCTTCAGGCAAATCCGGATAGCGGTGATAAAGCGCATCGGTAACAACAACACCAAGTACGGCGTCGCCTAGAAACTCAAGTCGCTCATTAGTAGGTAATCCGCCTGACTCGTAGGCGAAGGACCTGTGGGTGAGAGCTAACTCAAGTAACTGGGCATCGAAAACGTAGCCCAGTCGGTCAAACAGCTGATCGTTCGATGTGGACGCGGCCACGACGATTAAACGCTAAGGACCTGGCGCTTGTCGTATGTGCCACAAGTTGGGCAAGCAGTGTGCTGCAACTTTGGCGCACGGCAACGATCGCAAGTAGCAAGGTTTGCAGCAGTTGCCTTCCATGCGGAACGACGGTGACGGGTGTTGCTACGAGAAGTCTTACGCTTGGGAACGGCCACGGTCTGCCATCCTTTCAGGTTGTCGATTCAAACTCTTTAGTTCAAAACGTCGATCTTATTCTTCGATTAAATCCTTAAGATTCGCAAGACTTGCCCAACGCGGATCAGTTTCTTCATGCGAATGATCACTCACATCGTTGAGGTTTTCACCACAAGTGATGCACAATCCTGCGCAATCTGGTTGGCACAGTGGAGCTAGCGGCATAGCCAACAACACTGCGTCGCGAATAACCGGCTCTAGATCGATTAAATCATCATCTAACTTCGGTTGTTCCTCGTCATCGCTACCAGATTCAATCTGGCGGCCTCTGGAATCAGTGGCGGGATATTCAAAAAGTTCTTGAAGGTCGACTTCCGTATCGAAAGACAACGGTTCCAAGCACCGTGAACATTCACCCGCTACCGTCAATAAAGCACTACCGGTGACGAGCACCCCATCAATTACTGATTCAAGCCGAAGATCAAACTCAATTTCAGATCCTGGTGGGACTGCAATCAATCCGACGCCGAGATCAGCCGGGGCTGCCACCGAGAAATCTAGTTTCTTCATCGATCCCGCGCGTCGGCCTAAAGTTCTAGCATCTAGAACTAGCGGCGAGCTTGGATCGAGGGTAGACACAGTATTCCTCGCTGGAAGTATGGCTCATTCGGCCTCGTGAAAGACCAATGGCTAGATTAGCGCGTTTTTAGTGGCACTCCCAAATCGAGGTACCTTGCGAACACGCGCAAAATTAGGATTTTTGAGGAAGTTGGGCTTTCAATGCCTGGTGGACGTTCTCTGGAACCAATCCGGCCACATCCCCGCCGAATTTGGCTATTTCCTTAACAATGCTCGAAGACAGGAAGCTGTACTCCGGATTGGTTGCCACAAACAGGGTATCAACGCCTAGGCGGGAGTTCATTTGGGCCATTTGAAGTTCATAGTCGAAATCCGAAACGGCGCGCAGCCCTTTAAAAATTGCGCTAATTCCATGATCGCGGCAGTAATCAACTAGTAAGCCCTTAAATGTGTCGACCACGATATTTGGATATGGCTTAACGCATTCGGTAATCATTTCAATGCGCTGGTCCATTGTGAACAATCCAGCTTTTGTACTGTTTTGCAGCACTGCAACTGTCACATGGTCGAACTGTTCGGCAGCGCGGGCAAAAACATCCAGGTGACCAAAAGTTACGGGATCAAAAGAGCCAGGACAAACGGCTTTTCGAACTTTGTCTTTTGACATTTCACTCACCTTTTTTTCGTTGATCTGCTCGTTTTGCTATTTGCTAATGAAAGCCAAATACCAGCACTTAAGAATCCTCCAGGTACTGACCGTACCAAATAGTTGTGTCACCATAAAACTTTTGTTGAAGTTGTTCAATGCTTTCTGGCCAAATCACCTTTGATTTTGAACCCCGCTCCACAACTAACAGGCCATAATCTGCCAGCCAACCATTTTTGGGCAAGTGGGCTAGCAGGGCATTTACTTGGTCGTCATCCAAGTCATATGGCGGATCAATAAAGACCACATCAAATTTGCCAGCACTTGATGGCTCACTGATTTTTAAAAATACATCAGCAATTAGCACTCGGGCGGTTTTTATTCCAAGAAATTGGATATTTGAATGCAAAGTGTCAGCTGCCTGTAGATCGTTTTCGATTAATACTGCTTCAGCTGCGCCCCGCGAAATCGATTCAATTCCAAAAGCGCCCGAGCCAGCAAACAGGTCTAAGACCCGCAAATCATCAAGGCCACTTACTGCATGTTCGACGGAGGAAAAAATTGCTTCCCGAACCCGATTTGAAGTTGGTCGCGTTTGCGTGTCCGGCAC
>CAMBGF010000086.1 GCA_945866135.1 Bifidobacterium breve
CGATGTGCTATCAGGGTTCTGTGAACGGACTTCAAATCACATCTAGTAGCCGAACTCCTCCAGTATTTCGCCGTAGTCAGCTAGGTATGGCTCTAGAAAGGCCCTGAGCTCACTTGTGTTTCGAGTGTGTAGTCCCGATTTGGTACGAATGCCAGATGGGACCGGCGGGTCAGAGGGTTTCAGTATTTGACTAAAGTTCAACGTGGGCATCGGTTCTCATCTGCGTTGTAGGGAAATGTGATTTTGATTCAATGAAAATAACTAACGAAAAATGCAGGTGGCCCACCCACACCTGGAGGCCACCTGCATTAAGAAATTGCTAAGCAGCAGCGGTGCCACTGGCGGCAACTACTGTGACAGTTGCCGCGACACCTGCGTATGTGCCTGTGCTCGAGCCGCCTGCTACGTCATACATGCTTACAACGTGCGCGTTGACATCGGCGTGGGTTGGCACAGCGATACCTGCAGAAGTTAGATGCGCAGCGCGCACTTCGCGCTACCTGCTGAAGACACTTTGGCAAGAAGTTATGGGTTTTCTGATAGCGCCTTTGCAGCAGCTAAAAATGTTGCACTCATTTGTTTCTCCTAATTTTTTTATGCCGGGGTGCGGCGATGTCGTTGCTGGAAAGAATGCTGGTTATATAACTAGCGCAGAATTTGGTTGGTCACTCGGATCCCCAATTGCACTTGGTTGGTTACCCGCAGATACTGCGCAAGGTGATGTTGTGCAGGTTTCCTGTGGTGGGCGAGTAGTGGACGCCGAAGTTATGCCAGATGCGGTATGTGATCCGACAGGATCAAGGATTCGTACTTAAAGCTCGATTAAGAACTACCGCTACGTCGGCGAGACATTCTGCGGGCAGCCGGCCCTGATGACTTAGCTTTTGAAGCTTCTGAGGTGGCGCCAGTATTAGTTGCTTTTGCTCCGCCAGATTTCTTTTTTTCCAAGGCGGCGAGAAATGCTGCTTTAGTCGGGTCAGTTTCTTTATCTGGAGTAGCCATGACTCAATTCAACCACTTACTGAGTGCTACGCTAAGCAGGAGATTGAAATTTGAACTAAATTTGCAATTCGCTACAAGCCCACAGCAGTTTCACTAAGGATAAATATGTCCAACCAGGCCCAAAATTCGCCCAGTCAAACACCAACTGCCCAAGCCACACATAAAGAAATTATGGTTATCTTAAGCGGCCTGATGGTGGGCATGCTCCTTGCCGCCCTTGACCAGACCATAGTCTCCACGGCCTTGAAGAGCATCGTAGAAGACTTCAACGGCTTGTCGCAGTACACCTGGGTTGTTACGGCTTACTTACTAACTTCCACTGCTTCAACTCCGCTTTATGGAAAAATTTCTGACCTTTATGGGCGCCGACCTGTGTTTCAGTTTGCAATCGTCACATTCCTAATTGGATCTTTCTTGGCCGGCGCAGCGCAAAGTATGAGTCAGTTAATTGCTTTCCGCGCGATTCAAGGGCTGGGCGCAGGCGGCTTGATGGCACTTTCTTTTGTGATCATTGGCGATTTAGTTTCTCCGCGTGAGCGCGGTCGCTATCAAGGTTACTTTGGCGCGGTATGGGGACTTGCTGCAGTTGCGGGCCCATTACTCGGTGGCTTCTTCTCAGATAGTTCAACTATTTTTGGAGTTGCAGGTTGGCGCTGGATTTTTTACATCAATTTGCCATTTGGTATTTTGGCATTGATTTTGACTTCATCGTCACTTCGAACTTCCAATATTCGGCGCGAACACAGCATTGATTACGCTGGTGCGATTCTCATGGTCTCCTCGGTGACTGCGCTGCTAATTAGTATTTCAGTTTTTGGGCCCGATAATGGTTGGGCAAATAGTAAGACACTTGGAACTTTAGCTTTAGCTTTTGTGCTAGCGGTTTTGTTTTTACTTCAAGAGAAGCGAACTCTCGAACCAATTTTGCCACTGGATCTATTTAAGAATCACACATTTTCATTAACTTCAGCACTTGGTTTTATTATTGGCGCTGGAATGTTTGGTGCGATCATTATGTTGCCGCTTTTCTTGCAAGTTGTGCAGGGGGATTCGGCAACCGTTGCTGGATTAAAACTGATTCCATTTATGCTGGGAATCGTTTCAATGTCCATTTTAAGTGGCAAGTTAATAAGTAAGCACGGACATTACAAACGGTATCCAGTTATGGGACTTGCCATCATGACTGTTGGTATTTTGGCACTTTCTACCCTGAATGAAACAACATCGTTTTGGGAATTAGCAATTTACGCTTTGCTAATTGGTGCTGGCCTTGGTTTATCAATGCAAACGGTAGTTGTCGCGCTGCAGAACTCGGTTGAAATGAAAGATCTTGGTATTGCAACAAGTGCAAACACGTTCTTTCGTTCAGTCGGTGGAACAGTTGGAGTGGCACTATTTGGCTCGTTGTATGCCAGTCAGCTAGCAATCAAGATACCTGAGGGCGTAAGCAAGCTAGCGACCACGAATCCGCTTGCACTAATTGGCGCAACTCCTGAAAAGTTTGAACAGCTCAAGGACAGCACCTCGGTAATTAGTGAGTTCACTCCCGAGCTTCAAGCTGTTATCTACCACGGATTTGTTGAGTCCTTTCAAGTTGTCTTCTTATCAGCTGTGCCACTAACTGCGCTCGGATTTGTTTTAGCTTTGTTTATGCGGGAAATTCCGCTTCGTACTAGCGCAGAACATCATGCGGCAACCCAAGAAGCAGCAGGCGAAGCTGTCGGCTAATTTTCAGCCAGTAGCTGCTCAATAATTTGTGTTAACTCAGGGGCAGTGACTTTACCGACAAATTTAGCGGCGACTCGATGCTTTTTATCCAGCACAATTGTGCCCGGTAAAAAATTGCCAGAAATAGTTCCGCTTTCCAGGGCTAGCAATTGATCTGGGTCGCGCAAGTGAGTCCAAGTTCCGCCAGCGTCGGCTACAAAATCTTTAGCAGCGCTGAGATCGTCAGCCTCGTTTAGCCCAAGCAAATTTACTTGTGGATAGTTGGACTCAACTTCGATAAAAATGGGCCACTCTTCTCGACAAGGCGCGCACCAAGAGGCCCAGGCATTTACTACGACAATGCCATTAAGTTCTGCAGTTGAAAATTCCTGACCAGAAAGAGTGGTACCTGAAATTTCTACTGGGGATTGCCGCTGGGCAACATCAAAAGTGGTAACACTTGTCGCTGGCGTAGTGCTTTCTGGCGGCCTGTATCCAGTTGGAATCGTGGCCCCACAGCCGGCAAGCAGAACAACAGCAATTGCACCTGCCAGAATGTTTTTGCCCATAACTAGAGATTAGTCCCAAGGGTTATTAGGTAGAATTGTGCGTATGGATGATTTGCAAAAGGGTCGCCTCTTAGTTTTTGCGCAATTTGGATTGATCATTATTTTGGCATTGTTCCCAGATAGCAAGAACGTGAATCCGCAAGCAGAGATAGCAGGAACAGTTCTGCTTTTCCTGGGCGTAATCCTTTTATTCGCTGGATTTCGCGGACTGGGTAAGTCATTAACAGCAAACCCAGTTCCAGTTGAGGCTGGCGCGTTAGTAACGACTGGAATTTATGCCCGCCTGCGCCATCCGATTTACACCGGACTGTTAGTACTAACTATGGGACTTGTGGTTTCCGGCGGTGTTTGGGCGCAATTGATTGCTTGGTTTGGGTTACTGGGACTTTTGATTTACAAAATGCGCTGGGAAGAAACATTGTTGAGCGCTAAATACAAGGGGTATGCAGCTTACAAATCCCGAGTACCTGCGCTTTTCCCAAAACTTGGTTCAACTAAGTAATTATTTGACCCACGTTGTGGAAACCGTATAACGCTGCACTACTTCGCTAATTGGGTCCACTCCGATTCCTGGACCAGTTGGCACATCAATGTGTCCATCTACTAACACAAATGGCGCAGTGGTATCTGTTTCAAAGTAACGAGCTGATGCCGAGGTGTCTCCTGGCAAAGTGAAGTTAGGCAGAGCCGCAAGTGCCAAGTTTGCAGCGCGACCGATTCCAG
>CAMBGF010000087.1 GCA_945866135.1 Bifidobacterium breve
TCAAGGCTGGCATCATCGATCCAGCTAAGGTGACACGTTCCGCGCTTCAGAACGCAGCATCAATAGCCGCGCTATTCCTAACAACTGAAGCTGTTATTGCAGACCGACCTGAAAAGGCTGCGCCAATGGCTGGCGGCGGCGACATGGGCGGAATGGACTTCTAAGCAAGTTGATTCCCAAGAAGAACTAAAAATAACGGCTCCGAGATTTTCTCGGAGCCGTTATTTTTGAAGTTTCTCTGATAGTGTCAAGTAATTGAAATTTCAACTTTTGGAGCCTAATGAACACAACCACCACGATTTTCACGGTAGTACTTGCCTTAATTGCGCTTGTTTCAGCAATGGGCAAACTTCGCAAGATGCCTCAGGTCATTGAATCCATGACCCATGTGGGCTTAAAGCCAAACCAGATTCCACTGCTTGCTTACTTGGAAATTCTTGGTGCTCTTGGTCTATTGATCGGTATCGCTTTCCCGCTATTAGCGTTTATTTCCGCTGGCGCATTGATGCTTTACTTCATAGGCGCAGTTGTTGCACATTTACGAGTTAAAGATAAGTTCAAAGACTTTGCACCAGCACTATTTTTAGCTGTGTTGTTTGGCTACTTGGCCTATTTAGTTCCAACTGGCTTTTAGTCAGTAACTGGCTTTCCATACAACAAATCATCGGCATCAACGATTCGGTAGGAATAACCCTGTTCGGCTAAGAAACGTTGTCGGTGGGCGGCGAAGTCCGCATCCACAGTGTCTCTAGTAACGATCGAATAGAAGTGAGCCGAACGCTTGTCACCCTTTGGGCGAAGGATTCGTCCTAGTCTTTGAGCTTCTTCTTGCCGGGAGCCAAAGGTGCCGCTGATTTGAATCGCAACTCCGGCTTCAGGCAAGTCAACTGAGAAGTTAGCTACTTTGGAAACTACAAGTACGCGCGTTTCACCTTCACGAAATGATTGGAATAAGCGTTCGCGTTCTTTGACTGGGGTTGCTCCGGTAATAGTTGGCACCCCGAGAAACTCGCTAATTTCAGCAAGTTGATCTAGGTACTGGCCAATTACCAAAATGTGATCATCTGGATGCAGATTTACTAGGTGTTCCACAACTCGGTTTTTAAATGAAGTAGTTGAAGCAAGTCGGTAACGTTCTTCCGGCTCTGCCATGGCGTAAGCCAAACGCTCGGCATCAGGAAGTGTCACTCGAACTTCGGCGCAATCAGCAGGTGCGATATACCCCTGGGCTTCGATGTCTTTCCAAGGCGCGTCATATCGCTTTGGACCGATGAGAGAAAACACTTCACCTTCCATGCCATCTTCCCGAACTAAAGTCGCGGTTAAACCGAGGCGACGTCGAGCTTGAATGTCAGCGGTGAAACGAAATACCGGAGCTGGCAATAGGTGCACTTCGTCATAAATAATCAATCCCCAGTCGCGGGCATCAAAGAGTTCCATATGTGAGAAGACGCCTTGGCGACGCGTGGTCATAACTTGGTAAGTCGCAATTGTTACTGGCCTGATCTCTTTGCGCGCACCAGAGTATTCACCAATTTCTTCTTCAGTAAGTGTGGTGCGCTTTAATAATTCAGCTTTCCATTGCCGCGCTGAAACGGTGTTAGTCACCAAGATCAAAGTCGTTGCGCCAGCAAGAGCCATGGCAGCAGCGCCAACAATTGTTTTGCCAGCCCCACAAGGTAAAACCACAACGCCAGAGCCGCCGTGCCAAAAACCTTCAGCTGCTTCGCGCTGGTAAGTACGCAATACAAAGGAATCCTCAGCTAACGCAATTGGGTGCGCTTCGCCATCAACATAACCAGCTAGATCCTCAGCTGGCCAGCCAAGTTTTAATAGCACTTGTTTAATGTTTCCGCGCTCACTACCGTGCACGGCAATGGTGTCTTCATCGATTCGCTTACCAACTAGGGGCTGAATTTTTTTCGAATGCAAAATCTCTTCGAGTACGGTTCTGTCATTTGCAGTTAATACAAGTCCGTGAACTGGATGCATATGTAATTGCAACCTGCCGTAGCGAGCCATGGTTTCGGCAATGTCTACCAACAATGCATGTGGAACTGGGTAACGCGAATACTTGATTAAAGTGTCCACTACAGATTCAGCGTCATGTAGTGCAGCGCGCGCATTCCAAAGTCCAAGTGGAGTGATGCGGTAAGTGTGGATGTGTTCTGGCGCACGTTCAAGTTCGGCAAATGGCGCAATGGCATGTCGACATTCAGCGCTTAGTTCATGGTCGATCTCAAGCAATAATGTCTTATCGCTTTGAACGATCAATGGACCTTCAGTCATCAAGCACTTCCTTCTTCAGTAAAGTTCTCTTCCAGGGCAGCGCCAGTTATGCGCGCAATCGTAAATGTTCGGACTTCATTGGTTCGGACATCAAAGGCAGTTAAGAAGCCGCCGGTAATTGTTAGCGGTTCAACGATTCGTTCGCTGGTCATGCCACCTTTGTCAGCGTAACCAATCCAAACTTCTTTTCCTTTTGCTAAGGCGTCATTGAGTAAAGCCAAAGTCTGCGAAGTGGTAGTTCGCGGACCATTTGTTGAAGCAGGTTTGCTGGAATCCACACGTTCACCAGCGCGAAGTGCTTTCACGGCAGCAGTAACTAAACGGCTGGATGGACCAGTGACTGTGACTGGAGCTGGATTAACTTTCGTTGCAGTTCGCTTGGTATCTGGACGGTGTATTAATACTGTGCCCTCGGCGCTTTCCGCAACTGGGGCGTAACCGCAGGTGCGAAGTTTTTCAAGGACAATGTCTGCTGGCGATGAGCTAACCACAATGCCAGGTGCTAGCTGACGAAACCGCAAAGTTGCTAGGCGACGATCGGCTTGCACAGTTGCAACAAGTTGTTCATCATCACAGCGCAAATAGATAGAGGCAACACCAACGCGCAGCACGCCATGCTTGCGAGCCACATCTTCAATTAAGTAAGTCAGTGGTTGCGGGATGGGAGTGCGGGAAAGTCCCGATAAGAAGTCCAAAATGTCATGCGCGGATTGGCCTTGATCAAGTGCGCGCCGGATTGAAGTTTCAGTAAATCGATAAGTTGTTGCCGCCCCGGTTGATTCCACATCAGCAATCACAGCCATAGTTCGACGCTGATTTGCTGGCAAGCGGCCAGGTGCCAGGGCAGTTAAATCAGCTTGCACAATCACATGATCCACGGGCGCCGGAAGTAGGGCGCCTAAGACTTTTGTTGGATCTTTACCTTCAGCTAGTGCTTTACCAAATGAGGTAATTGCGCCGAGCGCAGTAACACCCATGGTTGCCGCTTCAGCTAGCACTGCCGAAACCGCAGCAGCGCGAACCATTGAAGAGCGACGTGGTCGATGCCAATCTAAATGGTCCGTCAAAATAGCTGCGCTTGTTGTTGAACCATCAGGTAGGCCAAGGTAAATGTCGAGTAAGGAAATTCGTAGCGGGTTAATAAAGCCGCGTTCAACTGCAGAGGTCAAAGCGTTGGTGCGATCAGCCCCATCACCGCCAACTACGTGCGCAGCGCGAGCCATGTCGCGCCAGGATTGCGCAAGTAAAGTCCAGCGCGAAGCATCATCAATGCCAAGCCATCTGTCATAAGCCGCAGTTGGCAACCAACCATCGGCAGTGTCAGCGCCCAGTAACCCAGCAGCGTAAGCCACTTCGATAACTAAGGCTGTTAAGTGCTCGGAGACGCGTAACAAATCCTTTGCCGCAGCTAAATCACGAATCGCAAGTCCACCACCGCGAAGTTGCGCTGGCGGCTCTATGGACCAAGTTTCAAGCAGTGTTTCTACCAATCGAACAAAATCTAAAGCGGCATGCGCGCCAGTGTCATTGATGCGTTTAACATCTGCGTTACCAAGCACTGGAAAGCCACGATCAGTTTTGATTTCCTTTAACAACAAGCCATCGCGAAGTGCAAGTGAAACTTCGCGCGGCACCACAACCGAGTTGTCACTTGTTGGCACTATCAACTCTTGCGCAAGCAGCCATTCCAAAGGTGATTTAGCATC
>CAMBGF010000088.1 GCA_945866135.1 Bifidobacterium breve
TTGTTAGTTGGCCCAACAAATCCAGGACTTGTTCACGTTCTTAAGGCAGCAACCGGGGCAAAGATTTCATTCTTAGAACGCACGGACTCAGGTGACCTTGATTGGCCAACTGATCATGTTATTGAATTAGTTAATCAAAGTAAGGATCGCGACCTTTTGATTTTGCTTGAATCGACTGGAGTAAAGGTAGTACCAGTTACTCACTAATCTGTGGAATGTAAAAGATTAGGTAGTCGAAGCAAAAAGTTTCTATCCGCAACACTGCCTTCCTTGCGGTGAATACTTATCAGCGGGTCACGACGTTGGTAGTCATTAAATGCAAGTATTCGTTGGGCTGTGGACAAAAAATGAAGGACTTTAGCCCCAGCACTTAGGTTTATTAAATGCTGGAACTTTTGCCGCTTGTAGTTTTGCTGCTTTTTGGACTTTGGCTTTCAATCATCGACATCCGTTCACATCGACTACCAAATAAAGTTGTTGCTGCAATGACATTAGTTTCTATTTCAATACAAGCGCTGATAGCACTTACCCAATCACAACTCGATCGCCTCATTGCTGCATTGACAACTGCGCTTGTTACCACTTTGGTCTATCTTCTGCTTTATATATGCAGTCGGGGATCCATGGGAATGGGGGACGTGAAGTTCGCCTTTCCGTTGGGTTTAGCCATTGGTTGGTATAACCCAGAGCAATGGCTGCCAGCAATATTTATTACCTTTTGCTTGGCTGGCTTAGTTGCCCTCACTGAAATTGCATTAAAGCGAACTTCTTCGAAATCTGCGTTAGCCCTTGGCCCATACATGTTTATCGCCTCTGGATTTGTTTGCTTAATCAGTAATTAGTTTTTTGCCAGGTAGATTTGAAAGTGCCATCAAGTGCTAGCGGTGTTGTTGGCCTTAACGACGTGTCATCGGGCTAGCTATTTAATGCTGCGATTGCTCCCATTGAAATAACGGCTAGTCCAAGTTGTGTTAATGCAACAGTTGCTTGACCCATTGTGCTTTGCGCGCCAGCAGCAGCGCCAAGTTGTTGGCCGCTTAGATTGCGATGATGAATTGATTCCATAATGACTGCGAGTTTGAAACAAGCTAGGGCAACACATTCATCCAGATGTGAAATGTCGTAACCAGTTTTGGAAACATAGTGCTGGACCACTTGTTCTCTAGTCCAAAATCCAGGACCACTTGTGACTTCCTGTGCCACTGGAATTTGGTTTCGCAATGTGTCGCCTGCTTGGCTCCAGTAAACAAGTGAGATGGCCAAGTCAGAAATAGGATCCCCAAGAGTGGACATTTCCCAGTCCAGAACGGCAATGATCTCGCTAGTTTTAGGATCCAAAATTACGTTATCTATCCGATAGTCACCATGCACAATGGACGATGGCAAGTTAGTGGGAAGTTTCGAAATCGCACCTTGAAGCCAGGTGTGTAGTTCGTCAATCTCTGTTAATTCGCGAGTTTTAGTCAATTGCCATTGCTCACCCCAGCGCTTAACTTGTCGTTGTAAATAGCCCTCAGGACGACCTAATTGATCAAGTCCGGCCGCAACAGGATCAACGCAATGAAGATTTGCCAGAGTGTCAACTAAGTTTTGCGAAATCTCGCTAGCTTGGACATCGCTTAACTTCATTGCAGTTTCAGCAGACTCGATTACCCGACCATCAACAAAATCCATCAGCATAAATTTTGAGCCGATTATTGTTTCGTCATCACAGAACCCCTGCGCCTTCGGTGTTGGAAAGGAAACAGAATTTAAGCCAGATAAAACTCGGAACTCTCGGCCCATGTCGTGCGCGGATGGCATGATGTGGCCCAGCGGTGGACGACGTAACACCCAGTTCGAACCACTAGCATCGGTCAACTTGTAGGAAATGTTTGAACGTCCACCAGCTAACAAAGTTGTTTGCAACTTAGCGCTGCCATCTACTCCAGAAATGTTCAATGACATCCACTGCAATAGTGAATCAAGCTTTAGCCCAGGAGGGTCGGTAGGACTCAAGCCCAGTCCCCAGGCAACTTGCCAGCCTGTGAGTGACGAACGGAACGCCTCGAGATTGACCAGCGATGGACTTCCGAAGGACCATCGTAAATTCGAAACGGTCGGATGTCCCGGAAAATATGCGCAATTGGAAGTTCACTTGAAGTTCCTTTAGCACCGCACAACTGCATCGAACGGTCAACAATTCGAAATGTTGCCTCTGCAACGAAAGTTTTTGCAATAGATGTCTCTGCGCGGGCCGGCAAACCTTGGTCAAGTACCCAAGCAGCCCGATGAATCAAAGCGCGGCACGCAGCAATATCAATTTCATTGTCCGCAATCATTTGTTGCGCCATACCAAGTGAGGCAAGTTCGGTGCCAAACATTGGGCGTGATGCTGCGTAGTCAACAGCAGATTCGTGCGCGCGGCGCGCAGCGCCTAGCCAGCGCATGCAATGTGTCAGGCGAGCCGGACCGAGACGAACTTGGGCATTCACGAAACCCTCATCAACCTGGCCAAGAACGGCATTATCTGAAACTTCACAGTTACTAAAGTCCACAACGCCATGTCCACCCGTAAAAGCACTATCTAAAGTGTCGAGACTGCGTACCACTTTCATTCCAGGATTATCAGCGTCAACTAAGAACATGGTTGCACCACCAGAAGTCTTTGCCATGACTATTGAGAATGCTGCACCATCTGCTCCAGTTATGAGCCACTTGTTTCCGTTGATTACCCAACCTGAGCCAGACTTTTGCGCAGAAGTGGAAAGTAAATTTGGATCCGCGCCGGCGCCCGGACTTGGCTCAGTCATTGCAAAGGAAGACCTGACTTTACCTTTAGCAAGCGGGGCCAAATACTTAGCACGTTGGACTGGTGTTCCAATTTTGTTCAATAATAATATGTTGCCCTCATCTGGCGCTGCGCAGTTAAGTGCAGTTGGTCCCAGCAAGCTGCGGCCACTTTCTTCCAGGATTACCGCTTGCGCACAATGATTAAATCCATGACCACCAAACTCTTTTGGCGCAGTGGGAGCAAAAACATTCGCTGCTCGAGCTTTATTCTGCAACGTGATTCGCAATTCTGGATTGATTCCGTGGGAGTCTGGATTTAATTCTGGCTCATGTGGAATCACCTCAGTATTAATGAAACTGCGAACGCGCAACGCGAACTCTTTAACTTGCGGGTCTTTATCAAACTCGTAACTCATGTGCGCAATCCATAACACTAGGTCTCTTTCCCTCGATCTTATCTTCAGTTATGCTTAAACAAATTGCTACTGGCCAGTTAGGGTTGCATCCAAATGAGCGATTCCGCACCAAAAGGGTCACTGACGTTTGAAGCGCTAACACGGCTACGCGATGAAATCATCCAAGGGAAAATGCGTCCCAATGAGAGATTGATTGCCGCAGATTTAGCTGAACGCTTGAACACCTCGCGCACGCCAATTCGAGAAGCCCTGCAGTTACTTGAGGCTGAACAGTTAGTTGTTGCAGCAAAGCGAGGATATGTAGTCCGTGAACATACTAAAGAAGAAATTGTTGAGATTTATGAGGTGCGCGCAGCCCTTGAGGGAATGGCAGCTCGATTGGCAGCCCAGAAAGCTGGCACGAGTGCTTATAAGGAAATTGAAGCAATCGGCGCTCATCGGGATTCTTTAATTGCCTCAAATGACCGCAAACTTATTGTTGATTTAAATGATGAATTTCATGCTGCTATTTTTGCAGCCTGTGGAAATTCCAGACTTGATCGGATTAACCGAAGCAATAGTCAGCATTTTTTCAATTATCGAAT
>CAMBGF010000089.1 GCA_945866135.1 Bifidobacterium breve
TCGTAAAGCGTTAGTTGATTACTACGCAGGTGAAGCTTTCGTGACTGTCCTACCAGATGGCCAGTTGCCGGTAACCGCTTCAACACTTGGTTCAAATGCTGTTCATATCCAGGTAGCAAAAGATGATCGCACAAATCGGGCAACGGTAATTGTTGCCCTCGATAACTTGATCAAAGGCGCAGCTGGCCAAGCGGTGCAAAATGCAAACTTAATTTGTGGTTTCCCAGAAACTGCCGGACTCAGCGCAATTGGAATTGCGCCATGACCGTAGTTATTAAATTCGGTGGCAATGCCATGGTTGATTCTGATGCGCTACAGGCATTCATTGCTGGAGTTAAGAATTTAGCCGCCACCGGGAAAAAGCCAGTTGTCGTTCATGGTGGCGGCCCGCAAATTTCCGCTGGCTTAAAAGCTGCTGGAATAGTCTCGGAATTCAAAGGCGGCTATCGCGTAACCACAAGCGAGGCAGTCACTGTGGTGCGCGATGTTTTAGTCAATGAAGTGAATCAAGAATTAGTTCAGCATCTGATTGCTAATGAAGTGCCGGCGATTTCAATGCCAGGAGACATCGATGCTTTGTTAACTGCCGAACATCGCACAGTCCTCGTTGACGGTGTGCAAACTGATATTGGATTAGTCGGGGAAGTAGTTGCGGTCGCTGCCGATCAATTAAATGTAGCAATTGCCAATGGGCAAGTGCCAGTTATCTCTACCGCAGCCCGCGCTACCGACGGTCAACTTTTCAACGTGAATGCCGATACTGCAACTTCGGCGGTAGCGATCGCCCTTGAGGCCAGCGAAATGATCATGCTCACTGATGTCCCAGGGGTTTATGCCAATTGGCCAGATCGGGATTCGTTGATTAGCAAGATGACTGCTGCAGAACTAACTGCGCTATTACCCAAACTTGAATCCGGCATGGTGCCAAAGATGGAAGCTTGTCTGCGCGCGATAGAGGGTGGAATTCCAATCGTTCGGGTCGTTGGAAACTTGAGCGACAACGGAACCCAGGTGATTGCATGAGCAAGACCACGCAGAGTCAAGACCGTTGGAACGCGGCCATGATGCCAAACTATGGCACCCCGAATTTGGTCTTGGACCACGGCAAAGGTGCAACAGTTTGGGATGTTGATGGGAAGAAATACATCGACTTTTTAGCAGGCATTGCAGTCAACATTCTTGGGCATGCTCACCCTGCATTAACAGACGCTGTCACAAAACAAATGTCCACTCTTGGCCACACCAGTAACTTTGCAGCGCACAAACCTGGACTTGAGCTAGCGGAAAAGTTAATCGAAATTTCCGGTCGGCCAGGCAAAGTTTTCTTTTGTAATTCTGGAACTGAAGCAAATGAAGCTGCGATCAAGTTATCTCGCTTAACTGGTAAATCACACATCGTTAGTTTGCACGGCAGTTTCCACGGTCGGACTATGGGTTCACTCGCATTGACCGGTCAACCTAAGAAATACAAACCATTTGCGCCGTTAATTCCAGATGTTTCATTTATCGAGCCAAATGATATTTCTGATCTTGAACCAGGCATTAACGATAAGACTGCCGCGCTTTGGATTGAACCAATAATGGGTGAAGGCGGAGTACTGCCACTAACTTCCGAATATATGAATGCAGCTCGGTCAGTTACCGCAAAACACAACGCAATGTTTGTTGTGGATGAAGTCCAAACTGGAATTGCCCGAACGGGTTCTTGGTTTGCGTATCAAAATGTTGGGGTTGACCCAGATGTGCTTCTGCTTGCCAAAGGCCTAGGCGGCGGTTTCCCAATCGGAGCAATGATTGCTTTTGGGGAATACCAAGATTTAATGACGCAAGGTATGCATGGCACAACTTATGGCGGAAACGCGGTTGCTTGCGCTGCTGCGCTTGCCGTTTTAGAAACTGTTGAACGCGAAGACTTAATGTCACGCGCTAAATACATTGAATCTGAGTTTGTCTCACACATTTCTGTTGCACCTGGCGTGGATCATGTCCGCGGCGCTGGCGCGATGCTTGGCGTTGTCCTAAATCATGAAAATGCAGCTGCTGTGGAGACTAAGGCGCGCGAACTTGGTTTGATAATTAACGCGCCATCGGCAAATGTATTGCGCATAGTTCCGCCACTTGTTATTACTGATGCTGAACTGCAGGCAGGCATTGAGTTACTAACCCAAGCACTTGGGGAGGGTGTGGAGTTATGACAAATCGCGCTTCCCGCCTTGCGTTAATCCAAGAGCTCATTTCAGTTGGGAATATTTCATCGCAGGCCGAACTTGTTTCGTTACTTGCCAAAAAAGGTGTCACAGTTACTCAAGCAACGCTCTCTCGTGATTTAGAAATTTTAGGTGCAATCAAAATAACCAAAGGCCCAGCCGGACTTTGCTACGCAATCCCAGATGATGGTTCAGGTGCTCCGATCACTCGCGATGCATCCCGGCTTGGAAGAGCCATGTCAGAACTTGCTGCGGGCATTGATTTCTCGGCAAACATAGTTGTGGTTCGCACCTCTCCTGGAGCCGCGAGTTACCTAGCTTCAACTATTGATCGCAGCGGACTTGAATCAATCATCGGAACAGTTGCCGGTGATGACACCGTCATGTTGATCACGCGCGATCCAGCCGGGGGAGCCTCGGTGTGTCACGAACTACAAGAACTAGCTAAACATTAACTAGCCGCCAGAATAGAAATTACTTAAAGGAGAAACTTGTGAGCAGCAATACCAGCGATGCCCGGTTATGGGGAGCCCGCTTTAACTCTGGTCCAAGTGCTGCCATGGCGAATTTGAGCGCATCAGTTCATTTCGATTGGGTGCTGGCGCCTTATGACATCGCGCAAAGCAAGGCGCATGCCTGCGTACTTCATAGCGCAGGTTTACTTACAAAAGATGAACTAAAAACTATGCTGGCCGGCCTTGATACCTTGCTGGAAAATGCAGCTTCTGGAAAATTTATTCCAACTCCAGCCGATGAAGATGTTCACAGCGCACTAGAGCGCGGCTTAATTGAGACCATTGGCCCAGAAGTTGGTGGCAAGCTTCGTGCGGGTCGTAGCCGTAACGATCAAGTCTCAACTGATTTGCGTATGTACTTGCGCAATAACGCTCGGATCCTTGCTGTGTCCGTCTGTGATCTGCAGTCTGCGCTGTTAGTGCAAGCAACTGCCCACGTAGATCATCCAGCCCCAGGTTTCACTCACTTACAGCACGCCCAACCAGTTTCTTTTGGCCATGAACTTGCTAAACACATTCACGCATTAGCTCGCGACCTCGATCGGTTTGCGGACTGGGATAAGCGCGCGGCTAAATCTCCTATGGGCTCTGGCGCATTAGCGGGCACCAGCTTGGATCTTGATCCAGAAGCTCTGGCTAAAGATCTTGGCTTCGACGGTGTTGTTGAAAACTCCATTGATGGTGTGAGTGATCGCGATTTCGTCGCTGAGTTCTTATTTGTCACGGGCTTAATCGGCGTTCACTTATCAAGACTTGGCGAAGAAATTTGTCTTTGGACTTCACGCGAATTTGGTTGGGCGACTTTAGATGATGCTTGGTCAACTGGTTCTTCGATAATGCCCCAGAAAAAGAATCCAGATGTTGCCGAGTTAGCTCGCGGAAAATCTGGTCGCTTAATTGGACATGTAACTGCAATCCTTACCGTCCTAAAGGGTTTGCCATTTGCTTACAACCGCGATCTGCAAGAAGACAAAGAAAGCGTGATCGATGCAATCGAAACTCTGCATCT
>CAMBGF010000090.1 GCA_945866135.1 Bifidobacterium breve
GACTTTGTTTACACCGGTACGCCAGAGGAAATGGGCGAATTCGCAACGGAAATGAAGGAACTAGGAATCAATGCAATTGGTTCCTGTTGTGGCTCAACTAATGTTCACACTGCAGCAATTGCGCGCGCGCTTAATTCCTAAATGAGGGAACCACCTGATCGCGGCGAACTAGGTCCGGGCGAGTTTTATCCGGTTGTTGGAGTTGGTCCGCACCCACTGCCGTGGCCAACCCAGGATCATTTTGATCCCGAACTACTTGAACTCGGCGATCGTAGAAATGTAGTTGATAAATATCGATATTGGTCAGTCGAAGCAATCGTTGCCGACTTAGACACTTCGCGTGCCAAATTGCATATTGCCATTGAAAATTGGCAACATGATCTCAACATTGGATCAGTGGTTAGAACTGCTAATGCATTTAATGTTTTTGCTGTCCACATAGTTGGTAAAAAGGGTTGGAACCGGCGAGGCGCAATGGTGACAGATCGTTACCTGCATCTGCTACATCATCCAACCGTTGCTGATTTTATTGAATGGTCAAGGGAAAACCAGGTGCCAATCATTGGAATCGATAATGTTCCTGGGTGTGGAAATTTAGAAAACTCAACTTTGCCAGAATCCTGCGTCTTATATTTCGGCCAAGAAGGCCCTGGTTTGTCACCTGAAGGAATCGCTGCCTGCTCCCAAATATTAGGTATCTCACAGAGCGGGTCCACAAGATCCATGAATGCTTCGGCAGCCGGGGCAATCGCGATGTATGCCTGGGCCATGCAACATGTTCATGGCCACAAAATTTAACTAGCCACCACCGTGAGCTTAGGAAGAAATTTGCAAATTCGTGATGCGATAATGTGCAATAACTAAAGTAATCAGGCATATTTAGGTTTATCACCGATTCAAGAGGTTTTCTTATGAGCGATTCGATTGCATTGCGCCTAATTGTTGGACTGGCCATCACGCTGTTGCTTTCGGCGCTAGCCGCAAAGCGAATTTGGTTTCTATACCGCTTGGTTCGTAGCGGAGAGCCTGCAGTTGATCGAACTGCACAAAAACGAGTGCGTATCAAGGCTGAAGTCACTGAAGTATTTGGTCAAAAGAAATTACTCGCTTGGACTATTCCAGGAATTGCTCACGTTCTAGCTTTCTGGGGCTTCATAGTTTTATCACTGACAATCGTGGAAGCTTTCGGCGCACTATTCAGTAACACGTTTGCTATTCCGCTCATTGGTCGCTCCCCGATTACTGGATTTCTCGAGGACTTGTTTACGATCTTCGTATTAGTTGGTATTGCGATGTTTGCAATCATTCGGCTATTTCGCAGGCCAGCAAAGTATGGTCGCGAGTCGCGTTTTTACGGTTCACATATAGGCGCTGCGTGGTTCGTCCTGTTCATGATTTTCAATGTGGTTTGGACTTTATTGCTCTACCGTGGTGCACAGTACAACGTGAGCGTCATCAACAATGCGAGACACTTTCCGTTTATGGATGGTGGCGCATTTGCTTCCGAGGCAACGGCAAAATTACTCGCACCACTTGGTCTTGAAGCAAATGAATGGTTAGAAATGATTGGCCTTTGGTTAAACATTGGCGTCATTTTAGGTTTCCTAGTTTTAGCTCTTCACAGTAAGCATCTACACATCGGCGCAGCGCCGCTAAATGTTTTATTCAGTCGCAGGCCAAATGCGCTTGGTCCGCTATTACCAATTTATGCCGGTACTGAAGTTTTAGATTTTGAAGATCCATCGGATGACGCAACTTTTGGCAGAGGCAAAATTGAAGACTTTACCTGGAAAGGCAACTTAGATTTATTGAGTTGCACCGAGTGTGGTCGTTGCCAAGATCAATGTCCTGCTTGGAATACTGGCAAGCCGCTTAGTCCAAAACTAATGATCATGGATTTGCGGGATCACCTATTTGCAAAGGCGCCATACATACTTGCTGGCAGCGACGAATCAAAATTGGATTCTTTTAGTGCGCAAGTGCAGGCAGAAGTTGCTCGACCTATGGTTGGTTCGCGCGCAGATGATCCACATGCATCAACTGATGGCTACGACGAAAAGGGCCACCGTTCTAATGAAGGCGCCGTTATTGATTACGACGCACTTTGGGGTTGCACTTCTTGCGGCGCTTGCGTCCAACAGTGTCCAGTAGACATCGAACACGTTGATCACTTTATGGACCTTAGGCGTCATCAAGTTCTTGTGGAAGCAGAATTTCCGGCCGAGTTAAATGGACTGTTCAAAAACCTTGAAACTAAAGGCAACCCATGGGGTATGAATACCCGCGGGCGAATGACTTGGATTGAAGAAGTTCAATTCCCGGTTCGAGTATTTGGTATGAATGGCGAGGACAAAATCCCGGCTGATGTTGAGTATTTATTCTGGGTTGGTTGCGCTGGTGCTTACGATGATCGCGCAAAAAACACTACAAAAGCTGTTGCGGAATTGCTACACACAGCAGGAATCGAATTCATGGTCCTTGGTGAAGGCGAGACTTGCACTGGAGATCCTGCTCGCCGAGCTGGCAATGAATTCCTCTACCAAATGCAAGCTGCACAAAACATTGAAGTACTTAATGAAATTGGTGCGCGTCGCATAGTTGTTACTTGTCCTCATTGCTTAAACACAATTGCCCGGGAATATCCACAACTTGGCGGCAACTATGAAGTAGTGCACCACACCGTGTTACTTAACCAATTAGTTACTGAGCAGCGCCTAACAATGCTTACGCCCGAAGATGAAACCGTTACTTATCATGATCCTTGTTACCTAGGTCGTCATAACAAGATTTACATGCCGCCTCGTGAATTGATCACGAACATGCCGGGTGTGAATTTAGTCGAAATGGATCGCAACAAGGAAAAGTCATTCTGCTGTGGCGCAGGTGGCGGCCGTATGTGGATGGAAGAAAAGATCGGCACGCGAGTTAATCAAAATCGTGGCGATGAAGCACTTGCAACTGGCGCAACAAAGATCGCAGTAGCTTGCCCGTTTTGTTCCGTCATGTTAAATGACGCAGTGACTGTTCGCGCACAAGAAGCTGGCGGCGAGGCTGCTGCTGAAGTTGTTGACATTGCAACTTTGCTTTTGGATCGAGTAAAGGCGAAGTAATTAGGAAATAACAGTTCGATGAAAGTTTGCGTGTGAGCGACTTGGTGTTGGACCACGCTGGCCTTGATAGCGCGAACCGTAAATACTCGAGCCATAAGGATGCTCGGCATCTGATGTCATTTGGAAGAAGCAAACTTGACCAATCTTCATTCCGGGGTAAAGCAAAATCGGAAGCGTTGCTACGTTAGCTAATTCAAGTGTGACGTGACCAGAAAATCCAGGATCAATAAATCCTGCAGTGGAGTGGGTTAAAAGTCCGAGGCGACCCAGACTGGACTTACCTTCTAGTCGAGCTGCGATATTGTTTGGCAAAGTTACAACTTCATAAGTGCTTCCTAAAACGAATTCACCTGGGTGCAACACAAACGGCTCAGCGCCAATTGCTTCAACTTCGCGTGTTAAATCAACTTGCTCTACTGACGGGTCGATGTGTGGGTAGCGATGATTTTCGAAAACCCGAAAGAATCGATCTAATCGCACGTCGATACTTGAAGGCTGCACCATTGTCGGCTCGAATGGATCGATCCCAACGCGGCCGGAGGCAATTTCAACTTTGATGT
>CAMBGF010000091.1 GCA_945866135.1 Bifidobacterium breve
TTTACCGGTCCGGCGGAAACTACTACGCCACCTTCGTACTTGTCCTTAGTAATTTCCTTGGAAAGGTTAGCTCCTGGAATTGACGCTGCAACTTGTGGAATGTCATCAAAGAACTTCCACACAGCGTCAATTGGCTGCTTTACTTCAAATGATTGCGAGATCAGCATGATGCCTCCTTAAGGCCCGAGTTTGGATTAAAAGTTTTCACTATTAATCGCCCATTTTTACTGGTGGCATTCCACTGATGTCTTTACCGGTGGTAAGTGCTTCATAGACCCGGTTTGGCATCATTGGCATGTCGATGTTACGAACACCGGTGTGACCAACGGCGTCAATTACAGCGTTTACGAAAGCAGCAGGTCCGGCAACGGTTGCGCACTCGCCAACGCCCTTAGCACCAATTGGGTGGTGTGGACAAGGTGTAACTACTTCATGCAACTCAAAGCCTGGAGTTTCCCAAGCTGTTGGTAGCAAGTAGTCCATGTAGTTAGCGCCGATGCAGTTACCTTCTGAGTCATAAGTCTGGTACTGCATGCTAGCCATTGCGTATGCCTCGGTAAGCCCACCCATGATTTGTCCTTCAACAACCATTGGGTTAATGCGAACGCCACAGTCATCAACTGCAACAACTTTTAGCACATCCCAAACGCCAGTTTCAGCATCTACTTCAACTTTTACGAAGTAGGCGGCGAAAGGCCAAGTTAAGTTCGGTGGATCATAGTAAGCGTTGTTCTCTAAGCCTGGCTCCATACCATCTGGCATGTTGCTGTAAGCAGCTAAAGCACAATCCTGAATCGTTACGCCACGTTCCTTATTTGAACGAACGTAGAACCGACCCAACTCCCACTCGATGTCTTCTTCGGAGACCTCAAGTAAGTGTGCGGCAATTTTGCGAGCCTTGGCACGAATCTTGCGAGAGACCATAGCAACTGCAGCGCCAGCAACTGGAGTACTACGTGATGCGTAGGTTCCCATGCCAAACGGCGCAGTGTCAGTATCGCCTTCTTCAACAGTTACGTCATCGGCTGGAATACCAAGCTCATGGGCAACAATTTGTGCCCAAGTTGTCTGGTGGCCCTGACCTTGGTTCATCGCGCCGGTGCGCAAAATTGCCTTACCGGTCATGTGAACGCGAAGTTCCGCAGAGTCAAACATCTTGATACCCAAGATGTCGTACTCACGGCTGTTTCCTGCGCCCAATGGTTCAGTCATTGTCGAGATACCAACGCCAAGTAACTTGCCGCGTTTGCGCGCTTCAGCTTGCTCGGCTTTGTAGGTGCTGTATCCGATGGCCTTTAGTCCAATGTCAAGACATTTTCCGTACTGACCTGAGTCAGTTAGGAAACCAAACGCTGTGCGGTAAGGGAACATGTCATCTTTGACAAGATTCATGCGGCGGAATTCTGCTTGATCCATACCTAGATCGTTTGCAGCTGCGTGAACCATTCGCTCTTGGAAGAACATGGCTTCAGTTACGCGGAACGAACAGCGGTATGCCACGCCGCCTGGAGCTTTGTTGGTGTAGTAACCAACGGACTCTAGGTGCGCTGCTGGAATGTCGTAGCACGCAAATGTTGAGTGCATCAGACCAATCTTGAACTTGCTTGGCTGGGCATCTGCATAGAACGCGCCGTGATCAGAGATCGTCTTCATACGCATTCCAAGCATCTTGCCGTCTTTGCGAAGTGCTAATTCACCCTGCAGGTAAACGTCGCGACCAAAGCCCGTTGAAATTAAGTTTCCGGTCTTATCTTCAATCCACTTAACTGGACGCTCGGTCAAAATCGAAGCAAGAATCGAAACTACATAGCCTGGGTAAATTGGCACTTTGTTACCAAAGCCGCCACCAAGGTCAGGAGAAACGATACGGATCATGTGTTCTGGAAGCTCAGCAACCATGGCAACGGCGGCGCGCACAATGTGTGGGGCCTGCGAAGTCATGTAAACCGTTAACTTGCCAGTTGCGCGGTCGAAGTCTGCAATTGAGCCACAAGTTTCCATTGGAGATGGATGGGAACGTGGGTAGTGAAGTTCCATCTTTGAAATAACATCAGCTTCAGCAAATGCCTTATCTGTGGCAGCCTTGTCGCCGATTTCCCAATCAAAAACTTTGTTACCAGGCTGGTTTTCTTTGTCATCCCGGATCACTACCGAATCTGCTGCCATTGCCTGCATTGGATTAACGATCGCTGGAAGTTGTTCGTACACCACAACAATTGCTTCACAGGCATCTTTAGCGATGTAGGGATCATCAGCAATAACTGCGGCAACTTCTTGTCCCTGGAAGCGAACCTTGTCAGTAGCAAGTACTGCTTGGGTGTCGTAGGAAAGAGTTGGCATCCATGCCAAGTTACGAGCTGCCATCATTTCGCCAGTTAGAACTAAGCGAACACCAGGAATTTCGTAGGCCTTGCTGACATCAATTGATTTGATGCGAGCGTGAGCTACTGGGCTGCGCAGGATTTCCATATGCAACATGCCAGGTAACACGATGTCATCGACATAGTTACCCTTGCCACGGATGAACCGGTTGTCTTCAACGCGTCGGCGGCTTGCACCAAGTCCACCAATTTTAATTTCGTCTAATGCCATGTCTAAAACTCCAACCTAGTTTGATTCTGCGCGCATTTTTTTAGCGGCCCAGAGAACTGACTTAACGATATTTTGGTAACCGGTGCATCGACATAAATTGCCGGAAAGTGCCCAGCGAATTTCGTCTTCTGTTGGGTCGTTGTTCTTGTCTAGAAGTGCCTTTGCAGCCAGCATCATGCCTGGTGTGCAAAAACCACAATGTAAGCCGTGTTCTTCCTTGAAGCCTTCTTGAATTGGGTGAAGTTCACTTGCAGATGCAAGGCCTTCAACTGTCTCAAGACTGTGACCGTCGGCCTGAACTGCAAGCATTGTGCAACTCTTGATTGGTCGACCATCAAAGAGAATCACACACGCACCACAGTTACTGCTATCGCAGCCCGAGTGAGTGCCGGTCATCTTTAGACCTTGGCGCAATAGGTGTGCAAGTAGTAAGCGTGGTTCAACATCGACTGTGCGATCATCGCCGTTGACCTTGATTGTTACTCGACGAGTTACAACTCCCGGTGCTGGTGCTGCTTGTACTTCGTCATAAAGACTGGTCATTTTCAGGCTGCTTTCTGTGATGTGGTTGCAAGTCCAGTAAGAATTCGCGAAACAAATGTCTTAACGATCTGACGCTTGTAGTCCGCTGATCCGCGATGATCGGTGCGAGGCTCAGCAGTTGCCGCAACTGCGGCCGCAACCTTCGCGATTAACTCGGGTGTGATCTTTTGGCCAACAAGTGCTTGGCCTGCAGCGGAGGCATTAATCGTGCTACCGCCAACACTAGCCAGCGCAATTCCAGCGCTGATAACAGTGTCGCCCTTCATTTCCAATGAAACAGCAACAGATGCAGTAGCGAAATCGCCAACTCGACGTTCCAGCTTTAGGTAATTACCAACGCGAACACCCTTTGGCGCCGGGATAACAGCTTCAATTGCAATTTCGTTAAACGCAAGTGTGTTTTGGAATGG
>CAMBGF010000092.1 GCA_945866135.1 Bifidobacterium breve
AGTCTGATTGGATTTTTGCCGGTCCCGGCAGCCCTTCGTATGCCTTAAAAGTTTGGCAAGAAATGGGCGTAAGTCCACACTTCGATGAAGTACTTGTTGATGGTGTGATAGTTCTAGCTTCGGCAGCAGCTTTGACCGCTGGCTCGCACACCATTCCAGTTTACGAAATGTATAAAGTGGGCGAAGATCCGCATTGGCTTCCAGGTTTAAATCTAATTGAACGACACACTGGAATGCCAGCGACAATCATTCCGCATTACGACAACGCAGATGGCGCCAATCACGATACGCGTTTCTGTTACGTGGGCGAAGCTCGACTTCGCATTCTTGAATCTTTGCTGCCTCCGCAAATTTTCATAATTGGAGTAGATGAACACACTGGTGTCCGCTTTGATTTAGATGATCGCGTTGCATATGTTTTTGGTCGAGGCAGTATGACGATTCGTCATCATGGAGAATCTTGGACAGTTGCAGCTGGTGAGTCCGCAACATTTGAAGAAATCATCGCGCATACCGGCAGCACAATTGTCCTAGGTGAACCAGCGCCGCTATTCAAGGTTGATCCACATAAAGTCGAAGAGTTACTTGATTCCGGAAACGTAACTGCTGCTGTTGATGCGCTCCTCAACCTTGACGAGTTGGATCGAGATATGGAAACTCGCGCTGCGGTACATTCCCTTGTTGCGAGATTGGGACACATTGCCGCCAGCCCGAAAGTCGACATCATGTCAGTTGTTGGTCCATACATTGAAGCGCTCTTGCAAGCTCGGCAAGCAGCGCGCACAGGTGGTCGTTGGGATGATGCGGACGCGATTCGCGATCGTCTAGTGGAATTAAAGGTAACCATCAAAGATTCCAAAGACGGATCGAGTTGGGATATCGAGTCCAAATGACGCCAGGTCCCATCGCACTTGTTGGCTCCGGAGAATATTTGCCGGTAATGCTAGAAGTAGAAGCAAGTTTGATCGCAGGTCGCAATCCGATTTATGTCCAGATCCCAACCGCCGCCGCCCCAGAAGGCGAAGGATCGTTAACACGTTGGATTGAGTTGGGCAAAGCCCAAGCCAGTCGAATGGGAGTTACTGCCGTCTCAGTTGTTGCGCACGATCGCAACGACGCGCAAGATCCCCGCATTGCTGAATTAGTTCGTGATGCTGGCTTGATCTATCTTTCAGGTGGTAACCCAACGTTTTTAGCAAACACCCTGCGTGACACTTTACTTTGGCGAGAGATTGAAACGGCTTGGCGAAATGGCGCTGCACTTGCAGGTTGTAGCGCAGGCGCGATGGCTCTTGCTGATCACATCCCAGCCTTGAGATTGCCAACACACTCAGCTACTCATGGCGTTGGATTACTGCCACATCTTCGGGTTTTGCCGCACTTTGACCAAATGTTTGCGCGCATACCTGATTTCCTTACTCGATTTATGAAAGTCCCTGATGGTGTGAGCATCGTCGGGATAGACGAAGACACTGCAATTGTCGGTGGGCCATTTGAATGGGAAGTTAAAGGGCGTCAGTCCGCTTGGTTATTTGTGGATGGACACCGAAAAGAATTTAAGCCTGGTGAGACTTTAGTTACTCCTGGAATTTCCTAAACATTACGTCAGTATCCCAGTGCGCAAACCCAAGTGATTCATAGAGAGAAATTGCTGCTTGGTTATTAGCGTCTACATAAAGCATGGCTGCTGGTAAACCTTTTCCTCGAAGATGTTCCAGCCCTCGAATACTTAGCAATTTTGCCAATCCCATGCCGCGTTGTTCTGGTGCTATTCCGAGTACGTAAATCTCACCCATTTCAGAATGCCCATGTCCGCCGGCACCGCCATGGATTTTGGTCCAGTGGTAACCAACCATTGTTTCAAGTGCCGAGCTGTCTTTTGTCGTAGCGATCAAGAAGCCAGCGGGATCAAACCAACTTTCTGACATGCGAGCTTTCAAATCTTCCAACGACATTCGGCCCTGCTCGGGATGATCTGTAAATACTTTGGCATTTAGCTCGAGCCAAGCCGGCTCATCTTTACCAACTTGAAATGGACGAATCGTTAAGTCTGGATTCTCAATTGATTTAGGTAACGGCGCAAATAGCGAGCGACGCATTTGCCAAAGTTCTCTAGTTTTTGCAAAGCCAAGCTTTGCTGCAAGAGAGTAGGCACTGGCCAGTTCACCATGCGCCCAAAGCCGCATCCGGGAATCGTCAGATTTTGAAATTGCTAACTCAATTAATCCTTTACCAATACCTTGGTTTCGAAAATCAGGATGCACCACGACTTCCACAACGGGGCCAGCGACTGCATCAGTTTGATCCAAGTGCAGATATCCTAAGATTTTCCCAGCAGCATCTGTTGCAATCAAGTGTTCATCTGCCTCATCGCCACCGTGATGTAAGTGAATTAAAACATGCTCAGAAAGTGGAGCCATTTCATCGACTGCCGCCGCAGCAAATGCGAGTTGGGTGATTTCCTTCGTAAGTTCGGGAGTTAAGTGAACTAACGCGGAGATCGTCAAGGACATAAATTAAACGAGAACTTCGAAGGATTCGCTATTCGATGCCGGCGTTGTTACATAGCGGTAGCCAACATTTCGAACGGTACCAATTAAGTTTTCGTTCTCTGGACCTAGTTTTGCGCGCAACCTACGCACATGCACGTCCACTGTTCGAGTTCCACCAAAGTAGTCGTATCCCCAGACTTCGCGAAGAAGTTGATCGCGAGAAAATACTCGACCAGGATGTTGCGCTAAAAACTTAAGCAATTCAAATTCCTTGAATGTTAAATCCAAAGTGCGACCACGTAATTTTGCAGAGTAAGTGGCTTCGTTAATCAAAAGTTCGCCAGCTTTAATTTCGCCAGGTATTTCTATATTTTGTTCAGTCGCAGCTTTTGTGGTTGCCAAGCGAATTCGGACTTCGATTTCGGCCGGGCTGGCATCGACTAGAAGCACATCGGTCAGGCCCCACTCTCGGTTTACGGCCGCTAGACCGCCCTGAGTAGTTATCAAAATGACTGGTGAAGTGTTCCCGGTAGTTTCCATGAGCCGGCAAAGACTTCTAACTGCTGGTAAGTCCGTGCGGCCATCGATGAGAATGACATCTACTTCGGGCGCCATGAGTAACGCAGTTGGCTCAGGGGACATCACTTTAATGTGGTGACTGAGCAATTCAAGTCCAGGTAATACTGCGCTGGAGGGGGTTAACGCGCGGGTCAAAAGCAGAACTTGTGCCATAAGACCACCTACTTCACCGATTTAACCTACATATACTCAAGTCAAGTCTAGAGCAGGATGGACTAGGCAAAACTTTGGTACCCAAAAAATGCCGTTAAATCAGGCTAATTGTGACACTGCGTGCGCAACTTCGGATTTCTTTGGCACGCCAACTGCCCTGAAATG
>CAMBGF010000093.1 GCA_945866135.1 Bifidobacterium breve
GAGCTTATTGCTGATACCCAGAGCGACCCCGAATTCCTAGATCAACTTGTGGAATTTGGATTAGTTAAACCCGATAGCCAGGGTTACTTTTCCCTTACGGCATCGGCGGTCGTCTCCTTGGCCTTAACTCTGCGTAGTTTTGGCTTGGAGCCTAGGCACCTAAAAACCGTCCTTTCCAGTGCTAGCCGGGAAGTGGATTTGTTTGCGCCAATAGTGAAAAGCGCTGCGGCCCAGCGAACTCCAGCAGCCGGGTCGCAAGCCGAAGAACTCTCATTACAACTGGCTTCGCTGATCATCTCGCTACACGGCTTGCTGGTCCGGGAAGTAATCGACCGCCAGAATTAGAGTCAACTTTGCTCCAGTTAATGCGGGCGCGGACAGTGCGAATAGACTCTGTGATGTGAGAGAAGTTGATGTAGTCGGAATCCGACTGGAATTGCCATCCAACCAACCGGTGCTTATCTTGCGCGACCAAAATGCCTCGCGATATTTACCACTTTGGATCGGCACTGCCGAAGCAAGTGCAATCTCGCTGGCTTTAGATGGCGTTGTTCCGGCTCGGCCACAAACTCACGATTTGCTGGTTAATGCAATAGCTCAACTGGGTGGTCAAGTCTCCTCGGTAACTGTCACCGAACTTGTTGAGGGAACCTTCTTTGCGACCCTAAATTTTCTAAACCACGATGCAATTAGCGCTCGTCCCTCAGATGCGATCGCACTGGCGATTCGAACCAGTGTCCCGGTATTTGTGACTAAAGAGATTATGGATTACGCGGGGATGGACTTAGCTGAATCTGATGAGTTCGCCATTGGAGATGGCCCTGGCGGCCAAGATATGAGCGCCGATGAACTGGAGAAGTTTCGGGCTTTTCTAGATGAGATTAAACCCGACGATTTCAGTTAGTTTTTAGGTCTTAATCAGGGCTTTTGTACCTCAAGTAGAGGTTTAGGTTTACTCTTCGGCGTGTCGGATAGCGATGTCATTGACCTATATATCCGCTAGTTCTATTGTGAAGGGACACGGGTTCCCCTTGGGTTGATTAGTCGGCTCTGCCTGTCTGCACCAGGAGTACCGCATGACAGATCTTGGCAATCCGCCAGAGAACACAGCTCAAGTTCACCGCGATATTGCGCGGGAGGCAGCGGTAATTGTCGCGGGCGAACAGGGTTTACTTTTCGATGAAACTGCAATGGACTCACTTCCTGCCATTGGTTACCGTGGCCCAATTGCCGCTGGCGTAGTTGGCATCACTTATCGACAACTTGATTATTGGGCGCGAACTTCACTGGTGACACCGACTGTGCGACCAGCCACCGGTTCAGGCAACGCTCGACTTTATGGGTTTCGCGACATCCTTGAACTAAAGATTGTGAAGCGACTGCTGGATACTGGCGTGTCACTGCAACAGATCCGCACTGCGGTTGAGCAATTGCGGGAACGCGGCACCACAGATCTTTCGCAAATAACACTTATGAGTGATGGTGTGGGCGTATACGAATGCACCTCACCGGATGAAGTTTACGATCTGCTAGCCGGCGGCCAGGGCGTATTTGGTATTGCCGTTGGACGGGTTTGGCAAGAAATTGAGGGCACGCTGGCCTCACTACCTAGTGATCAGTATGAATATGCAGTCTCCGATTCCGCCGATACAAATGCTTCGGATGAGCTTTCGCTTCGCCGCCGGGCGCGGGTTTCGGGGGAGTAACGCGCCAGAAGTACGCGGCGGTAGTACCATTTAATTGCTATCGAATCCGAGTGGGAGAGAGCGCACAGCCAGTGCGACGCCGACGGGGCAATGCTCCTCAGAACCTCTCAGGCAAAAGGACTACTTGGATTCAGCAACTCTGAAGTGTTCTCACAACAGAGGGGGAGGGCCGGTAACGGTCGATCCTTCTACTGCATAAGAGGCACAGCATGACAGTTCAAGCTCATCACGATTCCTATGAACAATTTGCGGATCGTCACATTGGACCAAACACCAGCGACTTAGCAAAAATCTTAAATTTTCTGAACTACAGCACACTTAGTGATCTAAGCAATGCTGCGGTTCCGATTAACATCCAAAATCCTGCCCCGCTGGCAATCGCTGATGGCGTAAGTGAAGCCGAAGTACTTGCTGAGCTAAAAGCTTTCGCAGATTCAAATGAAGTGCTCACTTCCATGATTGGTCTGGGTTACTACGGCACACATACCCCTGGTGTGATCCTGCGAAACATCACCGAGAATCCTGCTTGGTACACCGCTTACACGCCGTATCAACCAGAGATCGCGCAAGGCCGGCTAGAAGCTTTGCTTAATTTCCAAACTATGGTCACTGACTTAACTGGTTTAGATATCGCAAGTGCATCGCTACTTGATGAATCAACGGCAGCAGCTGAAGCCATGACACTTATGCGTCGTAGCTCCAAGAGTGAATCAAATGTGTTCGTAGTTGATGCTGATACTCATCCACAGACTTTAGCGGTGCTGGCAACGCGCGCTGAGCCAATTGGAATTGAACTTGTATTAATCGACGTTGACACCCAAAAAATTCCGGAAAGTTTCGGTGTGCTTTTAAGTTACCCAGGTAGTAGCGGCAAAGTTCGTGACCTGGAACCAAGCATGCGAGCAGCAAAAGAATCCGGTGTATTAATCGGTGTAACAACAGATTTGTTAGCACTAACACTTCTGAAGTCGCCTGGAGAATTAGGCGCGGACATCGCAGTAGGTTCATCGCAGCGTTTTGGGGTGCCAATGGGATTCGGCGGACCACACGCAGGCTTTATGGCAGTTCGTAATGGTTTAGAGCGTTCCTTACCAGGTCGCCTTGTTGGCGTCAGTGTTGATGCGGATGGCAACAAAGCATACCGACTCGCTTTACAAACACGTGAGCAACACATTCGTCGCGATAAGGCAACCAGCAACATTTGTACTGCGCAAGTTCTGCTGGCAGTAATGGCTTCGATGTACGCGGTGTATCACGGTCCAGTTGGATTGCGACGGATCGCGCGAAATGTCCACCGGCGCGCAAACGCGCTTGCTGAAGGTATCGCCCAAGGTTTAGCTAAAGAATCTGGCGCGTTAGTTTCCAGTGAGTTCTTTGACACAGTTCGGGTGAGTGTTCCAGGTAAAGCGCGAGTCATAGTGAATGCAGCTCGCACTCGTGGAATCACAGTTTGGGAAATTGACCAGGACACAATCTCCCTCAGCGTTGATGAAACAACGACGACGGTAACTGTTGAACAAGTTTGGGCTTCGTTTAGCGACGCAACGGGTGGCACATTCCCGTCCACTTACTTG
>CAMBGF010000094.1 GCA_945866135.1 Bifidobacterium breve
GGTTGCGCTGGCAATAGTGCAACCAGTGAATCGATGTCCTTTTCACTTGGGCGCTGGGTAACTGCAGGTCGCGGCGGGTTAGTGACTCCAGTGGCGCTTTGTTTTGCAGTTAACAAACTGACTGAAGAGATTTCAAATAACGAAACATCTGTGAAGCCACGAGAAAGGTTTCGCGATACTGCGCCTGCAAGTCCTGGCAACAATGTGGTGCGCATTAATGGCTGTTCATCTGAAAGTGCGTTGGCTAGTTGAACTGCGTGCCGGCGCGAGTCGTCGGCAGGAATTCCAAGTGCATCAAATTCCACAACTCCAACGAATGGGTAATTGCGAACTTCGACTAACCCGCGGCCAGCTAAATGCAAACCAACTCGGCGCTGCAGTTTTTGCGCAGCAGTTAGTCCACGACCAGCTGGGGCAGTTGGCAAAGTCGCAGGAACTTTTTCATAGCCATCGATGCGAATAATTTCTTCAACTAAATCAATCGCAGCTGCTAAATCTGGCCGCCAGGATGGAACGCGCACTTTCCAAGGAGCACTCGTTGCATCTACAACACAACCGAGTGCAGTCAAAATCTTTTCGATGTTTGCGCTTTCGTAAGTGTGTCCAGCAACTTGTCCTGGCATCGTTGGATCAAGTGAAATCACAGTTGGGTTTGGCGCTTGCTCAACACCCGAGGTGCCTTCAAAAGTTGCGCCACCGTGCTCCAGCAAGAGCTCGGCGAATCTGGCTGAAGCAACTGGAGGCAGCATCCGATCAACACCGCGCTCCAGGCGACGCGAGGCTTCCGAAGAAAGTTTGTGGCGACGACTTACTCGAGCAATATCAACTGGATTAAAGTGCGCAGCTTCTAAGCAAACCCGAGTAGTTGTTGCTGAGATTTCGCTGTAAGCGCCTCCCATTACTCCGGCCAAGGAAAGTACTCGCGCATCATCAGCAATTACCAAATCATTTGGTGACAGTGTGCGCTTGCTGCCATCAAGGGTTTCAAGTTCTTCACCTTTTTTTGCCCACCGAGCGCGAATAGTTCCAGTGATCTTGTCGGCATCAAAGGCGTGCAATGGCTGACCAAGTTCGAACATTACATAGTTTGTTAAATCAACTGCCAATGAAATGGAGCGCACTCCAACAGCTGCCAGACGGGCCTTGATGAAATCAGGTGTTGGCGAGGCAGGGTTGTAATTACCAAGGGTGCGAAGCACCAATAGATCGCAGGCTTCATAGTCATCACTTGCTGCTTGAATCGCAGTTCCGGCGGCTTCTGGAAGCTGCGCTAATTGCGCGCCAGGATCAACGAAGGTAACACCTTGGGAGATCGCAGCTTCGCGAGCAATGCCACGCATACTCAGTGCGTAGCCACGATCAGGGGTAACCGAAATGTCTAATACTTCATCGCCTAGGCCCAGGATTGGGAACGCATCATCACCGGGTTTGCCTGAGTTCGCCGGTAAAACCAATATTCCATCATGTTCATCGCCGATGCCAAGTTCGCGAACGGAACAGATCATGCCATCAGAAATGTGGCCATAAGTTTCGCGCGTTGCAATCGTGAAGTCACCTGGCAAAGTTGTGCCTGGCAGCGCAATTACAACAATGTCACCTTCGACAAAGTTACTCGCGCCACAAACAATCCCGCGAATTCCCGGAGTTTGGGAATTGCCATGGGCTGCGCCTACTTCTACCTGGCACCAACGAATCGGCTTTTTGTAATCGGTAAGTTCTTCAATTTTTTGAACGCGACCAATAACTAAAGTGCCGCGAACATCGCCAACTGTTTCAACACCCTCAACTTCGAAGCCAACTTTTAGCAATAGCTCAGAAATTTGGCGGCCAGAAAGATTCTCAGGAATTTCGACAAATTCGCGCAACCAGGAAACTGGAATTTTCATTAGACGCCCAGCCCAAATGCGCGAGTGAAGCGAACATCGCCTTCAACCATGTCGCGCATGTCAGTTATGCCATGACGGAACATCAGAGTGCGCTCGAGCCCCATGCCAAATGCAAAGCCGCTGTAAATTGTTGGATCGATACCGGTGGCAACGAGAACTTTTGGATTGACCATGCCACAGCCACCCCATTCGATCCAGCCCTCGCTGCGACAAGTGCGGCAAGGTGCATCTGGGTTATCAACTGAAGCTCCGCGACATACGAAGCACTGCAAATCAACTTCAGCTGAAGGTTCCGTGAATGGAAAATAGGAAGGACGAAGTCGGGTCACAATTCCTTCACCAAACATTGCTTGGGCGAAGTGATTAAGTGTTCCCTTGAGGTCAGCCATAGTGATGCCCTTATCAATGACAAGGCCTTCGACTTGATGGAATACCGGTGAGTGCGTGGAATCAAGTTCGTCAGTTCGAAATACTCGGCCCGGGCAAATTACATAAATTGGAAGTTCGCGGGTGAGCATTGAGCGAATCTGCACTGGCGAAGTGTGAGTGCGAAGTACGATACCAGATTCCTGGGTACCGATGAAAAAAGTATCTTGCATAGTTCGCGCAGGATGATCTGGCGAAATATTAAGCGCATCGAAATTAAGCCACTCAGATTCAACTTCTGGGCCTTCGGCTAATTCATAACCAAGAGCCACGAACACGTCAGTGATTTGTTCTTGGATTGTGGTTAATGGATGTCTGGCGCCCTGCGCGCGAACACCAGTTGCAGTTGTAACGTCTACGGCTTCTTCTTTGAGCAGTACTGCGTCACGAAGTAATTCAAGTTCATCCGAGCGTTTAGTTAGGGCAGCGTTTACCTCGCCGCGCGAAATACCCATGCGCTTGCCGGCTTCTGCTTTTGCCGCTGGTGGCAGAGCGCCAATCTCACGATTAGCCAGGGCAAGCGGTGAGCGATCTCCAGTGTGGGCTAGCCGAACTTCTTTTAATTCATCCAAGGTGGCAGCGCTAGAAATTGCAGAAATTGCATCTTTGACGTACCCAGCCAAGACTTTGACCGACAAGGTAGTGACTTCAACTGGGTCAAAGGACTTATTTGGCGCGCTCACTCGATGATCTTATCGGCAAAAAGCCTTGGCAACGTTGAGCGCGTGAGGTCAGGAAGGAAAAATCCTTGAAATTTATCGAGCCCAAGACATTGCCGCGTTAAGCACCTGGGGGTGCTAATCGGATTTCATCCAAAATTTCCATAACTCGAATGGATTCGCCAAGAGCTGGCAACCAGCCGGCATCACCTGT
>CAMBGF010000095.1 GCA_945866135.1 Bifidobacterium breve
ATATTTTTTACAATTTTGATGTTGCTGGCAGTAAAAATTCGAGCGCGCTTAACTTCGAATGGAAATTTAAAGGGGTTTCTGGCAACAGATGCAGTAATCATGGCAATCGCAATTGGTGTCGGTGCTGCGCTTCATTCCACACCAACAAGTCGTTCCTCTGCGCCACTGAATTCTGCAGGTGAAGAAATTCTTGGCTTTGCATATCCGCCACCGCCAACTTTTTCAAATGTGATTATTGGCTGGAATCCGGAATGGTTGATTTTGACGCTGAGCTTGGTTGCTGCTGCGCTTTACACCATCGGGGTATTGCGAGTTAAGCACAATGAAATTCGGTGGAGTGCTCTTCGAACGATTTCATTCATGGCTGGCATTGGTTTAGTTATCTGGACTACTAGTTCTGGAATCAGCATGTATTCAAAAGTTTCGTTTGAATATCACATGATTCAACATATGGTTTTGTCCATGATCGCGCCAATTTTTATCGTGCTAAGTAACCCCATTACCCTAGCCCTACGCGCTTTACCTGCAAAAAAAGTAACTGATCATCGAAGCGCGCGCGAATGGATCTTGGCTGCACTTCATAGCAACTATTCGCGGCGCAGCACCCATCCATTATTCGTTTTGGGGGTCTTTACTTTTGGACTTTACGCAATGTACTTCACACCGTTATTTGCGACTTTGATGGGCAGTCATACTGGACATATCTTTATGGAAGTTCATTTCTTAATTTCTGGTTTACTTTTTAGTTACGTAGTAATTGGCGCAGACCCAAGTCCGAGAGAAATCCCATATTGGTCACGCTTGATGATTGTGTTAGTTGGTTTATCACTTCACGCATTTTTTGCTATCTCGCTCATGCAATCGACTGAACCAATCGGTGTTGATTGGTACATCCAGGTGCAACCACCTTGGGTGACTAGTTTGTTAGCTGATTCCCAAGCAGGGGGCAGTGTTGCTTGGGCACTTGGCGAGGTTCCAACATTTGTGCTTCTTGTAATTGTTGCTGTGATGTGGTCCCGCAGTGACACTCGCTTAGCAAAGCAGCTTGATCGAGCCGCAGACCGTGATGGCGATGTTGACTTGAAGGAATACAACGCCGGACTTAGTGCGCTTAATAAGCGGGATAACTCAACTAGCGAATAAATCGATCTTTTTGAAATGGGTGCTCGGCTCTAAACTGGGCAACTTGAGCAAGCTCAATGTCGGCGTAGAGAACTTCTTGCGAAGTTCCAGCTTCTGCCACAATTTCACCGCGTGGGCTTATCACCATTGAATGACCACCCAACATGACGTCGCCATTTGGTCCAACCTCATTGCACGCAATTACCCAAGCCTGGTTCTCAATGGCGCGGGCTTGGTTCAAAACCCGCCAGTGATTAATTCGTGGCGTTGGCCAGCCTGAGCTAATGAGTATCGTTTCAACACCTAAATCTCCCATGCCACGGAACAACTCTGGGAAGCGCAAGTCATAGCAAATCGCTAAGCCAGCGTGACCAACAGGAGTATCTTGGGCGGTCACAATCTGCGTTCCACGATTTAGTAAAATCGCTTCCCCGCGATCAAATCCATAAAGATGCATCTTGCGATAAAAATCAACTATCTCGCCAGCTGGATTAATCAGCACAGCAGTGTTGGACATCCCACCATCTGCAAGTCGTTCAACAAATGAGCCACCATGTAACCAAAAGTTTCCTGCCTTGGCCACTTGTTGCAATTGCTTGACTAATTCACTGTCAGTCGATTCTGCGCAATCTTCCAACGCGCCAGAATTAAAAGCACCGATTTTCCACAACTCAGGCAGAATCGCTAAATCACATTTACCTTTTTGTTGCGCAACTAAATCTAAAACTCGCAGAACTCTGGCTTCAGGTGTCTCACTATCGCTCACGTCTATTTGCAGCAGCGCGACTCGACTCATACCAGCAGTCTAAGCGGAACTACCATTTCTGACCTCCGGTTTAGCCGGCGGCTGTGGTAATCGACAAATTCTTTCTAGCCATAACGCAATAGCCGCGGTGAATAAACTGGCAACTGCCGTGATTATGGAAATAACTATTCGGTTATTGGCTGCTGGTGAATTCGCTCCCGCAAGACTGGATAACGCAACACCAAAATAGAAACCAAAAACTAATGCGCCCACTCGAGATGTTGACATTGCCAGCGCTGCAGTTCGCGCAGCAACTAGTGGGTGCAATCTGGGTGCTTGCGAACCTGGTTTTAGCCGTGCCCGAGTCATCAGCGTCCAAACCAACAAACTAAGGGTTACCAGCACCATAGCCACTGCGCTACCAACTGATATTGGGATGCCTTGTTCAAACCAGATTGGCCAAAGCTGGGACAGTGACCAACCGATTGCACTGGATAACACTGATAGAACTACTAAGGTGCCAACTTTAGTTTGCTGAATCATTGCGTAACCACAAGTGTTAAGTCTGGCCTTGACCGCACGCCACTTGTGTCAACTTCCGCTAGTAATTCTGAAACGCATCGATGTCCTGGAATTAGGTAATCCGGATCAAGTGTTGACCATGGCAATAACACAAAACCACGTTCATGTGCTCGCGGATGTGGCAAAACTAAATTTTGTGAATTAAGAGTTAAATCATCCATCGCCAACAAATCCAAGTCCAAGGTGCGCGGCCCCCAATGTTCATTACGTTCCCGGTGAGCTGCAAGTTCGATCTGTTGCGTTGCATCAAGAAGTTGTTCCGGCGACAAAATAGTTTTTAAAACCACAACGGCATTTAAATAATCATCTTGCGCTGGGCCACCCACCGGATCTGTTTCATAAACTGGTGAAATGCAATGAACTTGGGTTCCAACAATGGCATTTAGCGAATCAATTGCGAATTGTAAGTTAGCGAGCCGATCGCCCAAATTTGAGCCAAGGCCAACTGTGGCCTTCATTACGGTAACGTCCTGGACACTGAAACATTTGTGAATGGAACTGGAATTGGTGCCTGAGGTTTATGTACGGTAACAGTCACGGTTGTAACTCCCGATATATCCAAGCAATCGGTGGCTATCTGGTTAGCAAGTTTTTCAATTAAGTTAACTGGTTCACCGACAATCGCGGCATGGACAATCTCTGCCAGTTCTGCATAATTCACAGTGTCTCGAACATCATCGGAAGT
>CAMBGF010000096.1 GCA_945866135.1 Bifidobacterium breve
ATTAGCGGCAGCCCTATTTAGAGAGCGAATAACTGACTTTGGACCATCTAGAGCTATGACGTTGTCGGGCAATCCTTGAACAGCTTCGACATTTGATTTTGAATCTTGCGTATCTGCCACCAAGTTAGCTGGCACTACTTCTTGATTCAACGCACTTCGCGCTGCCTCACTAGGTAAGACCCCATTCAGCATAAGTTTTCGCATTAAATCAATCCGGGCGACATCGATTGCGGAATACCTGCGATGGGATCCAGCTTTGTGAACCGTGGGCCCAAGTCCATATCGGCGGTCCCAGGTTCGAAGGGTGGCCGGGGCAATCCCAATTCGCCGGGCCACGGCCGCAACGGTAAGTCCTGGTTCAGTGGACGACTCGAGCTGTGACATGTACCTCATTCTTGTGTGGTTTTGCGGTTTACGCACCTTGAGCCATTGAAACATCCCTAATTCATTGGGTTTTTCTCAGACAGCTAGGAAAGGCGCCAAAACTTGTTCATTGAATTTACTTGACCAACTTATGGCGCGGTTCTAGTATCAGAAGCATTGGGAGCAAGTTTTTATTGAGGGGAAGTCATGGCTGATCTTTCTAGATTGCCTGGACCAAACGCAGATTTCTGGGATTGGCAATTGGACTCTGCCTGTCGCGGATTAGACTCTGATATTTTTTACCACCCAGATGGCGAACGCGGTTCGGCTCGGGAACGACGAGTTGCCACTGCCAAGGCGATTTGCGCAGCTTGCCCGGTAATTGCGCAATGTCGTGCGCATGCGTTAAAAACCAAAGAACCATACGGAGTCTGGGGTGGACTTGGCGAAGAAGATCGCGAAGTTATCTACGCACAGCAAGCCAGCAAAGCCCGTCTATCTTCCTAACACTTTTTAAAAAAATAACGGCCCCAGAGAAAATCTGGGGCCGTTATTTTTTTGCTTCTAATAATTAATGCGTGTGTCCAGCGTGACCATGACCGGCTGCATCTGCTGGGGCCTTTTCTTTCTTTTCCACAACAAGTGCTTCTGTCGTCAAAAGCATTCCTGCGATTGAGGCAGCATTTTCAAGTGCGGAACGAGTTACCTTTACTGGATCGATAACACCTTGGGCAACTAGATCGCCATACTCGCCACTAGCTGCGTTTAGACCCTGGCCTTGACCAAGTTCACGAACGCGGTCAACGACTACGTAACCCTCTAGGCCGGCATTTTCTGCGATCCAGCGAAGTGGCTCAACAACACCGCGACGAACAATCTGAACTCCAATTGCTTGATCTCCAGTAAGTCCAAGATCGCCAATTAGAACTGCAGAAGCGTGAATCAATGCAGATCCACCGCCAGAAACGATACCTTCTTCGATTGCAGCCCGAGTTGCCGAAACTGCATCTTCGATACGGTGCTTCTTTTCCTTAAGTTCAACTTCAGTGTGTGCGCCAACCTTGATTACGCAAACTCCACCAGAAAGTTTTGCTAACCGCTCCGAAAGCTTTTCTTTATCCCAATCGGAATCGGAATTTTCAATCTCGCGCTTGATCTGGCTAACCCGATCATTTACTGCAGCAGTGTCGCCGCCGCCATCCACGATTGTGGTGTTGTCTTTAGTGGAAACTACGCGTCGCGCAGTACCCAAAACTTCAAGACCAACTTGATCAATCTTTAGGCCGACATCAGCAGAAACAACCTGAGCGCCAGTAAGGATTGCGATATCTTCCAAGATTGATTTGCGACGATCGCCAAAAGCTGGCGCCTTGATTGCCACACTCGAGAAAGTGCCACGAATTCGGTTCACAACAAGAGTAGAAAGTGCTTCGCCATCGACATCTTCCGCAATTATCACAAGCGGCTTGCTGGCTGCTGAAACTTTTTCCAAAATTGGAAGTAGATCAGAGACGCTAGAAATTTTGCCCTGCAATAAAAGAATTGCTGGATTGTCTAGAACGGCTTCCATGCGATCGGCATCAGTTACGAAGTAAGGAGAGATGTAGCCCTTGTCGAACTGCATACCCTCAGTGAATTCAAGTTCCATTGCAGTTGTGCTGGATTCTTCAACTGAGATGACGCCATCTTTACCAACTTTGTCGAAAGCTTCGGCAATCATGTCGCCGATTACTTTGTCGCGGGAACTAATTGAGGCAACTTGGGAAATGCCTTCTTTGCCATCAACTGGACGAGCCTGCTTTAATAATTCTTCATTAACAGCTTTTACTGCTGCATCGATTCCACGTTTCAGTTCTACGGGAGCTCCGCCAGCTGCAACTACTTTTAGTCCTTCGCGCACAAGAGCCTGAGCTAATACGGTCGCAGTAGTTGTTCCGTCACCGGCAACATCGTTTGTTTTGGTAGCAACTTCTTTGGCAAGCTGCGCACCAAGGTTTTCGTAAGAGTCTTCAAGTTCGATTTCGCGCGCGATTGTCACACCATCGTTGGTGATAGTTGGCGCACCCCAAGCCTTGCTAATGACAACGTTGCGACCTTTTGGTCCAAGTGTTACTTTCACTGCATCAGCGAGGGCGTTAACGCCACGTTCTAATGCGCGACGAGCTTCTTCGTCAAATTGAACGGTCTTTGCCATTTTGTATTTCTCCAATTTTTATGTGGTCACTAATTAGTGACCGGTAGTTCCTTGAGCTGCACGGTGGCAACCAAAACTTACAGATTGTGATTAACGCCCCGACTATCTGGCCGGGGCGCTATCGCAAATTTCTTACTTCTCGACGATTGCAAGAATGTCGCGGGCACCAAGTAACAAGTACTCAACACCGTTGTACTTAACTTCAGTGCCGCCATACTTGGAATAGATGACTACGTCGCCGACTTTGACGTCAAGCGGAATCCGCTTTTCGCCATGTTCGTCGAAACGACCTGGCCCTACTGCGACAACTTTGCCTTCTTGTGGCTTTTCTTTAGCAGTATCTGGGATTACCAAACCGGAAGCGGTAGTCTGCTCGGCTTCTAGTGACTGAACGAGGATGCGATCCTCAAGTGGCTTAATGTTGACCGACACGTCGTGTCTCCTGATTATTTCTCGATTTGAATTAGCACCCGAGGCTTTAGA